>JAJDJF010000119.1 GCA_030267065.1 Desulfovibrio sp. OttesenSCG-928-C06 | reverse complement strand
CAACGGTTTTGGCGTCCATGATGTCGTGCAGCACGCCGCCGATTTTTCTTTTGTGCTTGGTTACCTTGCTTTCGTAATTGCCGTAACCGGTTTCTTCCACGGCCATGCGGGCGAGGATGTCGATGTTCTTATCGTTATATACTTCCCAGGCAACCGAGAGGCATACTTCGTCTATCTGTTCCTGCGTGTATTCAGCTACCGCTTTCTGTGCCTTTCTGGCTGCGGCCAGCAGTTCGTCAACGCTTTTCATAGGTAATTCACTCCGTAATTTGGGGGTTGCGAATGCCTTAAAACAGTGTTGCGTGTCTGGTGTCATGTGTTTGCTTGCTAAAAATTTCACAATATCCTAGCAATATGTGTGCCTGTAAAATATCGTACTGATTTTACTGGATAATTTCTCTGCTCTGGTAAGTGTATGGCCGCAGTCCAGACACCTGCTGTACAATATTCCGGACACTATTTTACACTACCTGACAGTAGTGTAATGTGTCAGACAATCTGCACAGCAGACGAATATTCAGTTCTGGCAGGCGGTTAATTGCGAACTGCCGCTATTGGTTTGGGGTGTGTATGGTTTTGCCGAAGACAGAGCTTTAGAAGCCAGTTGTGATTTTATGGACTAATAATGCCGACAATGCAAGTTTAAATTCTCTTTAATGCTTTTTAATGTATTGTATTTACAGGATAAAAATATCAACATTCATGGATGTAGGGGAGCTGTCCGGATTTTCGGATTATGTCTGGTTGTTTTGACTGTCTTGCAGAAGTGTCTGGAGTGTCGGACATAATGGTATGCATAATGATTGGGTGTGTATATTGCTTTTTGTGTAAGTGTTTGATATTGTATATTTTTATCTAGAGTGTGGTGAGTTGGCTTGCTTCTTGCTGATAGGGTTGTGAACTTGACCGGCTGTCATGGGCCGGTGTCAGGCGTGTCTGTGTGCTTGCTGTTGCTGATTTTTGGTAAACCCGCTGTCCGGAACAATTTTGGTAGTGGCTCCGTTTGAGCCTCAGGCAAGGAAGGCGAGTTCCGCTACCTCTTGTCCCGGCGGTTTTGTTAACTTTCTTTATAATAAGGAGCAATCCAGATGCCTAAAATGACTCCCAGTGAAGCAATGGCCGAAGTCCTTGTACAGGAAGGCGTTAATCATGTAGGCGGGATCATGGGATCCGCTTTTATGGACCTGCTGGATCTTTTCCCGGCTGCCGGTATCGATTTTATCTCTGTGCGTCATGAGCAGACCGCCGGACACATGGAAGACGCCTACAGCCGTCTTACCGGCAAAGCCGGTGTGGTAATCGGGCAGAACGGCCCCGGCATCACCAACTACGTTACCGCAGTTGCCACCGCTAACATGGCTCACTCCCCGATGATCGTGCTCTCGCCCAGCGCGGGCAGCATTTCCGTCGGTTGGGACGGATTCCAGGAATGCGACACCTGGAACCTGTTCAAGCCCATCACCAAGGCATCCTTCCGCGTGCCGCATCCCAAACGCGCCGCTGATATCCTGCGCACCGCCTTCCGCGCCGCCTACGCCATGCGCGGCCCGGTTCTGGTTGATATCCCGCGCGACTACTTCTACGGCGAGCTGGAAGAAGAAATCCTCAAGCCTTCGCAGTACCGCGTGGCTCCCGGCGGCATCGGCAACCCCGAACACTTTGCCGCTGCCGTTGAAGTGCTGAAAAACGCCAAGAACCCGGTTATCGTTTCCGGCCGCGGTGTTGTCGATGCCGACTGCATCGAAACCGTTAAAGAACTGGCCGAATTCCTCGGCGCTCCGGTTGGCACCACCTACCTGCATAACGATGCCTTCCCCTGCGACCATCCGCTCTGGACCGGCCCCATCGGTTACATGGGTTCCAAGGCCGCCATGCGCATCCTCAAGGAAGCTGACGTTATTCTTGCCATCGGTACCCGTCTGTCCTACTTCGGCACCCTGCCGCAGTACGATATCAACTACTTCCCGAAAACGGCCAAGATTGTGCAGATCGACATCAACCCCATGCACATCGCCAAAACCCACCCGGTTGCCGTTGGCCTGTGCGCCGATGCCAAGGACGCCTCTGTTGAGCT
The DNA here is from genome assembly GCA_030267065.1 of Desulfovibrio sp. OttesenSCG-928-C06. Taxonomy (GTDB): domain Bacteria; phylum Desulfobacterota; class Desulfovibrionia; order Desulfovibrionales; family Desulfovibrionaceae; genus WRHT01. The sequence goes on along the minus strand of JAJDJF010000119.1, from coordinate 795 downwards.
GCTTGGACGCCTGAAAGCCAACATGAAGCCCAAGGCCGACCTCACCCCGACTTACAACCTCGTCAAGGCCGAACTGGAAGACTGGTACAAGGAAATCGCGGAAATCTCCGAAGAACCGACCCTTGAAGGCCGCATGCACCCGCGCAAGGCTCTGGAAGTTGTGGGCAAGTTCGTTACCGACAATAACGCCATTGCCACCACCGACATCGGCAACACTTCCTCCACCGCCAACAGCTACCTGCGCTTCAAGAATCCCAAGCGCCACATTGCTACCCTGACCTTCGGCAACACCGGTTTTGCCTATCAGGCCGCTCTGGGTGCGCAGCTGGCCTGCCGCGAGGATACCGTTGTCTCCATCGCCGGGGACGGCGCCTGGGGCATGAGCCTGTTCGAAGTGCCCACCGCCGTGCAGTACGACCTGCCGGTTATCGCCACCGTTTACAACAACGGTGCCTGGTGTGCCGAGAAGAAGAACCAGATCGACTTCTACAACAACCGCTTTGTGGGCGCTGATATCTGGTCGAACTCCTACGCGAAAATCGGCGAAGCCATGGGCGCGGACGGCTACACCGTCAATAACCAGAAAGACCTGGCTGATGCGCTGGATACCGCCAAGAAGAAGCGCCGCCCGGCAGTTATCGAAGTCATGACCGATGGCTGGCGTCTTGCGCCTCCGTTCCGTCGCGACGCTCTCGCGCTGCCCACCCGCTACCTGCCCAAGTACGAACACCTGGACAAGAAGCACTTTAAATAGCCTTGAGTCGCGCTCCCGCCCGGTATCAGCAATGTCCGGTT
>JAJDJF010000117.1 GCA_030267065.1 Desulfovibrio sp. OttesenSCG-928-C06 | reverse complement strand
ACGCCCGGTTATCGGACTACCGGTCTGGCTGGGCTACCCCGGCGTCTGGCTGCTCGGAAAAATACTGGGCGAGCCACTGGCCACGCGCGAGGAGATAACCGCCCTGACCAGCGGATTGTTGACGGGCGGATTACAGCCCCGCACATTGCCTGCCAGCGGGCTGCATTCTGGCGAGGAGCCTGCCTGCCAGCTGCATGCTGGAGCGGAAAGTCCCCCGACACAAGGCGCGGACAGAACGGAAACCCCGGCAACGCAGCCCGGCGCAAGCCCCGCCAGCGCAAAAACGTGCACAGCAGATGCAGAGCCCAGCGTCAAGACCAGTACCAAGGCCGCCCCCTGTGACAGCATAATCGCGCCGGAATCCGTAATCACCCCGACCAGCATCACCGTCTGGATGGCGCAAAACGCGGATAGCCTTGGCAGGCACTTCATAGCTGAAACCGGCAGGCGCAAGGACCGAATCAAGGCTTACTAAGAGTCGCTCCAGAAATGCCACCCTGTAACAGCCACTCCGGAAGGCATCGCTACGCCTGCCTTTTCACATACAGCGGCGGGCAAAACTGCAACATTATTTATCTGTTGTTCATATGCAGAGCCAGCAAAACTGTGGCCTTATTTACCGGCCAAAACCGGTGGTTCTGTCTCGTCGCCAACCCTGTGTCCGCGCAAGCTTTCCAGATGGATTTGCAGCCATTTCCACTCTGGACGGAATGGCGCTGCAAGGGTACTCTCATCTCCGGCAAAAAATAAACACATGAGTACTCAAACGAACAAAAATTCCGCAGCCCAGTCCGGGCAGCCGCCGGAGCCTCCTGCCAGCAGACATAAGCCGGGCCGGGAAATCTCGCCGGAAGGCAGGCGCGTGCTGCTGCTGGCTTTCGGCTCCACCTGCTGCATGATCATGGGCGTGAGCAGCATTATGCCCATGGTGCCGATGCTGGCCAAGATTTTTGGCGTGAGCCTGCCCACGGCTACGCTGGTGATCACGGCCTATGCGCTACCCGGCATCATTTTTGCGCTGCCGTTCGGCATTCTTGCTGACCGCTTTGGACGCAAGGTGGTGCTGTTGCCGTCGCTTGCGCTTTTCTGTTTTGCCGGTACTGCCTGCGCCTTTGCGCCAAACTTCACCGTCCTGCTCGTTTTGCGTTTTGTGCAAGGGCTGGGCGGTTGCACCCTGAGCCTGCTGAACACAACTATTATCGCCGATCACTGGTCCGGCCCGGAACGCGCCCCGCAACTACCGCGCGTTGTTGGCTACAACATGACGGTACTCAGCATTGCCAACGCCGCCTACCCGACCATTGGCGGGTTGCTGGCCCACTTTGACTGGCGCCTGCCCTTTCTGCTTTCGGTCATCACCCTGCCGGTTATCATCATGGCCATGCGCACGCCGCTCAGCAAGCCGCTGAGCGCTCCGGACGGCGGCTTTATGCGCAGCTATCTTTCCGGCATGGGGCAGGCCTTTCGCAATAAACGGCTGCTGGCGCTGTTTGCCATGACCTGCCTGACCTTCACCATGCTCTACGGCCCGATCATCACCTGCTTTCCTGTTCTGGCTGACCAACGTTTTCATGCCAGCCCTGCCGCCATCGGCATCGGGATGCTTTTTTCAGCCCTTGGCAGCGCCATGGCAGCCTCGCGCCTTGGCAGCCTGAACGCCCGTTTTGGGCCGCGCCGCCTGCTCATATCCAGTCAGGTTCTCTATCTGGTCTGCCTGCTGGTTTTTCCGCTCATGCCCGGATTCTGGTGGCTGATTGTGCCAGTGCTGTTCTTCGGCATCGGTCAGGGGCTGAATGTGCCCAACGTACAGACCATGCTGTTGCAGGAAGCGCCGCCGTCCCAACGCGCCTCGGTCATGGCGGTAAACGCCGTATTGCAGCGTGGTGGGCAGACTATCGCGCCGGTAATTTTCAGCTTTATGATGATAAGCTTTGGGCTGGACTGGGGATTTTACGCAGGAATAGTGCTGGCTTTGAGCATAGCGGCTCTGGCCGCGCTCACCGTGCCGGGCAAGCGCTGATCAGCGCCCCATGGGGCTGGCTATGGCAGGCAGTTGGCCATTATGAGTTGCCTGATAAACGATCTTGAAATAAAACGTGCAGCATAAACGATGCGCACGCATGAATTTTACAGATAAACTTCACCGCGCACTGACGCGGATATTTTTTTGCAAGCAACAGGAGCTGGAATGAAAGACTTTCCCGAAAAACACGTTTGGCATACCTACCGCATCTCCTACGGCGACACGGACGCGATGGGAATTTTGTATTACGCCAACTACCTGCAACTTTTTGAGCGGATGCGCAGCGAGATCATCCGGGCCAGCGGAGTTTCGTACGCCGAGGTTGAAAAACGCGGCGTCTACCTGCCGGTGCGCCATGCCGAATGCCGCTACCGCAGCCCCCTGCGCTATGACGATCTGGCAAACATGCGCGGCGGCATCAGCGAATGGGGCCGTGCCTCGGTCACCTTTGTGTATGAAATCTGGAACGAGGACCGCACCCTGTTGCACGCCACCGGCAGCACCCAGCACGCCATCACCACCAGAGAAGCCTCTCCGATGCGCGTGCCTGCATGGTTGCGCGAGATCTTCGAGTAGCTACAGTTCCCCGGCCTTCATCATGGCTTCGCGGGCCTCGGGCTGTTTGCCTACGGCTTCCAGAGCGCGGGCCAGCTCCATCCACGCGGCCTTGAAATCCGGTCGCAGGGCGGCGCTTTGCCGGGCCAGACTTTCGGCCACGCGCGGGTCTTCGCCGGCATCCAGATACAGGGATGCCAGCATTTGCAGGGCCTGCGCGTCATTGGGGTTAATCAGCAGAGCTTCGTGCAGTTCCTCGCGCGCGTCGTCAAGGCGGCCTTCCCTTATGGCGAGCCGGGCCAGACTGCGCCGGGTCAGCATCTGCCCACCCGGTAATGCCTGTGCGCGTTCGTA
>JAJDJF010000116.1 GCA_030267065.1 Desulfovibrio sp. OttesenSCG-928-C06 | reverse complement strand
CATGGGTAGCCGGTGACTTTGAATTTTCTGCTGATGCTGCATCCGGCAGTTCTGTATTTGATTTCCCGCTGTCGGAGGATAGCCGGACTTCCGGCCATGAATACGGTTCAGGCTATGGCTCGGGTGCTGATTTGGGTGATGGTTTGGCTGGCGATTTGCACGGTTGGCATATTCTGTCGGATGATATTTTTCCGGCTCGCGGGCCGGATGGTTATGAGCGCATGTATGTGCAAGGCTCAGGCCTGCCGGTTCTGCATGATGCCGGAAAATGCGTGCGGGCTGCATCTCTTTTCCGGGTTTTGAAGCGTCTTGCCAATTCGCCAATCGGTCCGGCAAGCTTGCTGGAAGTGCAACTGCTGACCGGCAGGAAGCACCAGATCAGGGTGCAATGCGCCGCGCGCGGTTATCCGCTTATTGGCGACAGGCGCTACGGCGGGCCTGCGTTTTCCGGCATGTTGCTGCACGCGCATTCGATTACCGTGCCTGCCGGGAATTTTGCCGGAGCCAGTTTTCAGGCTGCTGTCTACTCATCGCTCCCGGCTTGGAAAGGGTGCTTTGCTGTAACGGCAGACGACTTGCCATCCTGATAGCGTCTGCCGTTTTAGTGATTGCTTAAAGGTTGGCAAAGCGCCAACCGGAAGCTAGTTATGTTGCTTCACTGTAATGTTCGGAGTGCCGCTAACCCAGTGCGGGGTCCAGGGGCCGTTCGTGCCGAGTGGAGCGAGGCCGAACTACTCTGAAAATGCTCCCCCTGGCGGGTTCCAAGGGCAGCGCCCTTGGCCGCCGGAGGCATTCATTCTATTGATATATCCGGAGAGATTATGCTTGCTGACTGGTTATCTGTTGGTCCTGAATTTTCATATCCCTTGTGGTCTTTTTTTTGCGTGTTCGCTTATGTTCTGGGCTCAGTTCCTTTTGGGCTGGTTATAGCCAGAACATTCTGCGGCATTGACCCCAGAACCGCCGGAAGCAAGAATATCGGAACAACCAACGTGGCCCGTCTGTGCGGTCTGCACTGGGGCATTGCAACGCTGGCCTGCGATGCGTTGAAGGGCTTGCTGCCAACATTGTTTGCCCTGCAGTTTCTTGGCTCGCCGTTTTACGCCAGCGTAGTCGGCCTTTGCGCGCTCTTGGGGCATCTTTACTCGGTGTTTCTCAAGTTCAAGGGCGGCAAGGCCGTGGCTACCACTGTGGGCGTGTTCATTCCGCTTTCCTTCTATTCCCTGATTATTTCCGCTGTTGTCTGCCTGCTGGTAATCTGGCGCTCGGGCTTTGTTTCGCTGGGGTCACTCACGCTTGCCACTTTGCTGCCGGTTTGTCTGGCCTTTTTCGGGCGCTACGAACTGCTGCCGCTGGCTGCCGTTGTCTGGCTGCTGATCGTGGTGAAGCACCGCGAGAACATCAAACGCCTGCTGCGCGGTGAGGAAAAGAGCTTTTTGAAGAAAAAAGGTCAGGCAGAAGCGCCGAAAGAAGATTAGTAGAAAATACTTTTATTACGGTAGGATATATTTAAGATTATGCCTCCGGCGGCTGGGGGGAATGATTCCCCCCAGACCACCTCAACATGGGTATTTGTTCTGACCTCGCCCCCTGTGCAAGTGCAGGGCTTCTGGCTGGCTGTTGCCTCTTTGCCTGCTTCCGGTTACAAATTTTTCAGCGCGGATTACGGCCGCAGATATTTTTGAATTTTAATCCAGAACCGCTGTGCTGTTTTTTTGGCGCAAGCCGGAGCAGATATGGAAAAATACTTTCCTTCCCGGGCGTTTGCAGGACGCCGGGTTCATCTTGGAGTTAGCGGATCGGTTGCCGCCTATAAAGCGCTGGATCTTTTGCGAGCCTTGCAGAAGTGCGGTTTGCGGGTAAGCGTCGGCATTACCGGCTCAGCCGCAAAGTTTGTCACGCCCCTCAGCTTCCGTTCGCTCGGGGCGGAAACAGTTTACTCCTCAATGTTCCCTGCGGACGGCATTGCCGAACTTGGCGAATCTTACGATCCCTTTGGGCCCCTTACACCCGGTGCCGAGGCCGAAGCCTTTATCGTGCTCCCGGCCAGCGCTACAACCATGGCACGGGTAGCTTCCGGGCTGGCTGATGAGATTCTTTCCGCGCAGGCTTTGGCCTTTCCGGGCCGCATCCTGTTTGCTCCGGCCATGAATCCACGCATGTGGAGCAATCCCGCTACAAAAGCAAATTGTGCGCGCCTGCGTGAACTGGGCCATGTTATCCTTGAGCCTGTTTCCGGCAAGGTGGCCTGCAATGAGGAAGGGCAGGGCAAGCTGGTGGATTTGCGTCAGGCTTATCTGGCGGTTTTAAAGCAGCTTTCGCCGCAGGATTATGCCGGTAAAAAGGTGATGATAACCATGGGCCCGACCCGCGAACAGTGGGACGGCGTGCGTTTTTGGAGCAACCTCTCCACCGGCACCATGGGCGCGGCTTACGCTGTTGCCGCCTATCTGCGCGGGGCCGAGGTTCATGCTGTCTGCGGCCCGGGTTGCCCCTGGCTGCCGCCGGAAGTGAACCGGATTGACGTTAGCCCGGCTAGGGACATGTATCAGGCTGTCATGGATATCTGGCCGCAGATGGACTATGGGATCTTCTCTGCGGCAGTTGCCGATTTTTATCCAGAAGCGCACGGAACGGACAAATTCAAGAAGGACAAGGCAACAGAAGGCTTATCGATAAGTTTCCTTCCAAACCCTGATATTCTGTCTGCCGCAGGCGCTGCCAAGGGCGCTTCGCAAAGAATTGTCGGCATGGCGGCTGAAACCGGTAACCTTGAAGATAACGTGCGCGGCAAGCTCAAACGCAAAAACGCCGACATGCTGGTAGGTAATCTGGTAGGCGTGGCTGATAGCGGCTTTGCCTCGCCGCTGAACCGCGTTTTTATAGCGGACCGCAACGGCAGGGAAGAAAGCTGGGATGTTCGCCCTAAATCTGA
>JAJDJF010000115.1 GCA_030267065.1 Desulfovibrio sp. OttesenSCG-928-C06 | reverse complement strand
TCAAAGTAGCGGTGAATTTCATCGCTGGGCACGCGGCCGAGGGAAACGTGGCAAATCACATCGGGCTGGAGGGAGATGATGGTGTCAGGGTCAATGCTGTTGGAGCCGTGCAGGTAGGAAGCGCCGCGGTGGATGGTAACCTTGAGTCCGGCGTCCTTGGCCCACTTCATCATGTGGCCTGCGGTTTCGACAGTGTTGGCGCTGCCCAGGCCGATTTCGCCCGTGCACTTGATGCCCATGTCGACAAATTTCTTGAAATCTTCTTCAGCAGCATCCTTGTGCAGGATGTAAGCGCCGCCGTAGAGCTTCATCTTGGCCGGGCGCACGTTGTCAAAGGTGTGCTTGGCAACAGTGGCAAGGGCGCGCATGCCTTCGGCATTTTTGGGCTTGCCGGGGATGTGGGTTTCGCCAACGCTGATCAGGCCGGTCACACCGGAGCGGACATACGGGTCGATCCAGCTCATGGCACCCTGACGCGGCGTCCATTCGCCGATAACAGGGTGGGTGTGGCTGTCCATCAGGCCGGGCATGACGGTGGTGCCCTTTACGTCGATAACCTTGGCATCGGCGGCTGAAAGATTGTTGCCTACTTCGATGATTTTGCCGTCTTCAATCAGGATGGAATTCGCGTTCAGCACAGGCGCGTTGATATCCCCAGAATACAAGCAGCCTATATTTTTGAGTAAAGTTTTGGCCATGATCCGATTCCTCGTTGTCTAAAATTTTCTTACATACGCACCAGCTGGTGCATCGGTGACAGCTGCCTGGCAGCTTTGGCGTGATATGCGCCGGATTCAGCTCCGGAAAGGCCCGAGTCGTTTCAGGCAGGCCTGCGCCTCAGGGCCTTTCCGCAATGATGGCTCTGTTACGCTTGGGCTATTTGCTTTCAGCGCGCTTCTTTTCGTAGTCGGCCAGGGTCTGTCCGCCAATGCGGGGGTTCGGGCGGCCGCCGTCGGTCAGGGCGATCATGATGATCATTTCGTTGGCCTTAGGTGCGCCGGGAATGCCGAAATTCGGAATCGTGTCGTAGTGGGTGCGGATAGCGGCTTCGTCACGGAACATCAGGGGCAGGTCGATGGTAGCACCGGGACCGGCAACTTTCTTGTTGCAGGAAATGAGGGCGCTGCAGGGCAGGCCGATGGCCTTGCGCATGGTGGCGCCGAGTTTGGGGTGCAGGGTGGCTCCGCCGTGTTCCAGTTCGCCATTCAGACCAACGATGGCGCCCTTGGCGTAGTTTTCTACCTGTCCGGGCAGCTGCTCAAGGCCGATCTTGGTGAGGATATCGCCCAGCTCTTCGCCGATGCCGATGAGTTCATCAAGGTTTTCGGAGTATTTTCCGGCGTACGGGTTATCGATAACCGCAGCGACAACAACCCGGTTGATGGGCTTGACTGCGTCTTTGAAGCCTTCGTAGTTGATGGTTTCTTTCTGCGTAACGATTTTTTTGATTTTAACGCTCATTTCACACTACTCCCTTCCGGTTTGATTTGTAGAATATTGCTTGTAATGCCCGCGTCCGGACAGTGTGTCTGTGTACACTTGAGTCAGATAAAGCAAAGGGTGTGCCAATGCCGGAAAGAGCCCGGTATTGTGAACATTCTCACAAATCTTCAAAAACAGAGCGCGAAATTAGCCCTCATTCTCTTTGCAAAAATGAAAAGAAAACAAAATGCTCGTGCGCAAAACCGCATAGCTGTTAGATTTTTTCAGTTATGACGTAATTCTTTGCAAAAATGAAAAGAAATTAGGGAAATGACGGTAAATCCATGTATAGCGCGAAAAACATGCAGTTCTTCGATGAGAGGCGTGAGCGAAAATCCCCTGGTAATATCCCGGACAAGGGTTCTGTAACCGGGCCGGAATCGCTCGTAATAGCAGATAGAAACGGGCGTTCAGCACATCCCCTTGCAGGATGTGCTGAACGCCCCAAAAACATGCTTGATCAACGGTAGAAAATCAAGTGCGCTTTTTCTTTACGGAAATACCGCTCTTCTTGACTTTGAGATGCTATCCACATCTTCTTGGTTCTGATAATCCCGGCAACCTGCCGCCGCAGAAAAGGCATTGCAAACGTACCACCTGTCCTTTCCCGTGCATTCAGGCGCAAACAGGCTCAGAATCAGGCCAGACCAAGGAATCTTTTGGCGTTGCCGTACATGATCTTTTCACGCACACCATCGGCAAACTCAAAGCCAGCCATGGTTTCCAGCGCTTCAGCCAGCGGCATGAACGGGTGCGCACTCCCGAAAAACACCTTGTCAGAAAGATTGCCAAGGTTGCTGTTGATGGCTTTAACAAAGATATCCATCCACATGATCATGTTCATGTCGGAAATATCCATGTAGACGTTATTGTTGCGGTACACCACGGATAGCGCCTCGTACGGGTAATTCCATGCCGCGTGGCTCATGACAATTTTCAGCTCCGGAAAATGAGCGGCAACCCGGTCCACATGCACCGGTGAGGTGTTCTCCATAGGTACCCCCGGCATGGGGGCGGCCCCGGTGGTCATAATCACCGGCACGCCAAGGTCGCAGCACATGGTGTAGAGCGGATAAAAACGCGCATCGCTCAGGGGCAGGCGGCAGATGTCCGCGTCAACAGAAGCGCCCACGAACCCTTCTTGCTGTATGGCTTTTCTAAAGGCTCGCACGCCATCCATACCCTTGTACGGGTCAAACCCGTAAAAGCCGATGATCTCATCCGGGAAAGCGCTCATGGCCTCGATCACGCCGGGATTGGAGGAAGGCGCTCTGGACACGGTTTCGCAATCGCGCCCGTTCATGACCACTTTTTCAACCCCCAGCGATTTGAACAGGGCCACCTCTTCCGCCAGCGTCGGTGCAGGCTTGCTGCCAAACCCGGTTGCCGCGACAAAACCGCTGAACACGGGATTGCTCACAATGGAGTCAACCACCGCCTTGACGCAGGGCCTGAAACGAAAATCGATAACTTTCATCATTGTTCTCCCATGA
>JAJDJF010000114.1 GCA_030267065.1 Desulfovibrio sp. OttesenSCG-928-C06 | reverse complement strand
TCCGGAGGCCGCTTTGAATAGTCACGGTTTTACACTTATTCTTGAACGCAAGGTTGATGAGTTGAGCAGCACCGCCAAGGTCTGGCAGCACGACAAAACCGGAGCCTGCCTGCTGAGCTTCGTCAACAGGGACGAAAACAAGGTTTTCGGCGTTTCCCTGCGCACTCCCCCGCACGATTCCACCGGGCTGCCGCACATTCTTGAGCATTCCGTGCTTTGCGGCTCGGCAAAATACCCGGTCAAGGAGCCGTTTGTGGAGCTGCTCAAAGGCTCGCTGCAAACCTTCCTGAACGCCTTCACCTACCCGGATAAAACCTGTTACCCGGTAGCCAGCGCCAATTTGCAGGATTTTTATAACCTGATTGACGTTTACCTTGATGCCGTCTTCCACCCCCGCCTGTACCAGCAGGAGGGCGAATCCATATTCCGGCAGGAAGGCTGGCATCTGGATGCCGTGCCCGCGCAGGATGATAGCGCTGCCGAGCCGGAAATCAGCTTCAAGGGCGTGGTCTACAACGAGATGAAGGGCGTGTTCTCGTCGCCCGAATCGGTGCTGGAGCGCCAGTCCATGCACGCCATGTTCCCGGACACCCCCTACGGACTTGAATCCGGCGGCGACCCGGCGGACATCCCATCGCTGACCTTTGAAGACTTCATGAACTTCCACCGCAAATACTACCATCCGTCGAACGCGCGCTTCTACTTCTGGGGCGATGATCCGGAAGAAAAGCGTCTGGAAATCCTGAACGAAGTGCTTAAAGACTACGACCGCATCGACACGGCCAGCTCGGAAGTGGCGGTGCAGGCCCCGTTCAGCCAGCGCAAAAATCTGCGCCTGCCCTTTGCCGCCAGCGAAGACGACAAGGCCATGTTCACCCTGAACTGGGTGCTGCCGCAGGTGGGCATTGCCCCGGACGAGGTGGAGCGCACCCTTGCTCTCGCCATGCTGGAGCACATTCTGCTGGGCATGCCTGCCTCGCCGCTGCGCCGGGCGCTGATTGAATCCGGGCTGGGCGAAGACCTGACCGGTAGCGGCATGCAGGACGAACTGCGCCAGATTACCTTTTCCATCGGACTAAAAGGCATTGCCGAAGAAAACGCCGGGCAGGTGGAGGAAATAATCCTGCAAACCCTGCGCGGCCTTGTTGAAAACGGCATCCCGCTGCCCAGCGTTGAAGCCGCGGTCAACAGCCTTGAATTTGCCCTGCGCGAGAACAACACGGGCCGTTTCCCGGTCGGGCTGGCAATTATGCTGCGCGCCCTGACCACCTGGCTGCATTTTGCCGATCCGCAGGCACCGCTGGCCCCGCTCCAGTTTGAAGCGCCGCTGGCTTCCATCAAGTCCAAAGCACTGTCAGACAATGGCGGCTATTTTGAAGGCCTGATCCGCGCCCACCTTCTGGATAACGAACACCGCGCCTCCATCCTGCTCTACCCGGATTCCGGCTTGAGCCGCCTTCAGGCGCAGGAGGAAAACGAACGCCTGCAAGCCAAGCTGGCCCAACTCAGCGCTACGGAGCGCAATGCGCTGGTCGCGGAAACCGAAAAACTGCGCCTGATGCAGGAAACGCCGGACAACCCGGAAGATCTGGCCAGAATACCGCGCGTGCAGGTGGAAGATCTGCCCCTGAGCAATCAGGAAATCAGGCAAAAAAGCATCACGGACCGGGAACTTCCGGTCTATTACCACCCGCAGCCCACCAGCGGCATCTGCTACCTGAACCTGCACATGGACATGAGCGCCGTGCCGGACAAGCTACTACCCCTCGTCCCCATGCTGGGCCGGGCCATGCTTGAAATGGGCAACGCCGAACGCGACTTTATTGAACTGAACATGAACATTGCGCGCAAAACCGGCGGCATGGATTCGGAAATCCAGTTGCTGACCCGCCTGCGCGACCGTATGCCCATCGGCAGCCTGTGCCTGAGCGGTAAAGCCGCGCCAGACAAGATACGCGACCTTTTCGGGCTGACCGCCGAGCTTTTGACCCGCACCGATCTGGACAACCAGGAACACATCGGCCGGATGCTGCTGGAAGAAAAAGCCCGGCTGGAGCACAGTCTGGTGCCCTCAGGCCACATGTTCACCGCCGGGCGGCTCAAGGCCTCCTGCTCGCTAACCGGCTGGCTGGCCGACCAGTGCGGCGGCCTTGGCTACCTTGACTATATCCGCAACCTTTCGGAAGAAGTCTCCTCCAACTGGCCGGGCGTGCTGAAAAAGCTTCAGGAACTGCGCAAGATTCTGGTCAACCGCCGGGGCATCATCCTGAACATCACGGCCGAAGCGGATCAGGAAGAATCCATCATGGCTCTGGTTTCCGAACTGTCAGCCGACCTGCCCGATGCCGCCCAAAACCCGGTTACACGCGCCATGCAGAACCTGCCGGAAAAAGAAGCCCTGATCACCCCCGCGCAGGTCAACTACATGGGCAAGGGCATGAACCTCTACGACCTCGGCTACGCCTACCACGGCTCGGCTCTGGCTATCCTCAAGTACCTGCGCACCGGCTTTCTCTGGGAAAAGGTGCGCGTGCAGGGTGGCGCTTACGGCGCGTTCTCCACTCTGGACCGCTTTACCGGCGACTTTGTGCTGGCCTCCTACCGCGATCCCAACACCTCCGGAACCCTTCAGGTATTCGACGCCTGCGCCGCGCACCTGATGAACAACATACCGGGCAAGCGCGAGCTTGAAGCATCCATCGTCGGCGCGGTTGGCGAGCTTGACGCCTACATGCTGCCAGAAGCAAAAGGCAACAGCGCCTTTGCCCGCACCCTGACCGGAAATACCACCGACATCCGCGCCAGAGTGCGCGAGGAAGTGCTGGGCACAACCCCCGACCACTTCCGCCAGTTCGGACAGGTTCTGGCCGAAGGACTGCCCGGTGCCTTTACCGCCGCACTCGGCGGGCAGGCGCTCGAAGCCTACGCCCGCCAGCAGGGCTGGGAAATCAGAAAAGTGTTGTAAGAGAAGAAAGAAAG
>JAJDJF010000118.1 GCA_030267065.1 Desulfovibrio sp. OttesenSCG-928-C06 | reverse complement strand
TTGGAGTTGGCGCAATTGGTGCCGCCCAGAAGACCGGGCGCGAAAACCAGCTTGTTGTTCGGGCCAAGGGGACCACAGGTGGGGTCAACCTCGGCAGCAACAAGGGCCGAAGTAAGGCCGCGTCCGCCAAGACCGGCGTACTGGGCCGGGATATCTTCAAAGCGGCACTCTTTGGTAGCCATATTGACGCGTAAAATCTTGAATTCCATGCATTACTCCTTTCTGCTCGGCGTATTGTCCTCAATCCTGCCCTGGTGGGGGGTGTCCAAAGCAGGATGAAGAGGCGTCGCGCGGTACTGCGCGCCGCAAAGGCGCTTGGACGCAGATACGTTTAAGACCGGAAAAACTGTTTATGGTGATTATAGCCCGACAAACAAGCATGTCAACGAATAACGCCAGTTATTTTAGTGCGTTATGTCAAGAGAGACATAACTTGACGCAAAGGCGGAAAATTACAGGAGAACCGGATTGGGACGTGCCCTCAGGCATGAAGCCGGGCTGACAGTTGCCGGGCGAATTGCCATGCAAGTCGGGCGGCAAGCCAGACGTCTGGTCAGACGTCAAGGCAGACGGTAAACTGGATGACAAGTTGCCAAACAGGTTACCGGGCAAGTTCGCCAGACTGCTGGTTTGCATGGTTTTGCCGTTCAGAACGCATAAATCATCGGGCGCGAGCCGGGCGTAGCGCAGCAACTGGGCAGTTTCCACAAACACACCGCGTTCCAGAAAGTGACCGGCAAGTTGCGGGAGGGTAAGGCTGTAGAGAGAAAGGCAAATCCACCCCGGACGCGGGTGCGGAAGCTCATCTGTTGAGTGCGTGATGCCGGAACGCAGGCCGCGCACGGCACTACCCTTCTTCATGGCAAGACCGGCAATGCCCGGAAGCGCCGAAGCCAGCGCCAGCCGTGCCTTATCGGGCACGATGGTCTTTTCCGGCTCGTCAACCGGCATGCCGTCCAGAAGCAGGGCATCAACAGGCGCAAGCTGCTCTTCCGAAAGCTCAAGGCCAACACGCAGCACCTCGTCCAGACTCACGCCAACAGTGCAAGGCACCAGCACGCCGGATTGCATGATTAGCTGCCATGCCGTGCCAGCGTTTGGAATCATCACGCTCCCGGCTACAGACAGGCCGTGAAGCTGGCTACAAGCGAAGCCATCTGCGCTAGTCATGCCGGTTGTGCCAGCCGCACCCTTTGTGCCGGGTGTGTCTGTTGCGCCGGACGTGCAAGGCGTGCCTGACGTATCTGCTACGCCAGCGGCATTGGTTGCGGCGGTTATGCCTGTTGTACTGGCTGCCTCAGTGGTGCCAGATACATTGGTTGCGCCGGTTTCGTCCGCACAGGATACGCAGTTAGAGGGCGAGCGCTGGCTGGAGTCATTGTCCATGAACGCCTCGGTGAAAAAAGGATTATGATGCTGAAAGGGTATTACGGAATAATTTTTATGGCAAGGCGGCTGCCAAGATTCAGGGCGCGCGAGGCTGCAAGGCTGTTTTCGTCTTCCAGCAGAAGATCAAGCCAGCGGCCGGGCGCAAGTTCGATGCGCAGACTGATTCCGGCTGCGGCCTGCGATATGCCGGAAACTATAGCGGAAGCGCCTTCCAAAGAGTCACCCGGAGCAGTTCCCGGTAAAGCGCCCGGAGCTTCTTTTGTGCAGGAAGCCCGAAGCTGGCTGGCGGTTTCTTCCTGCTCTCTTTCATTGGCCAGCACCGAATTCAGAGCGGCCTGCGGTACCAGTAGCAAAGCGCCATCAACGTCAGTTTGCAGGCTACCTGGCCATGCCTCGCCACCCGGCAACAAATGCTTTTTGACAACGCGCCCGTCTGACAGGAAAATCTGGCGGCGGCACAGGCTTGCGGCAAGATCCGGATTGTGCGTGGTGATCATGATGGTCAGGCTGCGGCACTCGCGGATATCGCGCACCAGAGAGATAAAGTCGCCCTGCGAGCGCTGATCCACGTTGGCGGTGGGCTCGTCAAAAAGGATGGTCTCAGCCCCGGCAGCCAGCGCCCGCGCAATGCTGGCCCGCTGCGACTCGCCACCGGACAGGCGGTGGGCCGGAGCCTTGGCGAGATGCGCCAGCTTGACCTGCTCCAGAAATTCCATTGCCATCTTACGGCGCTTGCCGCCCGGTACATTTTGCAGAGCCAGCGGGTATTCCACGTTATAGAGCAGGCTGCCGGTGAACATGACCGGGAACTGCGGCACCCAGACCACTCCGGGCCGAAAGCGCGCCAGTTGTCCGGGCAGCACCTTTTGCCCCTTGTAGAGCAGTTCACCGCCGCTTGGCGCGTCTAAAAAGGCCAGAATGCGCATCAGCGTGGACTTTCCGGCCCCGTTGGATCCCAAAAGCGCGTAGATGTCGCCCGCTTCGATTTCCAGCGAGTCAATGCGCAGCACCTCGCGCTCGCCAAAGCGTTTGCTGACATTGCGCAGGGAGTACAGCGCAGAAGCGCCATCTGCGCATGAGAGCGTACGGGCCGGACTGGGCGTGGTATTCATTGCTTCACTCATATTTACCAGAGCCTGTTCACAGTATGGAAGGCCAATCTCCAGCACGCCGCCAAGGTTACCCTAAGCATCGCTCCGCCCCTGAAAAAAGCTGAGTCCGGCGTTCAGCGCAAAGCTGAGCAACAGCAGAACCACCCCAAGCCCAAGCGCCAGCGTGAACTCGCCCTTGTCGTACTCCAGCGCCATCGCCGTGGTCATGGTGCGCGTAAAGCCCTTGATATTGCCGCCAAGCATCATGCTGGCCCCCACCTCGGCAATGCCGCGCCCGTAGGCGGCGCACAGGGTTGCCACCATTGCGAAGCGCGCCTCGCGCATCACCGCTTTGGCGGCCTGCCAGCGGCTGGCCCCAAGGGTAAGGGCGGTTTCGCGGTAGCGTTTGTCCAGCCGTTCCAGCGCG
>JAJDJF010000113.1 GCA_030267065.1 Desulfovibrio sp. OttesenSCG-928-C06 | reverse complement strand
AATTTGATTCTGCGCTAATGTTGTTGCATGGAAACCAGCGCAATCCTTCTGGCCTTTGGGCTTACTCTTATTGCCGGGCTGTCCACCGGCATCGGCTCTCTCATTTCCCTGCTGGCAAAAAAGCAGAACCCGGCCTTTTTAAGTGTGGCGCTTGGGTTCTCGGCTGGCGTGATGATCTATGTATCGTTTGTGGAGCTACTGACGCAGGCTTCGTCAGCGCTAACAGGCTATTGGGGCCAAAAGGCCGGAAGCTGGGCCACGGTGGGGGCGTTTTTTGGCGGCATCGCTCTAATCGCTGTAATCGACAAGCTGGTGCCGGATTCATATAACCCGCATGAGTTGGGGCACTCAGAGCGCCTTGGTGCCAAGCCGGAAAAGGCCAACACGCTGCTCAACGCCAAAACGGACCCGGCAAAGCTGCGCCGCACAGGATTCCTCACGGCGCTGGCCATTACAATCCACAACTTTCCGGAAGGCATCGCAACCTTTATGGCCGCGCTGACCGACCCGGCCCTTGGCGTGGCTATTACCGTGGCAATCGCCATCCATAACATTCCGGAGGGCATTGCCGTGGCTGTGCCCATCTATTACGCCAGCGGCAGCCGCAAAAAGGCCCTGCTCTATTCGTTCCTTTCCGGCCTGGCCGAGCCATTCGGGGCGCTGGTGGGCTTTTTGATTCTGCTGCCGCTCTTCACCCCGGCCGTGTTCGGCATCAGCTTTGCCATGGTCGCAGGCATCATGGTCTTCATATCGCTGGACGAGTTGCTCCCGGCTGCCGAAGAATACGGCGAACACCACCTCTGCATCTACGGCATGGTGGCGGGCATGGCGGTAATGGCGGTGTCGTTGCTGGTTTTGTAATGCACGGGACAGCCTGCAATTTACTTCACAACAATGCAGGCTGGATGCGGGGCCTTGCGGCACATTTTGCGCGGTCTTAAAGCGTGAAGAATACGCTTGAATGGGCAGTGCCTAGAGCTTACTCCGGTAATGTTCCAGAATTTGCGTAAACAGTCCGGAGGCTACCTTGCGCAAATCAAACCGCTCCACTGCTGTCTGTCTGGCGGCCAGCCCCATCCGGGCACGCAAAGCAGGATCTTTAAGCCGCTCCACCACCGGCAGCCATGGTTTGCCCGGCTCAACCAGAAATCCGTCTACGCCGTCAGTGATGATCTCGCGGTTCATGCCAACGGCGCTGGCTACCGGAACCACGCCGCAGGCCATGTACTGCAATAATTTGAAGCCGCCCTTGCCTCTGGTATAAATGGTATCCTCCAGCGGCATCAGGCCCACGTCAAAGCCCTGCAACAAAGCAAGCTCGTTATCAGGGCTCCATCTGGTAAAAGTAACAGGGGTGGCAGTACCCGGTTCCGGCTCACGGTTGCTGACAACATGCATTGGGCAGCCCAAAGCTGCGATTTCGCCAAACACCTGCATAGCCTGCGGAAGGTAGCTTCCGGTACCCATCCAGCCGATAACCGGCACGGTGGATGTCGCCTCATTACCGGCAGGGCAATAAATCCCGGTATCGATTGGCGAAGGCATGATCACGCGCGGCACGCCATCCGGTACTGCCGCCGCCAGATATGCGTTGCCTGCCACTACAAGATCCACAGACTTGCAGGCGCGGCAAAACTCTTTTCTGTGCTGACCGCTTTCCGGCGGCATCGGGGCCTCCTGTTCCGTCCAGACCGCATCATCAAAATCATAAACCAGCAGTTTGCTCTTCTTGCGCAGAATGGACAGCTCCATGCCGCTGAGCAGGCGCTTCTGGATTACGCATATATCCATGCTGGAGAGCGAGGCATAAAACGCCACACGCTGAAAAAGAGATTTGGGCAGCCGCGTTACCCGTACGCCGGAAAAATACTCTGCCGCAACGTGGCGCAGAGCTTCCACCCGGAAGCGGACGCTGGGCAGGGTTGCCCCGCCCTGGGTAAGCCAGGTTATTTCAGTAGTTGGCATGAACACTCTCGTATGTAATATTCACAGGCGTCTTTCATAGCATAACACTACATTATTTTTTCCAATTAGTGATAGACAACGCAACGCTTATACACCTATAGAATCTCCAAGCCAAGCTTTGGGTACAGACAGCTAGGCATATAGCTACCAGCGCCTGAACGTCACAACGGTTACCGAGCATGAAGACACTAACTAAAATTACTACATTATTCTGGGTGGGCTATTGGGGCTGCCTTGGGTTTTATGTGCCGGCCAATGCAGCCCTTATCGGGCTATTGCTTTGCCTGGCTGCCTATATAGTAATGAATGTGCGTCACCCGGCTGCCGGGCACGCCATCAACCTTAAAGATATTGCCGCCTCCACATGGGTGCTTGCAGGGCTTTGGTTTCTGCTATGCATAATAGCACTACTCCCGGATATTGGCGTCAAAAACAGTAAATCAATTATCCGCGCATGGTTTCTGGTGCCTCCGGCCAGTTTCATCGCATTCCGGCTGCTTGGCTGGAAAGGCCTGCGCTGTATTGTTATCGGGATCTGCCTTGGGCTGGCCGTCTCTGCAATCGTCTATCTATTGCAAAAGACAGTGCCGGGGCTGGACATAAGACCATATCGCTATACGTTTCATAACCGGGTCTCACTTTTCTTTCATCACCCTGCGGATATGTCAGCTCTGATAAGCTGGTGCCTGATAGTATTCGCTTATTGCCGCCTGCACGGAAAAATCATCTTTCATAAAAAAGGCGACTGGCTCTTGCCGCTCCCACTACTACTGCTGCTAATCCTGGGCTATGCACGCGGGCCTCAGCTTGTGACAGTCATGGTCATTGCGGCTATGATCATATACAGATACCGGCCCTCACTTCGCAAAATGATGATTGCATTACTTTCAGTCATTGCCATTGTCGTACTGCTGTACAATGTGCCGGCATCATATAAGCACCCGTTCTACAGGTTCACTGAATTGGTTCACAATCCGCTTGGCGGTTCCATATCCAGCCGGATGCCAATCTGGAAGGCTGCGGTGTACGGCATCCAGAAAAAGCCACTGCTCGGACATGGCGTTCACGGCTTCTACGACCAGCATCAGGAAT
>JAJDJF010000112.1 GCA_030267065.1 Desulfovibrio sp. OttesenSCG-928-C06 | reverse complement strand
CCAAAAACGCATGTAATCCTTT
Organism: Desulfovibrio sp. OttesenSCG-928-C06; assembly: GCA_030267065.1. Lineage (GTDB taxonomy): Bacteria > Desulfobacterota > Desulfovibrionia > Desulfovibrionales > Desulfovibrionaceae > WRHT01. The sequence goes on along the minus strand of JAJDJF010000112.1, from coordinate 3,043 downwards.
ACTTGCAAAAATGTCACTTCCAAATCAGATAACAGCTACTGTACCCGCAAACGCATGTATTTACAGCATCAGCAGACTTCAATATTTTTGAAGTTCTTTTTAGCAATCGTGACGGGCCAAAAAAAATTTTCCTTGCCAAATCCTTCTCAGAGCTATATTTTTCAATAAAGTTCAGGTTGGTGGTATATGTATAAGTTTATATACATATCAATCTGACCAAAAGAAAAGTTCACCATCTTGGGGCGTTTCTTTTTCAGGGGGGATCAACACTTCATTCAAGCAATAGCAGTTCGCATTATAGCGAACACTCCCTGTTTGTATCTATGTACTGACAGGTTTGAAGTGTCCATCCGACTCAGGGGTAGCATGAAAAACAGGCAATTTGCTTTACTGCCTTTTGGCAAAAAACTGCTCAGCAGAACGCGCCACAATAGCGCCGCTCTACTGGCATGCCTGTTTACATATACAAAGAGTATCAAAAGAGCCGAAAGCAGCCGGTATGGCAGCGCAAGCCTGCCGCACTCCCTGCTTTCTCGCACGCTCTGCATATTTATAGTTGCTAAAACAGGTCTGGCAGCGTTTGCCGGGGCTGTTTTGTATTTTTTTCAGGCAGGGGTGCGTGTGAACGCAGCCTGATAAGACCTGATTAATTTCCAGTATTTTTCTTAAACGCCCACAATGGGCGCAACATCAATGGGGGGGCTTATGCCAGAATCTACCGACAACAGAACAGGGAACGTTGTTGAAGTAAAAAAGCCGGAAGCAGGCACTGCCATTAACGTGGCCAGCCAGACCGGTTCAAATGTACGCTTTGACTTTGATCCGACTCAGGATGCGGATATCACCCGTCCTGACGGCACCAATGACCTGCGCTTCGTTTACGACGACGGGTCTGAAGTAGTACTTAGTGATTTCTTTGCAGTAGGCGACCAGGCGCTGCCCGCGCTGGTGCTGCCTGACGGCACTATTGTAGATGTTTCCGTTGCCTTTGCTGGTATGGACATCGACCTTTCGCCCGCAGCCGGCCCTGGCGCTGGTGCTGCGGCCGGTTCCGGCGGCGTAGGCGACTACAGCGCCGATGCCGGTGCATTCACCGACGGCATCGACCGCCTTGGCACCACGGATCCGTTCTACTGGGGCGGCGGCGAAGAAAGAGCCGAACTGCTCACCCAGAACATCTTTACGCCCTTTATCAGCATCACCACCGGCACTCCCACCCCGAACGACAACTGGACAGTGGAAGCTGGCGGTGCCAACGTTATTATGGATGAAGCTGATCTGGCCAACGGCAGCCGCAATACCAGCGGCAGCCCCAACCCGACCGCCACTGTTAACTTTAACGTTACCACCAACGATGGTCTGGCTTCCATCACCATCAATGGCAGCACCTACAATGTGGTTGGCGGCAAAATCGCCGGCTTCCCGGACGCCGGTATTGCTGGCGCAAACGGCACGCTCACCGACCCCGTTCTGGCTCTCCAGCCGGACGGAACCTACAGCCTTTCCTTCACCTACAACTTTGAAAGCGCGCACGGGCACTCCGGTTCCGGCGCTGACATGGCCGGTGACGTCGACAGCTTCATCATTTCCGCCAGTTCCGTAAACGGAGCCACCAGCGAAAACGTGTACCTGAACGTTGACATCATTGACGACATTCCTGTTGTCAGCATCACTGCCGACGCCACGCATGTTGAAGAAGGTGCCACCATTACCGGCGACTGGGATATCACCTACGGCGCAGACGCAAAAGGCGAATTCGATACCACCGGTGAAGCTCGTGCCGTTGTTTACAATGGCAAGGAATATGCTTTTGGGGAAAGCATAGACACCGACCACGGTACTCTGGTTGTAAAAGCTGACGGAACCTGGGAGTTCACAGCAGAAGACAACCCCTACAAAACTGAAGACCGTGACGTCACCTTCTCCATCAAGGCCGTAGACGGCGATGGCGACGTGGTAGAAGCACCCGTCTCCTTCACCGTTACCGACGAAATCCAGAATCCGGACGTCACCACTGTTAGAATAACCACCAACAACGTCAAGGAATCCGACGGCGGCGAAGTTGTCTTTGATATTACGCTCAGCAACGCTCCAGATCCCTCTTTTGGCGGCAAAACTTATGTGAACGTGACCATCGGCGATGACCCGACCATCCGTCAGGTGGAAATTGATGCCAACGGCAAGGGACAACTTTCCATCCCGCACGGCAATGATGAAGACGTCTACAAGGACGGCTCCAGCATCACCGTGAAGGTTGTCGATGTGGAAGGCGGCAACTATGAAGACGTTGACGTAAGCGGCGCTACCGCCACTGCCAAAATCGATGACACCGAAAGCATCGTGAATGCGGACGTTAAGCTCACCACCGATGAAAACGGCGACCTGGTTGTTAACGTTAGCCTGACCAACAAGGACGGCATTTCCACCGCTCCTGGCGAAGGCCAAACCACCACTGTTACCGTTGACCTCGGCGACAAGACTGTTGAAGTGGAGATCAAAGGTAACGAGACCACTGGTTCCGTCACCGTGGAAGACTTCCTGGATTCCGTATACGATGACAAAATCACCGTAGAAGCGGTAGTCACCGACGTTGAGCACTCCGGCAAGGACTTCGAAAAAGTGGTCATGGGCGATGACAAGGGTTCTTTCGCTCCGATCCCGGTCGATACCAGCTACACCATCAGCACCGACAACTATGACGAAGCTGACGGCAAGCTCACCTTTGACATCGAGTTCACCAACCCGCCCAAGGGTGGCAGCGGCATCGTTGAAATCATCCTCAAGGACAACACCGGCAAGCCGGTCGGCAGCATTGATGGCAAGCACACTGTTACCATCGGCGCAGACGGCAAGGGTAAGCTGGTTGTGGATAACCCCAACACTGAAGACGTCTACAAAGACCCCTCCAGTGTTACCGCTACCGTGGGCGACATCAACTGCGGCTACTCTGACCCGGATGTAACCGGCAACGGTTCCACCACTGCCAACATCGAAGACACCATCGATCCCACCACCGCCAAGGTGACCGGAATCGTGGCCGATG
>JAJDJF010000111.1 GCA_030267065.1 Desulfovibrio sp. OttesenSCG-928-C06 | reverse complement strand
CACATTTTCACGGTAAAAACGCTCTCGAATTTGTAGCCCGCACCCAACGGCTCTGAATCACAATAAAGAAACCGCTGCCACAGGGCAACGGTTTCTTTGATTTCAGCCTCTGCAGGCAGGAGGTGCGAACTTTCTGCAACCTCACACAGTCTTTGTCTGCTTTATGCTGGCCAGTGCCAGCAGCAGGCCGAGTACTACGCCGAGGCCTGCCGCGAAAAGAACCTGAAAGTAAGGCGGCAGCAAAAAGGTAATCGTGTGCGCGGGCACCCAGAATAGTGGCAGCGTCTTCTTGAAAACAAAGCCCCACATGGCGTTCCAGTTTATATCAGAGAACCTTTGCGCCATCGGGATTGGCGTAAGAAAGCCCTTGAGAGAACCGCCGGTAGCGCCGATGTGCAGGTCGGTAATCTTGTGCAGGGTCATGAAGAAGGGCGCGAAGGTGAAGTTCATGATCGTGCTGATGAAAAAGGCGCGGATAACGCTCTCGCCAAAGCCGCTAACGGCACCGGCGCTGCCGAGCAGACCGATTTCCGCAAGAAAGTTCGGTACTCCGGTGGCGTAAACGGTAAAGGACATCTTGATGCCCATGCCCAGAATCCCCCAGACCAGCGCCCTTGGCAGAACACCAAAGCCGGGACGGTTCCATACACCGGCGGTCACGCGCAGGCCCAGACATTCGCCAAAAGTGGAAAGCAGAGCGAATTTAACGAAGCTGGAAAGGTACGGATAGCTCTTGGTTATTGCAATAAAGCGATCCAGAAAATCCGGAGTCAGCGCGCAGGCCAGCAAAATGGCAATCACGCCCGCAAGTACGGGTAAATCTTGTTTCTTCATTGTCAGTCCTTAAATTGGTTGGGCTATCAAGCTTTCATTTGAACAACCCGGGGGTGTTCACACTATGGCCCTAGCAGCAAGCGTAAAAGCTGTATAGTAAAAACCGGCTATGAACGCAGATATGAAGAAAGCTTTTTTCGGCACTGTCAAAGGGCTTGCAGGTGCTGCCCGATAGAAAATCACGAAGCACAAAAAAAATCCGCACGCAGACAAGCTGCACACGGAACACGCCAAGAGCCACGGATACCCGCTAAATCAGTGATTTGGAGAGTTGAGCCTGTTGCGGTCTGCCCGGTTGGTGATGTTGGTGTGCCGGGCGTCAGGGTTATCCACGCGGTTTGGGGTCAGGTTAGGGCGTAAATCCTTGTGCGGCGGGACCGGGCTGCCGATGGTGGTTCCGGGCCGGATGCCCTGCCCCACCTTGCCGCCGCCCCCCTTGAGCAGACCAGAGCTTGGATTTTCAGTTGCGCTGAACTCCTCGGCAGCCAGAGCAAAACTGCCCCAGTGCCAGTTTGAAGCCGTGCCCGTGTCCAGCCCTGCGCAGGACGAAAATCCACCCGCTACAGCAGCGTAGAAACATAGCGCAGCAAAAAACATCTTAACCAAACGTATTTTTCCGCCGTTTTTTTTAGCAGATGCACACATAACCGCCCGCGCCGATACCACTGTCTTTTACCATAAATAAGGCTAAAAACGCAGATGTCAGCCCCTCGATAATGCACTGTCATCTGCATATCCCGGTAAAATTTCCCTTACGCCCCGCGCAAAGCCAGCGGCTGTTATTTGCCGAACAAACGCGCAAAAAATCCCTTGCCGGATGGACGCAACTCCCATGTGGTTTCCAAATATGGCAAAAACGCCCTTGCGCCCCATTTACGCTTGAAAAAGGCAATCCCCCCATTGATGCACAAACCGAGATTCACCCTGCAATGCCCGAGCTTTTGAGCTTCCTCCACCAGAGCGGCGAGCAGCAGATCCGCTGTTCCGGGCACGGCATCAGCCGCGCGGAAGGCGAACATGTAAAAAGCGGTGTCAAGAGCGCTAAAATCACCAACGCAAAAGCCGTGCAGCTTGCCGGGCGCTTCAGCGCCCTCGCATGAACAGCCGCCAACAGCGCAAGCCGACTTTTCCCGGGCGGTAAACAGCACCGCACCCGGCACATTGTCCAGATAGCTCTTTATCTGACCATAGATATGGCGCGTGCCGGGCGGCAAAACGCGAGTGCGCAGCACCTCATCCACAAGAGCACTACAGCCGTTTTGCCAGCCGTCAGCGGTACTTTCCCGGCGAATCTCCAGTTCGCGCCCGGCCCGACGCAGCATATTGCGCAGCTTTTGCCCCGGCGCTTCGCCATCAGCGCGGAAAAACGGCAGGTCAAGACTGTAGTAGCAGTCCCCTATCTTGCCCGGATTTGGTTGACCATCCTGACCGGACGGACCGCCCATGCCAAGCTGGCTGCCCGTATCAGGCGGAACATCCTTAAAATTACTATGGTCAAACAAAGCAAGCTGTCCGCTTACGGCATAAGCAGGCGCTGCTGCTGGGCGAAAAGGAGCCAGCACCGTGAGTTTGCGCAAACCGTCCCATGCGGATACCTCGCGAACTGCCGCATCCAGCACTTCGGCATTGAAAATTGTATCAACCGGCAACGCCGCGCCCCCCTCGCAAGCCTCTGCCACACATGCAGACAACGCCCCGGCGTGAGGATACCCAACCAGCACGGCCTCATCGCCATACAAATATACAGCCATGCCTTTGCAAAAACGCAGACGCATGCCTGACACAGCCTTGACGTAACCGCACAGCTGTTCCGGCACCAAAGCCAGCGAGGTAAGCAAATCAGGGCTGTCGATATCAAACATTCGCGTCTCCGTAATAATAAACATGGCAAAGCGGACAGCGCCTGACAGACCTCTGGCTGCACAGGCTACCGCGCCAGAATCAACTTATTCAAAACTAACCTGCACAATCCCTGCCGCGAAGCATCAACCACATAAGCATTCAGGCAACAAGCGTTTCCAGTTCCAAAGCAGGCGCTGCTGTTCTCTCATACTTTATCAGCCGTTTGAGCAAGAATGGCAACCAATTCCAAAACAAGCGCCACGGCTCCCTTCTACCAAACCAGCCCTTTCAATAAATCGCGACCGTCAGCGCTGCCATTCCAAAAACTTCGCGCCACACCGTTCAAGACGCGCATATGCTGACTACGGCGCGAATGCACCCGCGGGCGCGGC
>JAJDJF010000110.1 GCA_030267065.1 Desulfovibrio sp. OttesenSCG-928-C06 | reverse complement strand
GCCCGGCAGACAGTAGCAATCCTCAAGGCCGGACGCTTCCAGCCGCCTGAGTCAGAGCAATCGTTCAGGCGTTCGCCAAAAAGCGTAATTACTTCAAGAATGCGCATAAACGCATTTTACATGGCGCAGAAAGAGCATCAAGCCAGACTGACGTTTGTCATGCCGAGCAACATGTCCAGTTCGCTGCGCAGACGGTTCTGGACCGAGGCCTGCACCTGACTGGTGGAGGAGGCGAACTGCCCGGCCCGGTTATCGTAGATGTTGCGAAGCACTTCCTGCTCGGCCCGTGCGGCCTCTTTGGGATCGGAAGAGCGCAGACGCTCTACCCCGACCGACTCGACAGCGCGGGAGATAATCCGCCCTGCCCCACCTGCACCATGCTGCACAGCGGTACTGAACACTGCCTCGCGCATGGCCGGGCTGAGTTCTGCCGCCTCAAGGCCAGTGCGCGCGTTGATGCGCTCCACGGCCGGAGTGTAGTGGCTTTTGCCTATAAAAGCCTGCTGCAACTCCGCAAAACGCTCGGGCTGTTCAGCGGCGATAGCGCGCCACTCATCCGGCATCTTGCCCTGCTTGCCGCCGGTATTTGCCGGGCCAGCCTTTTTCAGGCGCTCTGCCAGATCCGGGGCTTCTTCATTGAGAAAATTCATAAACTGGCTCATGGTGCCGGTTTTAGAGGCAATCTGATACTTGCCGTATGAGGTGCCGCCGGTACGGTCATAACCCACGGCGGCTATGCCATCCCGCCCGGACTCGAACGCCGCCGAAACAGCGCCCACGACCTTATCGACAGCCGTGCCCACAGCCTTGTCAACGACCTTGTCAGCAGTTTCCGCAGTCTTGCCCGCAGTCTTTAACTGCTCACCCTGCGCACCCGGCCCGCCTGCCTTGTGGCCGCGCGTGCGCAAGGCCAGAAAAGCGGCTTCTTCGCCTGACATACGGGAGCTGTTCAAAGAATTGACAACTGCCAGCGGGTTACTGCTCTGCATCAGAATCTTTTGCAGCTTGCTCAGGTTCTGCATATTGCCGTCCGCGTCGCGGTCAGCGCTAAAGCCGATGGCCTGCAAACCGGCCACAGCCGGATGATCTGCTGATAGATTTTTTGCGGCGTGTGCCTTTGGCTGCATTGTGCCCTGCTGCATCATGGTCTGCTGTAACTGAGCCTGCTGCGCAAGAAGCTGCTGCTGGGCGCTCATGCCCATGAGAGAGCCGGTTCCGGGATTTTGCCCCATGGCAGGCCCAAAGCCTTGCTTGGCAATAGCGTCAGATTGCTGACTTACGCCCATGGCACCGGAAGCCGCTGCGTTGTCTTTAAGCAGGTGCGAGAAATTATCCAGGCCCAGGGCCGCATTCATGGCGTGCCGGTTTTCGCCCACGCTCTGTCTGGCTTTCTTCACAACTGGCGTGGCACCGCCGCCCAAAATCTGACTTGGTCTGTTAATAGGCATAGTAGACTCCTTGAAATTGCCGGACGCTGGCCCGGCTGCCTCGCCAGCTATAAAGCAAAGGGCATGCCAAGTCGCGCCAGCAAATGTTTTGCAGCCAGATCAGCCTTTCAGACGCACTGTATCGTCAACAAAAAATCAGTCCAGATTACCTAACAGGAACTTTCGATACTAAAAAGCCGACCTGATCATCATCAACCACGTCTAATGCAGAATGCCCCGACAAAGCGATTACGCCAATGACCAGACGCAGTAAAACAGGGCCACCTACCGGGAAACAAACCCGGCACATGGCCCTGTTTACTTTCAATCATCCTGCAACCCCATATGCGGGGTGCAGGGGCTCGCCGGCTCCTGCCGGGGGAGTTCGAGGGGGGCAGTGTACCTCAATTTCCCAGATGACTACACTATCTGATAACTATTACTTGAACTCTTTATAAAGCTGGTCAACGGTGGCGCGGATGTCGTCCAGCATAGCCTTGGCACAGGAGATCAACGTTGGCAGGAGTGGGCAAAAGAACCGGCAAAAGACCTAGCGGAAGTTCATTGCGGAAGCAAAAAGCGTGTGAAAACCGGGCGCGGCGGTAAGGTCGAGGGTGCGCACGCCAGCGGCCCAGCGGCAAAGCGGCTCGCGCAAATCCTTGCGTGCGGCCAGCAGTTCAGCTCCAGCCAGCGACGAGTTGCCAACCGGCACAATCCGTCCGCGCAAGAGTTCCGGCACAAACCCAAGGGCGGCTAAATCTCCGGTATCAACGTGCAGGCCAAGGTTTCCGGCCAGATAAACACGGCGCAGTCCACCGTGCGTCAGTCCGGCCTCGGACAAAAGGCCCTCAAGAGCCAACTGGAAGGAAGCCTTGACCTTTAAAAGCTCCTCAACGTCGGTTGCACTGACATAGAGGGAGTCGTCAAAAAACCAGGCGGTTTCCCCATTATGGACGCGAAAACCCTCCGCTGCCTTGCGGGAGAGCGGCGCCAGAGAGGAAATAGAGGAGGAATCAGTCACGAACAGCCCGTCATCATCCAGCAGGCCGAGCCTCAGCAGATTGTGCAGAAGCGAGAGATACCCGGTGGCGCTGATACCGGAAGGAACAGCCCCGGGCGGTAATCCATCCGGCTGCGGACCGTGCGGACCAAGGGTAAACGATGTAATAGTCTGGCCGGAGCTGTTACGCGCTTCCGCGCCGCAACTCATGCCCATGCCCTCCAGAGCGGGGCCGAGCGGCAAACTGACGGCCAGAGCGCTGTTCTCGTCCAGAGCCAGCAAGAACTCACCGTTTGTCCCCAAATCAGCCAGCAGGAAGGGATAAAGACTTTCCGCAGGCGCGGCACTCCCCTCCTGACCGTAAGCAAGAAAAGCGTACCCGGCGCTGATGTCGCCGCCGACAAAAGGCGATATCAGCGGACAGAGCCAAAGCGGAGGCAGTCCGGACAAGCTCTCGCCAGCGCCGCCCAGATAGTCCAGATGGTAAGGAGCGGCACGCAAGCCTGCGGCATCGCGCCCAAGAATAAGATGTGCCATAGCTGGGTTAGCCGCCACAACCATTTCCGCAACAGAATTGCCTGCATCATTAAAAATACGCTGCAAGGCCATAAGGCTCACGGCCCGCAGGCGCTCACGGCCCGACTCCCCGGCAGCAAAGGCCAGACGCGACA
>JAJDJF010000011.1 GCA_030267065.1 Desulfovibrio sp. OttesenSCG-928-C06 | reverse complement strand
GAAACCTTTTGGGCTTTCAGCACTCAAGGTTTGTGTGAACAGTTCCCTCATGCGCGAAAAGGGTTATGAACCAAACGGCCCTCTTCGTCAACACCTTTTTTAAATTTTATCGAAGAAAAGTTTGTAAGCGTTGCGGCAGAAGGAAATCTTTTGATAAAAAGTTCCATCAAAGCCCCCGCTCCACTACCAGCCTGCGCCGCAAAGCTCCTGCGCGATGTGCATCAAAAGCCCGGAAACCTTCTGCGGAGCCACTTTTATGATCGGCCCGACGGACATTTCCGCATCAACAAGGTCGCGCTCAAGCAGGGCAATACCCAGCCCTGCCAGCCATTCGCGCGGTATTTCGCCATACTGCCCGTTAGCAGAATCAACCAGAACAGCATCCAGCACGTCTGCCGGGGCAAGACCGGGGGCGTCCGCAGTCAGCGCGTCCAGAATAACTTCCACCTGTCTGCGCAGGCTGTGTCCGGCAAGTTCGGTATCTGCGCCGGGGTTTGGTAAAAAGACCTTTGGAGCGGGATTGGCCGCTATGCTCTGCCCTACCCCACGCACCATCAGGTTAGCCACAAGGCTGGAATAGAAGCTCCCCGGCGGGTAGCAGATCAAATCCGCCTGCCTGATATGGCGCAGCGTACTATCGGAAGCCGTAATCTCACGCGGTGCGGCATCATCAAGCCCGGCAGCGAACCACATGGACTCGATGCCTCCCTCGCGCTCGCCCTTGGACAACTCCGCAGACTTGCCACTAAAGGCGTGCTGACCGACGCAAACCAGCCCGGAGTGGTAACGTACTGCCAGATGCGCCAGTTCTTCGGTAACAGGCTCGACTATTCCCCTGACCCTGAACATGCGCGAGCAGTAGCGTACCGATTCGCCAACCGAGCCAAAACTCAGGCAGCCCCCGGCCAGAGCCAGATTACCGATACAGGCCCCGCGCAAATCAAAGCCTTTGGGCATGCCACGCTCAAAAGCGGAGAGCAACCGCAACAGGGAGTCCGCAACCTCGACAGACATTTTTCCTATATAAGGATGCGTTTTGGAACTGAGGCTGGACAAGGCGGCGCGCAGGACTTTTTCGGAAGCGTCGCGCTCCAGCCTGTATTCCCACAGCTTCAGGGCTTCCGGCACTCCCGGCACTGAACTGTCGGCCAGAGCGCTGATGCGGGAACGCAAATCCCCAAGCGCGGGAAGGTTCAGAAAACAGCGCAAGGCCGCCGAACTGCCGCCGGAATCGAAAGTAGTTATGATATGGATGCTGCGTTCTGTGGAAAGCGCGAGAGCGGACGACACTTCGCGAATGGCGCTGCCGCCGCTGAAGAAGAGGATGCGCGGCCCCTGCGCGGGGTCTGCCGGGGTCACAGGGACTACGGAATCTGGCGCATCTATATATGAAGAGCCTGCTTGCTCAATTCTGGTCCAGTCGAATCGGGACAATGTCATATCCAGTTTCCGGCATTGCGGAAGGTGTTTTCTATTATATCAGGCATGAATCCGCGCAAATCATTTACAGCAAGCCCGGTTTTTCTTCAAGACAGCGCAAAAGCGCTTTATTCACCCGCCCACTGCTCCATGAGCCGTCTTGCAAAATCACTGGCAAAGCCTGCTACCTGCTCCCGGCATTCGCGGTGCGTGGTGATGGTATGATGCGAGGTTACATTCTCGCGCACCGCTGTAAAACGCAGTTCAAGCTGTTCCGAAGAAACGCCGCGCGCAATACCCAAAGCGTTTTCCGCATTAACCAGCCTGTCGCGCAGGTCATGCACCACCAGCAGCGGGCAGCTTACGTTGCGCAGGCGCTTGCCGGTATGCGTCACTCCTTTGTACAGACTATACAGCTGAGGCGGAAAGGCCACCCCTTCGTATCCCTGCCATGGAGCGATTTCCCTTGACTCAGGCCGGCCGGGGCGCATTGGCACTTCCTTGACGAAAAAGCGCAGGACGGGCAGGAGCAGCAGGCCCCAGTCCCGGCTCTGTCTGGGCATGGCGCGGGCCGGAAACACCGGCGAGGAAATGGTGACCACTCCGTCCGGCTTGTGGCGCACTGCCAGTTCCAGCGCCAGAGAGCCACCAAGAGAATACCCTACCAGCAGAACCTTTTCTGCCCCGGCACGCGCTTTGGTGTACTCGTCCTCTACATGGGCCAGCCAGTCGGCATAGTTTGTCTTCTGAAATTCCTTTAAGGAGGCCGCATGGCCGGGCAAAGTGACCATCCGCGCCTGTATGCCGAGCGCCTCCAGCGGGCCAGCCAGCGGTTCCATCTCAAACGGGGTTCCCATATAGCCATGCACGAGCAAGGCGATGATGTTTTTATGCTTCATAATAACGGCTCTGCGTCTTTGCGTGGGCTTATCCGGCAAAAAATAACGGTAATTTAAAGCTTGGCACCGGAAAACTTATACCTTAATTTTACATCCTGCCGCAAACAGATATGGCGCAAAACAGAGCGCCTGAATAAATATATTCCAGCCGGGCCTCAACTCTGCCCGGCAATACCACAAGAAGCAAAATGAAAAAATTCAGATACCAGCCTCTTCCATATGCCGAAAAAATCGCTCCGCTGCTGAAAAGCATGTGGCTGCTGCTAATCCTTATGACACTGGCCTTCATGGGCTCACGCTATGTGATGTTTCGCGATTTCACAATCAGCGCGGAACTGGAAGGCTACGGGACCGACATCCTGCGCATGTGGACAACCGGCCTGCGCTATGATGCCAGAGTATGCGCCATCATGCTCATCCCCATATTCGGCCTTGGGATTATTTGTAGTCCGGCTCAGTCGCTCTGGCGTCTGTTCCTCCGGCTTGGGCCGGTTCTGGCCGGAATTGCGGCCCTGATCAGCGCGCTGTTCGCCATTGGCAACTACTATTATTACCAGACTTACAACAATTTTATCGATATCTTCGTCTTCGGCTTTATGGGCGAAGATCAGGCCGCAGTGCTGGGCAATATCTGGGACGATTACCCGGTACTGCCGGTTACCGCCGCCGTGCTGATTTTTACCCTGCTCTGCGGCTGGCTGTGCGCCGGAATATTGCGCGCCCCGCAAGCGGCCCGGCTCAAAAGGGCTTACATGCCGCGGCGCAAACGCGGCAGCGGCAAGCTGTTTTGGGCGGCAATACTCAGTTGCGCGCTGTTTTTCCTGATCGCGCGCGGCAGCATCGATACCTTCCCACTGGGCCGCAATGATGCCCGCATTTCCAGCCAGACAGTGCTGAACAAGCTCACACCAAACGGGCTGATAACCCTGTACTGGGCCTGGGGCGATCATAATGAGGAAGTAAGATTCCACAGCGTTACCATGCAGGAAGGCGCAAAACTGCTAAAAAAAAGCGGCCTGCCGTCCATAATGGGACGCACGCCGGAAAATACATGGCTGCGCGAGAACAGGCCGCATGTGGTGCTCAGCATGATGGAAAGCTTCGGCTCCAACATGCTGGCCCTTGACGATATGCCCGGCAACGATCTGCTGGGTGCCTTGCGGCGTCATTTCAAATCGGATTTCCTGTTCACGCGCTTTGTCTCTTTCGGCAACGGCACAGCCCCTTCGATGGCGGGCCTGTTTTTCAACAGCCCGGTGCAGAACATCAGCCATTCTGCGGCTCAGGGCACGCCGCTCTCCTACACTCTCTTCCGCGTATATAAGGATGCCGGATATAAAACGGTTTTCATCTATCCCGGCAACATGATGTGGCGCAACATGGAGCACTACCTGCCCCTGCAAGGCGTGGACGCGCTTTATGACCAGAACGACCTGAACAAACTCTACCCCGAATCCGTAAAAGACCAGACCGCCTGGGGCGTGCCGGACGAGTACGCATACAAGCTGGCGGAAAAACTCCTGCTTGAAAGCGATGAGCCGCTTTTTATAGGGATACTGACCACCACCAACCACCCGCCCTACCGGATTCCATCCACTTACTCGCCCGCCCCGGTAAACGTCTCGCCGCAAGCGGCGGCACACCTGGCCGACCCGGATGACCTGAGCCTGCTCATGCTCGGCACCTACCAGTATTCGGCTAACGCGCTGGGGGTATTCATGGATCGGCTCAAAGCCTCTCCGATTGGAAGCAATACTCTGGTTGCAGCCACCGGCGACCACCAGATGCGCCGCATGCGCATAGCAAGCGCTAGCGAACGGGCGCAGTATTACGGGGTCCCGTTCTACCTGTATGTGCCAAAAGAAATACTGGAGCAAACCAACTGGGCTTTTGAGGCAAACCGCCCCGGCTCGCACAAGGACATCTTGCCGACCCTGCTCCACTTCAGTCTGGATAACGCGGAATACCTGAGCCTTGGCGGGCGCAACATGCTTGCCGCAGAAGACGACAAATCCGCCGCCTTCGGGTTCAACAGCTACCTCTGGATTGATGCGGATGGAACGTACCTGCTTGATGACTCTACCACGCTCCGCCCCTGGGCCACGGCTGACGGGATGCTGCTTGAGTCTGATGAATCCTACCGCAAAGACCGCAGCAAGTCCGCACGCATCAAGGCTTACCACGATCTTTTAAGCTGGCAGATAAACGCAAGGGTGAGCGGGCTTGATGTTTCAGCGCTGGATACTCCAGCTGCCGAATAGTACCCGCAGATTATAAGCGTAGAAAGTCAAAAAAGCCCGACCTGCAAAACAGGCCGGGCTTTTTCCGGTAAAAAAACAGCTTATTAGGCCCTGAGGCTGGTCCGCTCAATGGCGGAAATAGCGTTGGACAACTGGCGTCCGGCCGTGGTCTCGCGGCTCATTTCGCGTTCAAGGCTGGTAATACCCTTGATTACGGTAGAGTGGGTGCGGTTAAAGCGCTTGCCTATTTCCTGCAACGACAGCTCGGTGTGCTTGCGGGCCAGATAAAATGCCGCGTTGCGAGCCTGCACGCATTCATGCTTGCGGCTTTTGGAGTTAAGGGCATCAGTGGAAATGCCGAAGCCCTCGCAAACAAGACGCACAATACTTTCAATGGTGAGCACCCTGTCCAGTCCAAGATAATTGGAGACAGTCTCGCGGGCCATTTCCAGATTGATGGCGCAGTTGAGCAGGCTGGCCTTGAGAGCAAGATTGCGCAGGCAGCTTTCGATCTGGCGCACGTCCGAGTTTATATTTTCGGCCAGATAATCGGCAACATCGCCCGACAGGTTGATATGGGCGCTACCAGCCTTGTGCGAGATGATTCTGCGGCGTGTTTCGGTATCCGGGCGGTCAATGGAGGCCACCAGACCGGAACTGAGGCGCGAAAAAAGCTGGGAGTCCATCTTTTTAAGCTCGGGCAGGGCAAAGGAACTGGTCAGCACCACACGGCTGCCTTTTTCCATCAGGGCGCTAAGCGTGGCCAGCACCTCATTCTGGGTTTTTTCCTTGTCCTGCAAAAAGTGAATGTCTTCCAGCAGCATAACATCGGCATCGCGGTAACGGGCCTTGAAGCGGTCGATATCGCCGTTTCGCAGCGCGTAACGCATCTGCGTGGCGAATTCTTCGGCTGAAAGGTATTCAACACGCGGGGCCTGCAAGTTGCTGGCCTTGATCAGACCAGCGCCAACAGCCTGCATGAGGTGAGTCTTGCCAAGACCCGGAGCGGAACACAAAAAAAGCACATCGGACGAGCCAAAGCTGCAACGCTCGGTCTTGCAGATGCCGCGCGCAGCGGCGTGGGCAAGCTCATTGCAGGGACCGACAATAAAATCTTCAAAGCTGTAACGCCAGTTACGGGCCAAACGTGCCGAGCCGCGGTTTTCCGGCCAGCGCATCGGCAGGCTGCCCTGCTGCTGGAGCGTTCCGTTCTCCTGCCGCAGTTCCTGGGCGGTGACAGATGCTGTCAGGGCGGGCCAAGGGAGAACAGCGGGAACCATGGCGTTTTCCGGCCCGGTTTTAACAGGCTGGCTGTCAGAACTGGAAATGCCGTAGGCGCTATTGCCGCCAAAGGATGCCGTAGCGGTAAAATCAGAACCAGCCGGGGCGTTGGTGGCCGCCTGCGTGGCATAATAGCGCGCAGGAAGCGCGTTGGCGCTGCCGAAAGCGGTCGGCGTGGCTTCATGGCCGTCGTTATGGCCGACGCCATGGCTGGCGTTGTGGATAACTGCCGGGCTGGATTCAGTGGCAGCTTCTGCGGTAGCGGACGGGGAAAGGGCCCGGATATTCACACCAAGCTGGCGTCCGGATGCTTCTGCCGCGGCGCTGGCAATATCAGCAGAGAAACGATTGCGTACGAATTTGGCCACAAAATCATTCATGGCCGTTACGACAAGGCAATCGTTCTCGATTTTGCCCTGTAATGGCAAAATCCAGACTTTATATTGCGCGTCAGGCAATTTTTCCGCCAAAATCTGACGAATCTTTCCCCAAATATTTTCCATGCGCGGAATATACATGCTGTGCCATAGCTGCACCAACCTTGAATTTGGATTTAGACCAAGGCAGGTCCGGCCTTTTTCAACAGCCCTATAGCACAGAATAACTATATGAAATAACTAACTTTAACCCTAAAACAGCCACTGGCGGTAGTTTGAAGAAACTCTTGCAGCGCAAGGCATTTCTCTGCTCTAGACTTTTTCTTGTGACTGGACGTGATTTCTTTTCAACAAACACAATTTAAAATAGCTTCATTTTGCTCAAAAATTCTCTTTTTTTCATATTCTCACAACAAAATAAACATAAAAACACATCAACGTACCGGATACCTTCCGCAAGTGAATTTTTCGCCTTCCGGACAGTAGCCCAAACGCTCGCATCTTGCGCCTGCAACGGAGAAGATAGCCGGTAACGCCGTCTGGCAAAGCTTGAGGCATTGCAGGGCCACCACGCGGATCTCCCACTGGGCGCGCGCGCAGCAGCGGTGTTCAAAAAAGTTGAGCAGCGAGCGGCAGTTCATGGTCAGCACAATGCGCGTTTCCGCAGCCTGCGGCAGCACAAAACGCGCGTCCTCCGCTGCCTTGTTGCCCCTGCCGTCCTGCTCCAGCAGGTCTTTCAGGCCACGGTAGGCCGCGCGCACATCGTCCATGCACTTTTCGAACATGGCCCTGGCTTCCGCATTGCGCTCAATGGCCGGAGGCATGATGAAGTTGAAGTCGCTTCCGTCCACATAGCGCTGGCTTTGCTGGGAATAGGAGGCAACACGATGGCGCACCAGCTGGTGGGTCAACGCGCGGGAGACGCCCTCAAAGGCGAAGGTAAAGCTGACATGCTCAATGGGGCTGACATGGCCAGATTCCATGATTTTTGCCACAAATTCGGCCTGCTTCTCGTGGGAAATATCACCAGACAGCAAACGCGGCCACATGTCCGCAACAAATCCCGCGTGATAGCACTGTCTGAAAGCCGCGTAGATAAGCGAGAGAGCGTCCGGCGTGTGCGCCAGAAGCTCCACCCGGGGGTGAACCTGGGGCATTTGAAACTCCTTTGAAATGATGTCGGAAAATTTTTGACCGCGCACCGGCATTAGAACCGGGCAACAAGCCTGACTGGAATCAGCCAAGCATGTTCAGATGTCTATAGGCCTTGGCCGTAGCCATCCGGCCCCGGTGCGTGCGTTTAAGAAACCCGGTCTGGATAAGGTAAGGCTCGTAGATGTCCTCAATGGTGCGCACATCCTCGGAACAGGCCACGGCCAGCGTTTTAAGGCCAACAGGCCCGCCGCCGTAATGCTCGATGATGACAGACAGGAGCTTGCGGTCCATCTGGTCCAGCCCCAGCTCGTCAACGTCCATGCGGGCCAGAGCGTGCGAGGCTTCTTCCGCGCCAATAACACTCTGCCCGCGCACCGAACTGAAATCGCGCACGCGGCGCAACAAACGGTTGGCAATACGCGGCGTACCGCGCGAGCGGCGGCCTATTTCCAGCGCGCCATCGGCGTTAAGCTCAATGCGCATAATTTTAGAAGCGCGGCTGACAATACGGGCCAAATCCTCTGGCGAATAAAATTCCAGCCGCTGGATAACCCCAAAGCGGTCACGCAGTGGGGAAGAAAGCAGCCCGATGCGCGTTGTGGCGCCCACCAGCGTGAACGGTTCCAGATCAATCTTTACGGTACGCGCCCCCGGCCCCTGCCCTACTACCAGATCCAGCTTGAAGTCCTCCATGGCCGGATAGAGCACTTCCTCCACAGAAATGGGCATGCGGTGGATTTCGTCCACAAACAGGATGTCGTTGCGCGAAAGGTTTGTCAGGATCGCGGCCAGATCGCCGCTGCGCTCCAGAACAGGTCCGGAGGTGGAGATAAGGTTGACCCCAAGCTCGCTGGCCATGATCTGGGCCAGAGTGGTCTTGCCAAGGCCCGGATTGCCGTAGAACAGCGTATGGTCCATGGCCTGCTTGCGCTCGCGGGCGGCCTGGATGAAGACCTTGAGGTTGGCCCTGAGGTCGTCGTGCCCGATAAATTCGTCCAGTTTGCCTGGGCGAATATTATCGTCAGGAATTGCTGAAAAATCGTCTGCTACCATATATGTATCCGCTTCGGTTCCGTCCGGTTAACCAGCCCGCTTGGCCATGCGTTTGAGAGCGGCACGCAGGATGCCGCCTACGTCCAGATCCGGCTCGGCCTCCAGCACTTCCTTGACCACAAAGGCGGCCTCGTCTTCCGAATAGCCAAGGTTGGCAAGGCCTGCCACAGCATCCCGCGCCAGACTGCCGCCAGAGGCGGCGCTTGCGGATTGCCGTTGCGGCAGCCCGTCCAGTTTGAGCTTGAACTTGAGTTCCAGAAAAATCTGCTGCCCGGTTTTCTTGCCGATGCCCGGCACCAGAGTCAGGCCGTGCACATCTTCGTCAATCACCAGACGGCGCAGGTCATCAGGGCGGTAGATACCAAGAATGGCAAGCGCGGTTCTGGCCCCGACCCGGTTGATGCTGATTAGCGTCTGAAAAGTCTCGCGCTCGTCCCAGGAATCAAAACCGAACAGCTCAAGGGCGTCCTCGCGTACCTGTGTATGGATGAAAAAGCGGACCCGCTCGCCCTTTCCCGGCAACTGGGCAAAGGTGTGGGAGGGCAAAAAGACCTCATACCCAACCCCGCCGGAAGTCAAAACCAGACAGGAATTTTCGCCAGTTTCAAGCTGTTCGCCTTCAATAAAGCCGATCATCATAACTCCAGAGGGTTATTTTTTGGACCAGGCCTCGAAAAGCGCGTCAAACTCTTCCGGCGTATAGGTCGGCGCATCGTACAGCCCGGCGCTCTTGCGCTGGCGCGAGGCTTCGTAAAGAATCAGGGCCGCTGCCACAGAGACGTTGAAGCTCTGGATCATCCCGTACATGGGGATGTAAAGCTCGGCATCGGCCAGAGCGGTCAGTTCGTTATCCACCCCGCTGTGCTCGTTGCCCAGAATAATGGCCGAAGGCTTGCTCAGATCATAATCCTGCAATGGCCGGGCCTTGGGCGAGCAACTGGTGGCATAAATGGTCTTACCCTCGGCCCGCATGGCCTCCATCAGGCTTTCTGCGCTTTTGTGCCGGGCCGTCTCAACCCACTTACGGGCCGAGGCCGAGCTTTTGGCTGCCAGCGCCGGAAAAGCCGTGTGCGTGTAATACAGATGCACGCGCGGCACCCCAAAGGCGTCGCAACTGCGATAAATGGCGGAAACGTTATGCGGGTCGTGTATATTGGCAAGCACCAGAGTCAAATCTTTCTGGCGCTTTTCAAGCACATTGGCAAGTTTTTGCAATCTGGCGGAAGTACGTTCTTTATTCATTATTATCTTGGAAGTTATCTGTTCACAAAAAATTGGCCGTTCACAGGCCAAACACTGTCCAACCATGAGCCAGCACCAATCGAGTACCGGGTAGGCAGGAAAACAATTGAATAAGTTCTACACAAACCCTAGAAGCCATTTCATAAATAGGATTTTTGTTCTTTGCCAGGGAAGGCGACTTCAGGGCGGAGTGAAGTATATTGGACATATATGAACTTCGCACTGGAAAAGCCTGACGCAGGCAAAGGGCAAAAAGACATTTATGAGATGACTTCTAGTAAATCATGTTTCAGTGCCCACAACAACAAGAAATCTTTATCATGATGCGGTGCGGTACAGGCGGCATCTCCGGCCAGTTCCGAAAGGCTTACCGGGTTGCGGGCTTTGAACAGCAGCCGCTTGAGGTCGTCAAGACACACGGCATCATCAATAAGCTGGTAAATAACCGGAAAATCGCGGCCCCGGTAGACGGCCTCGCCGGTGGCACTCCATTTGACCATGCGCCCATCCTGCTCTAGCGCGCCCAGACGATCCGTAAAATATCCGCCGAATACATCCATATAAGCGGGAAAAGCCGGATGCACCGCTGCGCGCAAGCGTTCTTCCTCGCCCGGTTCAAGACCGGCAGCAGCCAGCTCATCCCAAAGCGCTACATAATAATCAATCACCCGCGACCACGAATAGTCCGCCACTGCCCGCTGCCGCCCGCACTCGCCCATCGTGCGGCGCAATTCAGGCTCCGCAGCAAGGCGGGCAATCGACTCGGCCATTTTCGGCACATCCACAACGCACTGCTGGGCCAGACGCAGGTGATACTCGGCCGCTGGCGCGAAAGCCGAGCGCAGATTTGTGTCGTCCGTATTCTCCGGCCCGATGGTGGGAATCAAAAAACCGGTTTCGCCGTGCAGTACCAAATCCTTATAACCGTCAAAATCGGAAGCGATTACCGGCAACCCGGCAGCGGCAGCCTCCAGCATGGTCAGGCCGAAAGTCTCCTGCAAATTATCTGACGGGGAAAGAAAGATATCGGCGCAGGCGTACAGGGCCTTGCGTTCCTCGTCATCAGGCCGCACAGCCAGACTGAAATTGATGCCAAGGTTCGCCGCGAACTTCTGCATCTCTTCGCCGAACGTTTCGTCCTCACCCTGCCAGCCTGCCAGCAAAAAGCGGTACGAACGCGGGGCCAGCCCCATAAATTCGGCGCGCTTGAAGGCACGCAAAATCGGCAGCAGATCCATCTTTGAAAGGTAGGAAATGCGGGCAAAAACAAGAAATACCGTTTCACCGGGAGCAATGCCGAGTTTTTGGCGCATGGCTGCGCCAAGGCGCTCGCGCTCATGCGGCGCGGGCATATCTTCCGGTTCCACGCCAAGCGGGACAATGCGCACTTGCGGCTGCCGGAACTGTTCCGCGTTCAGTTGATAGCCCTGCCGCAAGCGGTCGTACATGCTCAGAACCACCTGCTCCCCGGCGCTGGAGGTGGCGGCAACCACATCGCGCCTGCTGGTTCCGGCCCAGAGGTGATGCAGAAAATCGGCCCCGTACTGGGAGTAACTGAGCGAGTGCGTTGGTGCTGTAATGGGAAAAATAGACCGGCTATAGCGGTTACGCGCCTGAGCCAGCGCGGTGTAGAGCACAAAGCAGTCAGAAAGATGAAAGCAGTGATAGTCGCAACTGGCCAGAGCCTGCGGCAAATCGCGCCGCAAGCCAAACAGAAAACCGCCTCTCCGGTGGATTTCCGGAAACTCAGCACGCAGGCTGTCTTCCAGCCGGTCCCGCTGTTGCGGAACGTCCAGAAAAAAATGATAAGCGCTGTAAGGGTCCTTGCGCAGCAAAGCCTGCAAAAAACTCCGGTTGGCCACCTTTCGGCCCAGAACCTCGCCACCCTCGTAAAAGGGGTGCAAAGTCGCCCAAATCTTGGATTCGCTCATGGATTTTGAAAGACCACAAGAGCAGGCACTTGTCAAATTATTAGCCTGCAAAAAATTCCCACCTCCTCAATCTTTTAATATAACACATTAATATAATTAACTTATAATCCAAAGGAATGAATATTGCTTAAAATTTTACATAAAGAAAACAGCGCTCCGTAAAGACGCGGCAAAATTCATTTGGCAGGCCGCTACGGTCAATAGTTGGAGGGAATCGTGAGACGCTCGCAAAACGCACGCACCATATGGTCTTTTGGATTTGACGGGGAAACTGAATCCAGAATCGGCAAGTTGCTGGATAACAAGTTCAACATGCTCGTCTATCCTTCCGGAGAAGTGCCGGGACTGCCGGACTTTGAGTCGCAGCAGCCCTGCCTGATCATGTTCACGCCGGAAGCGCACAGGGCCATGAAGAAGGTTCAGCGTTCCAAGTCAAAGCATCTTGACTATATTCCGCACGCAATGGTTCTGGACGACAACAGCAGCCAGGAAGACATGGAATATGCCATAGACTCCGACAGTCTGGCTATTCTGCGCCCCGGCCTGTCCCGGTCGGCCTTCATGAAGAAGATTAACGCGGCTCTGGAAATAGAGGCCGTGCAGCTGGATGCGCTGCGGATGACGCGCGAAATATACCTTGAACGCGAAATTCTGGACCGCAAGAACGAGGTCCTTCAGTTTCTGGTCAGCTTTTTGACCCAGACCTCTGTGGGGCTCGACCCGGAAGCGATTATAAGAACCACATTCTCGTGTCTGCGCCTGCTTTTCCCGGTGCGCAGCATTCAGGCCGCGCTCTGGAAGCCCGGCGTTGACAATTGCGATGTGGAGCTTTTTATCACCGCGCAGGAAGGCAGCCAATCTTTTGAATCGTGGCGCAATCTGATGCAGGAACAAATCAGCGCGGCTCTGCCCGGCGCCGATTACCTGTTGCACCTGCGCCCGACCGACCTGCCGGATCAGGAAGAAGAATGGCAGGGTGTTGCCCCGGTTGACGGACACGTCCTTATTCTGCCCATATCCGTAAGCGGACAGCAGATAGGCATTATCTTCATCCTCACGGACATGGACCGCTCCCTGAGCCGTGATCAGGCGCTGGCCCTGAACTCTGCCCTGCATTTTCTGGCTCTTACGCTGAACAACGCGCACAACTTTCAGGACGTCAAGCAACAGGCCGACTTTGACTCGCTCACCGGCATATACAGCCGCAGGCACTTTGAAAAGAGAATTACTGAAGAAGTTGAACGCGCCAACAGAATGCACCACCCGCTGGCGCTCATCTTCTGCGATATCGATCACTTCAAGCAGATTAACGACAGCAAGGGCCATCAGGCCGGAGACGACGTACTGCGCGGAGTGGCCGCCACCATACGCGACATCATCCGCGAGCAGGACTACCCGGCCCGCTACGGCGGTGAAGAGTTCGTAATCCTGCTGCCCCGCACTACGCCGGGTAGAGCGGTCACCCTGGCTGAAAGGCTGCGTCTGGCAATAGGCTCCGCCTGCTACGACACCATAGCCGGAAGCGTCTGCCTGACCATCAGCATGGGTATATCCGGCATCATGAGCGGTGAGGAAAAAACCAGCAGACGCCTGCTGCAGGAAGCCGACATAGCGCTTTACCGGGCCAAGAGCGACAGCCGCAACTGCGTGCGCGAATTCAGCGGCCTTGCGGGAGAACTCGCCACCAAGCCCGGCAGCGAAACCCGGAAGCCCGGGGCAAAGACGAATGCAACAGAAGAAGACGAGTTGCAAGGCAAGCGCAAGGTTGCCATCTAAACAAGCCTACCTTCAGGGCGGAGAGCGTGGACGGCCATAAGGCTCAAATCAATCTTCGCCCTGTCTCAAATAGCTACATAAAGCTGCCGCCCGGTTGTCTCTACACAACCGGGCGGCAGCTTTTTTTCACGCACACTTTGTCGGCACAAATCCCGACGGTGGCGCTAACAGACTATAGCTGAAAGCTGGCACTATAACTCATTATACAGCGCAAGCGTTACGCACAGATACGGCGCTACTTCCAGAAAAATCCGTCATCATCAACAAGCGAGAGCAGGTAATGGCCGTAGCCGTTCTTCATCAGCGATTTGGCAGAAGCGCGCAACTGCTCATCGGATATAAAGCCCTGCCGCCAGGCAATCTCTTCCGGGCAGGCAACTTTCAGCCCCTGACGCTGCTCCACCGCCTGCACGAACAGCGAGGCGGAAAGCAGGGAATCGTGCGTGCCGGTATCCAGCCATGCAATACCGCGCCCAAGTCGCTCCACCTGCAATTCGCCACGGTCCAGATAGATGTTGTTAACGTCGGTAATCTCAAGTTCGCCACGGGCTGAGGGCTTGATGGAACGCGCAATTTCCGTGACGCGCCTGTCATAAAAATAAAGCCCGGTAACTGCGTAGTTCGACTTGGGAGACTCCGGCTTTTCCTCAATAGAGATAGCCTTGCCGCTTGCGTCAAACTCCACCACGCCATAACGGGCCGGATCGCTTACATGGTAGCCGAACACCGTGGCGCCGTCCGCGCGGGACATGGCCTGCACCAGCGCCTGATGCAGCCCGTGACCAAAAAAGATGTTGTCGCCCAGCACTAGGCAGACGTTGCTGTCGCCAATAAAATCCGCTGCCAGCAAAAAGGCCTGGGCAATGCCCTCCGGCCGGGGCTGCTCAATGAAGGTGAACCGGCATCCCCACTGGCTGCCGTCACCAAGCAGACGCTTGAACAGCGGCAGGTCGTCAGGGGTGGAGATAAGGGCAATATCCGTTATGCCTGCCAAAAGCAGGGTGGAAATGGGGTAATAGACCATGGGCTTGTCGTATATGGGCACAAGCTGTTTGCTTACACCAAGCGTAACCGGGTGCAGCCGCGTGCCGGAACCGCCGGCCAGCACAATACCCTTCCATTGAACATCACGCATATTAATCCCGCTTTATTGTTTGGAGCCGCCGGGTCATTATGGTTGGACTTACCGGGCAGCGTGGATTATATAATTCATCGCCCTGTGTGATTATAAAGTTCATAAAGCACAGGGCGAATTTTACAGTCAAGGATGCATATGGGCAAGCGCAAACTATATCTGGTAACCGGCGGGGCCGGTTTTATCGGTTCCTGCTTCGTACTTCGCGCCCTGCGGCAGGATGGGGCGACTATCGTCAACCTCGACAAACTCACCTATTCCGGCAACCCCGCAAACCTGCGCGAAGTTGAAAACAACCCGGATTACCACTTCGCACACGGCGATATCGGCGATGCGGCCATGATCGGCAAGCTCCTGCGCGAGCATCAGCCAGACGCAGTAATCAACTTTGCGGCAGAAAGCCATGTGGACCGCTCCATTGCCGACCCCACACCCTTTGTGGAAACAAACGTCACCGGCACCTGCGTGCTGCTGGGAACGGTTCTGGAGTGGTGGCGCACGCTGGAGCCAGCCAAGGCGCAGGACTTCCGCTTTCTGCACGTCTCCACTGACGAGGTTTTTGGCAGCCTTGGCCCTAATGATCCGGCCTTTACCGAAAGCACTCCCTACGCGCCCAACAGTCCCTACTCGGCAAGCAAGGCCTCAAGCGACCACTTTGCCCGCGCCTTTTACGAAACATACGGCCTGCCGGTGCTGATCACCAACTGCTCCAACAACTACGGGCCGCGCCAGTTTCCGGAAAAACTCATTCCGCTGGTCATACTCAAGGCTCTGGCCGGGCAGGAAATCCCGGTATACGGCAAGGGCGAGAACATCCGCGACTGGCTGCATGTGGAAGACCACTGTGACGCCATCGCCAGAGTGCTTGAAGGCGGCAGGATTGGGCAAACCTACAACATCGGCGGACGCTCGGAACGCAGCAATCTTCAGGTGGTAGAAACCATCTGCGAACTGCTGGATGGCATCAGACCCGGCCCAAAAGCCCCCCGCAAACAGCTGATTAATTTTGTAAAGGACAGACCGGGGCATGACTTTCGCTACGCCATAAACTGCGCTAAAATAGAAAAAGAGCTGGACTGGACGCCAAAATACGACTTCCGCTCCGGGCTGGCAGAGACAGTGCGCTGGTATCTGGATAACACGGACTGGCTGGCCGAGGTGCAAAGCGGCGAGTACCGCAACTGGCTCAAAAGCAATTACGACGAAAGATAACCCGGATACCACGCAGCCGTGGGCCGGAACCAAAGATAAACGACACCCAAGCAGTATCAGGGGGAAACATGCAGGATAACGCCATTGCCACGGCAGCCGAAAATCTTCCGACCCAGACCGAACAGCAGATCAAGGAAGTTGCCGCTACCATAGACTTTAACGATCCGGCTCTGACCGTATCTTACGGCGCCAAAACCATGAATGCCATTGCCGGGTTCGCGGACAACCTGCTTAATCAGGTACGCGCCAAGGATGCCGGTCCGGTAGGAGAAATCCTCACCGACCTGCTGCTTCAGGTCAAATCCATCGACATTGAAAAGTTCAACGACAAGGGCAGCGCCCTGAGCAAAATCCCGCTCATCGGTTCCATGTTCAACTCCATCGAGAAGAACATGGCGCATATGAAGAAAGTCACCGACCAGATGGAGGAAATCACCACCCAGCTGGACAGGAACATGGTCTCGCTCATCACCGACATTGAGCTGCTGGAGCAGCTTTTTGAAAGCAACAAGGCGCACCATCAGGATCTCACCGTCTATATTGAAGCCGGCAAACAGCGTCTGGAACAGGCGCGTAACGAGGATTTGCAGCGCCTGAAAGCCGAGGCAGAAGCCAGCGGCGACAGCATGAAAGCGCAGGAAGTGCGCGACTTTGCCGAGCGGCTTAACCGCTTTGAGCGTCGCCTGCACGACTTGCAGGTTTCGCGCACCATTACCGTACAGACTGTGCCGCAAATCCGCATGATTCAAGGCAACAACCAAACTCTGGCCGAAAAAATCCAGACCAGCGTCATGACCACCATTCCCATCTGGAAAAACCAGATGGTGCTTGCCATAACGCTCTACCGCCAGCAAAAGGCAGTGGACATGCAGAAAAAGGTGGCGGACACCACCAACGAACTGCTCAAGCGCAACGCGGAAATGCTCGAATCAGCCAGCACCGCCACTGCCCGCGAGGTGGAGCGCTCCATCGTGGACATTGAAACCATCCGCGACGTTCACAGCAAGCTCATTTCCACCATTGAGGAAAGCCTTGCCATCAGCGCCGCCGGACGCCAGAAGCGCCGCGAGGCCGAAAAAGAACTCGGACAGATGGAAAACAACCTGCGCGAACGTCTGGTGGATATTGCCGACAAGGAACAGGCCAGACTGATTGAACAGGACAATGTGCAACTGCCAGAATAAGACTTTGCACGGGCAGTCCTGCTGTTTGCAAGGGCTGCCCGCTCCTGTCAGGAGCGCCAGCAACGTAAACACGCTTTAAGAGAGCTATCAGCATATGGGCAACATCATCACCGCCGGGCAGGTGTTCGGAGCAATCAAGAACTTTTTCAAGCGCATAGCATTTCACGTTATTGCGTTCATCTCTGCGCTGGTTATTACCAAAGCGGATGCGCCGGAGTTCTTTTGCGCTTACCTCGGCATAATCTGCATTCTGCCGATGGGGTTTAACCTCAAACAGAACAGGTATCTATTTCCGGCTGTTATATCGGTGGGGCAATTACTGATCACCTGGCAATGGGGCGGCGCACCGTTCCCGCTGGCCCTGTTCTGGGCAGGAACCCAAAGCTGGCTGATTCATGCTGCCATCCGGCACTTCAAGATGCGCTGGGAATGGGCCGCCCTGCCCTATCTGCTGCTCGGATATGTGCTCAGCCATGATATTTTCAGGTTTCCCGTGGCGTTTTTTCTTTTCTGCACGGCCTGCGGCTATGTCAGCTACACCGCCGCCACCCTGCGCGAGAACAAAACCCTGCTGGGCCGCCAGTTAACCAGAATACTGCGCGCACTGGACCCGGCCCTTAAAGTCACCACCTACCCGCAGGAATTTGACGTCCGTTTCCGCCAGCTTGAAAAACAGGCCGGTTCTTTTCTGGTGCTGGGCGTATTCAAAAAAAGCCGTTACTGCGAAGTACTGCTGCCAATGCTGGAAGAAACCGCGCCAGTGCTGGAACAGGCGTTAAAATGGCCGGAAGAAAAGTTCAACGATCGCGACGCCACCAATCTTCTGGCCTCACTTGCAGATCTGGGCACTATTTTTGAAGACGCCCTGAGCGGCGAGCAGCTCTATACCGGGCAAAAGTCCGCATCCGGCAAACTGGCCGTAACAGGCACAGGTAACGGGGACGAATACTCCGAATACCGCTCCTCCGCCGCGCAACTGCTGGCAAAAAAAGACAAGCTGCCGCAGGAAATGCAAAAGCACCTCAACGCCATCTTTCTTTCCACCGGCAGCATAATCTCCTGTATGCGCGACGACCCGGACGACCGCGCGCCGGGCATGCGCTTCCTCAACCGCTACCTGCCTTCTGTGCACAAGGTGGTGGACGAGTACATCCGGCTGGGAGCCGAAAACAGGGGCCATCAGGATATACAGCCGGTGCTGGACAAAAGCGCTGACCTGCTCGGACGCATGGCAACCGCCTTTCACGAGGAACACGGTAATCTGCTGCGCAACGACACCATGCGCCTCTCCGCCGATCTTAACGCACTGGACAAGCTCCTGAAAATGGACGGACGTTAGGCGCTGTATCTAGATTAGGATTTTGAGACAGCATCTGGACTAAATGGAACAAGCATGTCTGTGGATAAAAAAATACGCTACCTGTTCGTGGCCTTACTTTGCATGGCGGGATTTTTCTATGCCTTTGAGCGCCCCGGCCTGTTCTGGCAACTGACCGCAGCGGAATCTGGTTCTTCCGGCACGCCCAAACCAGACGAACAGTTCGGCTGCTGGATAGGCGACATGCGCGGCAAACCGCAGGAAGGGACAACTGGCAGCGGAAAATCCCAGGAGCCAGGCAAATCCGCCACCGATGGCGAAGCCCCGGACTGGTTCAAAAACCTCGCCGATACCGAAGAAAAAAAGGAACCGGACGCAGATACAATCGCCCGCGCCCGCCAGTTGCAGGAAGAACAGTGGAGCCGCGAGATCAACAAAAGCCCGCGCGCCCGCCTGCTCTACACCACCATCAGCGACGCGCGTCTGCCCGGCCTGAGCTTCAACAATACCGTCATCACTGGCGCAACCTTCATCAACTGCGAACTGCCAGATTTTACAGCCAGCGGCGTAACCTTTACAGACGTGCGCTTTCACCGGGTCAAAATGGACAAGGCCCGCTTTACCGACTGCGTTTTTGAGAACTGTATCTTCGAGAACACCCGTCTGGACCGCGCCATTCTGAAAAAAAACAACTTCAAGGGCGGCTCCTTCCGCATGGTCGAAGCCAAAACCGTGCGCGCCATGATTCTGCCCGGAATTTTTTACAGCACTCTGGATCAGGTGACCTTTGACGGCACCTCCTTCCTTGACGCGCCCATAAATGATGTGGACGGCGAAGTTACCATGCGCAACCTCAAGGAAGTCCGGTTCAGAACTCAGGCCGTGCCGCTAATCAGCGGGGCCGGGCTAAAGCTGCGCCTTGAAAACAGCGTGATTGACGGCGCAAAGTTCGCCGCGCTCGATAACTCCCGGCTGCGCATTCTGGGCAGCACCTTTGCGCAAGGCCCCATATCGCTTGGTTCAGGCTCCATTCTGGTGGAGAACAGCACCTTTGTGGGTAAAGAATCCCTGCGCGTATCCGGTCTGGCCCTGATTCGCAAAAGCTCCCTCATGGCTGCCGAAATAGTCAAAGGCAAAATGTATCTGGCGGATTGCGAGCTGACCGGGCAGGAAAGCGCTGTAAACGCCAGATATCAGCCAAAATTCAGCGTGCAGAAACACGGCGAGCTGAACATAATTGGCAGTTCGGGCGAGCATATGCGTCTGGGCAGCAGCGGCACAGTGAACATCAGCGGCCTGAGCCTTGAAAGCCTGAGCATGGAAAGCTCAGGGCACGAGCCCACCGCCGCGCTCAACCTTAAAGACTTCAGCGCAAAATCGGCGCAAATCGGCTATACCAACTTAAAAGGCGGCAACTGGCTGAATGTTGCCTTGCCGCGCGTCAAACTGAGCGGCTCCAGACACGATTTTGGCAACATCAGGCTCAAAAACGTAACCGCGCCCTTCCTTAAAGAATTATACGGCGGCAAGCTCCCGGTTACGGATAACCCTGACTGGCCCAATATCAAGCTGCCGGACGATTCAAGCTTCGCCTTTTAACGCGCAACAGCGTAACCATAATGCTCCGGCATGGACCCCGCCTTCACACGGCGGGGTTTGCTTATTCAAAGCCGGTGTGTCTATTTCAGGCTGGTTTTCCAATTTCAGGCGGCTTTCTTTACCCTCCATTGCCATGCCTCCGCTTTGGCGACTCAAAAAATGTTCCGGCCTCATGCAGCAAAAATCTCCGCTGGCACGGTTCGTGCTTTTATCCCGGCAGAGGAATTTTTTTCCCGCCGGGCCATTTTAACGCATCTGCACTTTTTCAAGGCAAATTGCTCTGGAACACGGCACGGCAGCAAGGAGCATTACAATGATGGGTTCACTTTACACCGCGGCAACCGGTATGAACGGTTTGAGCAGAGGGTTGCAGACAATCAGCAACAACCTGGCAAACACCAACACCGTTGGCTACAAGCAATCCTCGATGCTTTTCGAGGATCTGATGAGCCAGACCATAAACACGCGGTCAAATTTCAATACCAACATATCCCAGCGCGGCGCGGGGGTCAGGGTTTCCGCCACACGCACCAACTGGGAAGTGGGCGGCTTTGAAACAGGCAGCACAGTCACGGACATGGCCATTAACGGCAAGGGCTTCTTTGGCGTCATGAAGGACGGAGAGGTTCTTTACACCCGCGCGGGCAACTTCCGTTTTGACAATCAGGGCAACCTGATGGACCCCACAGGTTACCAGTTGCTGGCCCGCCCGATAGTTAACGGCGTAACACAGTCCGGCGTGGAAGGCGTAAAGCTTGATACCCTTGGTGACAGCGGTATTGCCACACATCCGTCCCGCGCCACCAGCTACCTCAAGATGGCCTCCAACATCGGCGGCACCGCGAATAACTCTGAAGACTCGGCAAATCCGTTCTTCTCCATGATCCAGAACTGGAATGGGCAAGTGAACCCGCCCCTTGGTTCCGGTGATGCCGGTTACTCGGAATCCGTCCGGGTGTACGACCAGAACGGCGATGCGCATAACCTGACAGTGCGCTACGATTACGTTGGAACCGAAAACGGCAGCAAGGTCTACGAATTTACCGTGGGTATGGACCCCACTGAAGATGGCTCGGCCAGAGCCGGAACAGCCGGAGCGGGCCTGCTCATGTCCGGCACGGTCACCTTTGACAATACCGGCAAGATATCCGGCATGACGGCCTTTACGCCCACCGGCAACGATCCTTCGGATCTTTCCGCCTGGACTCAGGCCCAACTGGTGGACGGCATCCCCAGCTTTACGGCAAATTTTGCCGGTAGCGGCGCGCAGCAAATCAGTCTGGACTTCGGCCTCAAGCTGAACAACGGCTGGAACAGCGCCATAACCAGCCCGCAGGCCGGTGCCAGCAACCCCAGCGCTTTTTATGAAACCATGACCGGAACAGAGCGCGACAAGACCAGCAGCACCGCCAACGGCACCAAGCAATACAGCCGCCAGCAGTCGCAGGACGGCTACCCGGAAGGCAGCATAGCCGACCTGAACATCAACTCGGAAGGCGTTATCACCGCCCGCTACACCAACGGCCAAACCCAGGATCTGTACCAGATAGTCCTTTACCGCTTTACCAGCGAAGAAGGCCTGAGGCGCGAAGGCGGCAACCACTTCTCAGCTACACCGGAATCCGGCCCGGCTGATGAAGGTCTGCCCACGGAAGAAAACTTTGGGGGGGTGGTCTCCACCTTCATCGAACAATCAAACGTGGACATGGCGCGGGAATTCACCCAGATGATCATCACCCAGCGCGGCTTCCAGATGAACAGCAAGATGGTGACAACATCAGACGCCATGCTGCAAAAGGCCCTGGAGCTCAAGAGATAGATATTGTTAATGCTTTCGGCGGTTAAAAGGCCACATTCGCAAAAAATATCAGTTTCTTGCCAAGCTACCAAAATTAACTTATTTGAAGCGGACCCATTCAGAACGGGTCCGCTTTTTTATTCATATCACGATAACAGGTTGATCGCGCTGCACTCATGTGCCGCAGCAAATACTTATGCAGAATCGCCCGTACGGCTGTTCTTAACAGCAACAGCCCCGCGGATATGGCGATAAATCTATAAAGAGGTCTAAATGCGTTACGCGCTGCTTTACATATTCACCATCGTGCTGGTTAACTACGCCTTTACCATCGTACCCATATTCACGCTGCCCGGCGGCGAGGCATGGTCGCCCGTGGCGCTGGTAGTTGGCTTTATTTTTGTTATTCGCGATTTTGCCCAGCGTGCCATCGGGCATAAGGTACTGCTGGCAATGCTTGTTGGCGGCGCCATAAGCTGGTTCATGGCCAGCCCGGAAATCGCCATGGCAAGCATCTGCGCCTTCTTCATCGGCGAGTTGCTGGACTGGAGCGTCTATACCTTCACGCGCCGCTCATTCTCGCAGCGCATTCTGCTTTCCAGCGCCATCGGCACCCCGGTGGACAGCACCGTGTTCATGCTGATGATCGGCCTGTTCTCGTGGCCCTCGGTAGTCATCATGACCACCAGCAAGATGATTGGGGCCGTGGCTGTCTTCCTGCTGGCCCGTCACCGTGAGCAGATGACATCACGTATGGATGACGGCGATAACGCTACGGTATAACAGACAGGCTTATCCGTCTGTTCTTCCCGGGGGCTGTCCCAAAATTGGAGATAGCCACTGACAACCAGATTTAGCGGCCCGCGCAAACATTCAGCCAATAATACAAAATCCCCGGATTGCATCTGCAATCCGGGGATTTTCACATAAACTCCAAACCATTTATCAGCGCGCGAGCGCCCCAGCTTGCCTACTGTCCGCAATCCCGTAATCCGAACGCGGACGCAAGCCTGCCAGCGCCACAACCGCCGCCGCGATCATTCCGGCGTAGCTGAAAACATTCTGCCCGCTCAAAGCCGAAGCAGCCCCCAGCCCACCGCCAATAAGCACTGCCGCGCAAGCGAACGCCGGGTGAATCACATAGCGCCGGTTCAGCACCAGTCCTATAAAAACAGGCACCACCACACCGCAGACGTAAACGTCATAGGCCATCAGCAGATAATCGAGAATCCCCTTGCCCCAGAAGCTCAGACCTAGCCCGGCAAGGCCGAGCACAATCACGCACAGGCGGCTGGACGCGACGCTGCCGCGCCCCAGCAGGTCGTGTGAAAGCACTGTGGAGGCGGTAACCAGACAGGAATCTGCCGACGATACAATGGCGCTGATCAACGCGATGGAAATAAAGACATTCAGCCAGGCCGGAGCCTTGCCGAGAGCCGCGGTCAAAACCTGATCTCCGGCAAGGCCTGCGGGCAAAAAGTCGCGACAGGCCAGCCCAACGCACACAATCAAAGCGCCGCACAGGGCCAGCCCGCACACGGCCATAAAGCCGCCGCGCCGGGCCTCGCCGCCGTTTCTGGCACTCAGAAAGCGCCCGAACAGCATTGGGCAAACCAGATAATTGCCGCCCACGATAAACAGAAAGTACACCAGCTTCTCAGCCGGAAATCCGCTGTTAACAAGCTCAAAATCCACACTCGCGGCCCAGCCGGGGTTCTGCCCGTTCAGCCATATCAGCAGGGCAACCAGCGCAGCCAGCAAGATAAAAGCCTGAATGCGATCCACCCGCATGATGGCGGCCTGCCCACCCAGCGTGTGCGTTACAATCAACCCAAAGCCGACAGCCAGACACACATACTGCCCAAAGCCTGTCAGCGCCCCAAGCACCTTGGTGATGGCAACGAACTGCGCTGCCAGAATCGCCATCCAGGCAATCACGATAACAGCGGAAATAAGCGGGCGGGCTTGCTTGCCCAGAAAGCTCTCCACCAGTTGCGGCATGGTGTAAGCGCCGGTTTCGCGCACCTTGCGCGCCAGCAGCACAGAAAGCAGCGTAAGCCCGGCGCATCCGGCCCCCAGCCACCAGAAGGCAGGAGTGCCAACGTTAAAGGCCAGCCCAATCATCCCCATGGTGGCGGAAGCCCCCACGCACGATACTATAATCGAAAGAGCTACACCCAAAGCACCACTGGCCCGGTTATTCACAAAAAAAGCGCTCACAGCGCCGCTGCCGGAACCGCAACAACTTTCACCAGCAGAACTGTGTGCCCCAAGACCGGAAGCACGCCCCCGCCCGGACCCGCCGGTGCTGAAAATAGTCTTGGAAGCGGCATACAGAATAAGCGCCGCGTAAATAATCAGAACAGCTAAACCCATTTTTTATTCTCCAGCGCTGCGGCAATTGCGCCGCAAAGGCGCTCCAGCTCATTAACAGAAACAACATACGGCGGCATGATGTAAATCAGCTTGCCAAAAGGGCGGATCCAGACTTTGCGTTCGCGCACAAAGAAATCCTGCAAGGCTTCCACATTTACGCCACGCTCCATCTCGACCACGCCGATAGCGCCCAGCACGCGCACATCGCGCACACCCTCACAAGCTCGGCATGGCTCAAGTGCGGCACGCATCTGCTTTTCCATGCGTGTGACTGTCTCCTGCCACGGGGACTCGGCAAGCAGCTTCAAACTTGCCAGCGCAACGGAACAGGCCAACGGATTCCCCATAAAAGTCGGGCCGTGCATGAGCACCCCGCCGCCGTTGGAAATACCGTGAGCCACCCGGCGGCGGGCCAAAGTTGCAGCCAGCGTCATCACCCCGCCGGTCAGAGCCTTGCCAACGCACATGATATCCGGCTCAATACCGGCCCACTGGCAGGCGAACATCTTGCCGGTGCGCCCGAATCCGGTGGCGATTTCGTCCAGAATCAGCAGTGCGCCGTGCCTGTCGCACAACTCGCGCAGCCCGGCCAGATACTGCGGGTGATAAAACCACATGCCGCCAGCACCCTGAACAATCGGCTCCAGCATGACTGCCGCAACCTTTCCGGCATTTTCCGCAAAAAGACGGCTGATTGGTTCGAGGCTGGCCGGGTCAAAAGGCTCGTCAAAGCGGCATTCCGGGCGCGGCGCAAAAATCTGCCGGGGTAGAATACCGGTGAAGAGGCCGTGCATCCCGTTTACCGGATCGCACACGCTCATGGCCCCAAGGGTATCGCCGTGGTAGCCGCCGCAAACCGTAAGCACTGAGGATTTTTCAGGATGCCCGGTTGCCTGCTGGTATTGCACTGCCATCTTGATGGCCACTTCCACCGAGACTGAACCGGAATCAGCCAGAAAAACGTATTCCATGGAGCCGGGAGCCAGAGCCAGCAATTGTTTGCACAGTTCAACAGCCGGGCGGTGGGTGATGCCGCCGAACATGACGTGGGGCATCACGTTGGCCTGAGCATGCAGGGCCTCCATGAGGGCCGGATGGTTGTAGCCGTGTATGGCGGCCCACCACGAGGACATGCCATCCAGCACGCGCCCGTCAAAGTTGCCGTCCACGGTTACGCCATGCGGCAAAACGCCGGACGCAACAGGCTCGCTTTCAGGCTGGGCATAGCGCAACCGGATGTACGGTCCTTCCGTGGCATAGGCTTCCCAGGCTTTTAAAGGCTCAAGAGCCGATGTGTAGGGATGCCAGAGGTGTTCGCGGTCAAATTCCAGCAAGCGGCTGGTCTGGGCAGCAGTGGCGTGGCAGCAGGAGCCATACTCATCAGAGTCTTTAACACCACCATCAGCCCTCTTGGTGACATCATCAGAACTTTTAACGATATTACCTGCTGACTTGCTATCAACAGACACATTTTCACCGCTATTTTTGCGGTCAAAACCAGAACCGGATGACGACTGCGATTCACGGAGCAACTCCCCGGCAGCCGGGCGCAACTGTCGGGCAAATTCCGCCCAGGCAGACGTTTTTTCACAGCCATCAGCGCCGCTGTTTTTATCCGCATCCTGACAGCCTTGCCCAAAACCGGAAAGAACAGAATCGCCAAGCCCGGAAACATGTGGCAACTCCGCCAGACAGGGAACCCGGCCCTGCTCGCTGATAAAGCGCAGGTTGTCTTTCCGGAGTGTGGCCTCAAAGGAGCTTGACGCCTCAACCGGAGAGGTGTTGCACATAATCACCCCGGCAGGCTCCATCCCCCTTGAGCGCAGGCATTCAAGACTGAGCAGGGCGTGGTTGACGGCCCCAAGGCGGTTGGCGGCAGCCAGAACAACCCGCGCGTCCAGCCTGCGGGAGAGTTCGGCAAACAGGTCAGCCATGTTCTCGCGCTCGTTCAGCGGAGCCAGCAGGCCCCCGGCTGCTTCAACCAGCAGAACATCAGCCTTTTGCGCGTACTGCTCCAGCCGGTCTGCCAAATCCGCGACTTCAAGCCGCGTTCCGGCGCGTTCTGCCGCCAGATGCGGCGAACAGGCTTCCTCAAAGCAAACCAGTGCGGAAGCGGGCGCATCCGGTGCGGCGCTCTGATACACCAGAACATCCGGGGCCAGTAGAGCGCCATCAGCCAAAACATTGCAGCCAGTCTGCACAGGCTTAACCGCGTGAGCGTCCACGCCAAGCGAGCGCATGGCAGCCAGCAGGCTTGCAGTAGCAACAGTTTTACCGGCATCGGTATCCGTGCCGCAAACGCACAGCACAAGCGGCTTACGCATTAGCATCCCCTATTCCGGCCTGAGCGCTCACCCCCCTGAAGCCTGCAACATCCCTGCTTCGCACTCCAAGCTCTTCCAGCATGGCAAGATCGCGCTCAAAGGGGCTGCCCTTGGTGGTCAGATAATCACCAACCATCATCCCGTTGGCTCCGGCTGAAAAAATCAGCTTGTCCCAATCGCCAAGCACCTTGCCGCGCCCTCCGCAAATCACAATATCCCGGCCCGGATGCATGAGACGGAAAAGCGCGATGACCATTAACGCCTCACGCGGCGGCAACGTAGCCGCATTCTCAAGCGGCGTACCGGGAATGGGATTAAGGAAGTTCACCGGAATGGAATCCACGTTCAGCTCACGCAAGGTTTCGGCCATTTCCAGCCGCTGTTCCCAGCTTTCGCCAAGGCCAAAAATCCCGCCGGAACAAACGCGCAGCCCGGCGACTCTGGCATTAGCCACAGTCTGTTCGCGAATTTCAACACCGTGCGTGCCGCAAATTTCAGGGTAAAAGCTGCGCGAAGTTTCCAGATTATGGTGGTAACTGGTGAACCCGGCCTGCTTAAGAGCCACGGCCTGTTCCATGCCCAGAATGCCCAGAGAGGCGCACAGCT
This sequence comes from Desulfovibrio sp. OttesenSCG-928-C06, assembly GCA_030267065.1. Lineage (GTDB taxonomy): Bacteria > Desulfobacterota > Desulfovibrionia > Desulfovibrionales > Desulfovibrionaceae > WRHT01. The sequence goes on along the minus strand of JAJDJF010000011.1, from coordinate 11,939 downwards.
TGATGCCGGTCTCGCCGATGATTCTTTGCGCCGCCGCGCAAATGCGCTCAAAATCCTTGTCTGACGGACCGGTGCCGCTAATGACAATGCCCATGTAGTCAACGCCGTTTTCTGCCAGAAGGCGCGCACGCTCAAGCAGGACTTCGTCATCCACAAGCGGATAGACTGGCGAGGCGGTTGCATGGTAACGTGACTGAGCGCAAAATGAGCAGTTCTCGGCACAGCGTCCGGATTTGGCGTTGATGATGCCGCAGGTGAACGGCGCAGGCGCGGCGGCGATAGCAGAAGCCGGGGCAGCAGCCGTAGCTGCACCTGAAGCTGCAAACCGCGACACGGTAAGACGGGCCAGCGCCAGCAAATCAAGCATGGCGTCAGGATTGTTATCCAGCACGGCCAATAGCGCCCGTGCCTGCTCCAGAGTGACGCCCTTGCCGCTTTTCACAGATTCAAGAATATTTTCAAACACGCTCAGTTGCCTCGTAATATTGATATGAAAAACTTTCCGGCTGATAGCCGCAGCAACGCTGCAAAGAAGCGACATTAGAAAAATGCCGCGCAAATTGTCAACCACAAAACCGTCCATGCAGGTTTACAATATGACAAGAAACAAAGCGCCCCTTCCGGCAAAAGCTAACGGAGAGCCAGCCTTGGGGCAGCGCAAGCAGCAGGTACTGGAGATGCTTGAGGAAGCGTCCGGCACATCCGGGGTGGCCTCCGGCTGGGCTTCCGGCGAGCTGATTTCCGAGCGTCTGGGCATCAGCCGGGCGGCAGTGAGCAAGCATGTCAGCGCTTTGCGGCGGGACGGGCATATTATCGACTCCGCGCCGCGCCGGGGCTTTTACCTGCGCGTGCGCGACAGCGTGCCTGCCCGGGCCGAAGTCTGCCGTGGGCTGAACGCAAAAATTGCAGGCAAAGGCGAGTGGCGCAGCCTTGAAGAAACAACCTCCACCAGCAGCGAGGCCGTGGCCTGGGCATCCGAAGGTGCGCGGGAAGGCTGCATGGTACTTGCCGAAAAGCAGACCAGAGGGCGCGGGCGCAACGGGCATGACTGGTTTTCCGCGCCGCGCGGCTTGCAGCTTTCACTGATTTTAAGACCGCGCGGAGCGTCATTTCTGAGCCTGCCTGTGGAGCAGGCCCAGACGTTGCTCACCCGCGTAGCGGCCCTGTCTGTGACAGAAGCCGTGCGTGCCGTTACCGGGCTGACACCAACGCTCAAGGAGCCCAACGATGTTCTGCTCGGCAAATGCAAATTTTGCGGAGTGCTGGTGGAAGCTGGATTTCAGGCCGGCTCCTTGGACTGGGTCGTGATTGGCATTGGCTGCAACGTCAATGCCTTGCCGGAAGATTTCCCGCCCGCCCTGCGCGCCAAAACCTGCTCCCTGCTTTCCGCCGGGGGCCGGTCCGTATCCCGCCCGGACCTGCTGCGGGCACTTCTGGAGCGGCTTGATTACTGGTATGACGGTTTTAATTCCACAAGTCCTGAGCGGTTCGCGGAATGCCTCGGCAAATTGGACGCAGCATGGCAGAACGGCGCATAAACGCCAGATGCCACCGGCTGCGCATCAAACTTAAATAACAGGCCAGCACAAGAAGTCAGCGCACATGGCAAGAAAGCGGATATTCAGAAGACGCGCGGCCAAAAGCCAGTCCGGGCGCTTTTTGCGCAAATGGAAGCTGCGCTGGCGCAAGCTGCCGGTGCATAACGGCTGGCTGGCGCTCATCCTGCTCAATCTGGCCGTCCTCATATCCGGCCTTGAGTCGGCCTATGTGCAGGCGGTTACCACCTATCAGGCTATCAGCCTGGAGCTGTTTGTCACGCCGTCGTTCATATACCTGCTCTGTCTCGATCTGCTCTTTCCGCTGATTGTCGCCCTGCTCTCGCGCCGGGCCTTTTTTGTGTTCCTCGCAGGCCAATGCTTTTTGAGCACCATCCTGCTGCACTACACCATTTTCTTCTATAATCCGCTCACCCTTTCCACCATCTTCCACTCAATGCAGGGGGCGGCCTCGCTCGGCATAGACATCTTCGGATTTGCGCGGCCGGATATAATTGCGGCCTGCGGCGCACTGCTGGCGCTCAAGGTTCTGCTGGTGCAACTCTCACGCGCACCTGAACGACGCATGCCGCGCTTCTGGCACCTGCGCGGCATTACGGCAGTAAGCGCAATGGCGGTGGTATTTGCGCTTTCCACCATTATTTACGGCAAAACCGGGCTCAGCCTGATCTGGGTTGATTCCATCGGGCACCGCACAGCCAGCGAACGCCGTCTGGACGGCGGCACAACCGAAGCGGTGCGTAATATCGGCTACCTTGCCACCTGGATTGGCGAATGGATGAGCGGAACTTACAAGGACACCGAACTTATCTACGCCGAACGCCGCTGCGCCGACCCTGACGCAACATGGTCACCTGACGCCGCATGGTCAGCGGAGAAAATTGCAGATGCAGGGCTACTTTACGGCACTTCACAGCCGGGCGGCGCACAAGGCGATAGCTGCAAGTCTGAAAGTGTCATGACACAGACTAGCCCTACTGCATTGCAAGCAGTGGACACAATTGCTTCGCCTTCGCACCAGCCAGAAAAAACGGGCTGGAACGGGCTGCCGCTGCCGCCCATAGGCAACACGGTGGTGCTGTTGCAGGTGGAAAGCCTTGACTTTGCGGCGCTGGGCATGAAGGTCAACGGACACCCGGTGCTGCCCTTCATCGACTTTCTGACGCAGGATTCGTTGTTGCTGCGTGTTTTTGCGCCGCACAAGGTAGGCTCAAGCAACTCTGACTATGAACTGCTGAATGGGCGCATTGCCGAGCAAAACGTCATTTATTACTCATACATAACCGAATACCCGGACAGCATTATCCATCTTCTGGCCGGAAGCGGGTACGAAACCTCCGTATTCCACGGGCTGGGCGGTAATCTGTTCAACCTGCGCGAGGCTTACCGCTCGCAAGGATTTGAGCACCTCTACTTCAAGGAAGAACTGCTGGAAGCCGGTTATAAGCCGGGCAAATACATCATGGAGCATATTCTTGACGAAGATGTGTTCAGCATGGCTGCCGCAAAACTCAGAGCCGATTCCGCACCTCGCTCATTCCCCGTCCCCGCAGCAGAATCAACAGAAAGCCAACTGAGTGCCTCCACAGCAGGCAATGCTGGCGGAGGCATGGATAGCCCGGACGCAAACCGTGCCGCAGTTGCGCAAGCCGCCAGAAATCACATACCCGCCAGCCCTTCAATGTCTGCGCATGGCATTAAGGTAACCACACCTACAGAAGGCAAAGAAGCTGCCACGCCGGGCAAACGGGCCCAGTTCATTGTCACCATGAGCTCGCACATCCCGTTTATGAGCCCCAACCCGCTATTCAAAAGCGCCGGAGGCAGCTTCAGCCGTTACGTCTCCTCGCTGCGCTATCTGGATCAGTGTCTGGCCGCATATTACTCCATGCTGCCGGAAGGCACTCTACTGATCATCTGGGGCGACCACGGCAGCGATGTGGCATATCCGGAAGGCTTGCCGCAAAACAGCCGCCATGTGCCGTTCATGATTCATGTAAAGGGTGATACCGGATGGTTTGGCGGGAAAAATAAAGAAGCGCGAGTAGCTACCAGAACCGGCATGACAGATATGACAGGCATGACCGGCACAAATGACACAAGCATCGAAAGCATAGAGAGCGTAAAAAATACACATCAGAACGGGTACCCGTACAGCTTAACAGGCAAACCGCGCCAGTTTCCACTGCGCTCACAGGCCTCACCGCTCCTGCAAGCTCCACTGCTCACGCAACTGGATTGCGACAGGGAATACCGGCTGTGCGAGCTACATTACTATTTACGCCGGATTTTCGAGTAAGCCGGAAACAACCGCCTTGTCCGGACTACGCCGGAAGTGCGGGCATTTGTAGCTGGAATACCAGCGCCGGCAGGACGCCGATCACCAAAGGAAGTTGAGGAAGCTCTGGTTGAAGTGCCGGTGGAAGCGCCGGGGCCAGGGCCAACGCCTTTTACACCCTGCTCTCTGGATACAGGCTCAACCGGGAAGTCAATTCCAGTCACCCGTGCCGGAAAAACTTCCGGCGCGCGCCCCGCAACAATCCCACGTCGCCCTTTCTGGATGCTTCCCAGCCGACGGGCGGCATTCTCCCTGTCCTCCCACGGCCTGTAAACAGAAATCACCGTTGCCACGGTCAAAAGGACTATCTGCATGGACATGGCAAATAGCAGACGCCACCGCAAAGTCTGAAACTCCTCCAGCCCGGTAGCGGCCAGCCCCAGGTTATCGACCAGCTCAAACATTCTGGTGCTCCAGCTGGCAAGAAAAGCCGCTCCGAAGCAAATCAGAAAAATAGTAATACCCCATTTGATAATTATCCATTTGTGGCGCACAAAACCACGATTTGTGCAAATGGAATAGGCAAGGCCAGTAAAAAACGAGGCAAACGCCCCCATGTAAACCACAACAATAATGGCCACAAAACGGGAACTGAGCAGGATGCCGAAAAGCTCATCGTCCTTTCGCGCGCCATCGCTCGCGTAAAGCAGGGTGAATACGGCCAGACAGCCGCCAATCCAGCAGGATATGGTCAGCAGGTGGATAATCTTGAGAATTTTCTGACTGCGCTGTGAAATATACATGACGGCACCTTTTGCCCGCCTGAAAACTTTTATTAAAAGTCATGTCACAATGACTTCCTGCCATAAACCGCATTAAAAACCGGACTGGGCGAGTATTGCCGCAAGCAGATTCCTGTTGCTCGCGCAAATAAAAAGCAGCCCCGGTTATCCACCTGCGAGCATACATTTTTTCAAAACCGCTGACCAGCCACGACTGGCTGCGGACAACGCCGGTGCACGCTCCCTGATTCAAAAAAGCCGCTGTTCCGCCCCCAAAAAGCTGCTACTTCTTCATAGTTAATCTGCTCTCAACACCTTGTTGTTTATACCTTTTAACACTGAATAATATTATTTCACTCCAAATTTGTATTTTAAAACACCACTTATTGTATAGGAAATATTATTCAGTTGGTTACCCTTGGGCAATACCAATGTAACTACTTGGTAATTATATATAAAAGCAAGTCTCACAACAAGAAACACGAAATCGGACCTAGTTGATTTATTTTTAGTCTGGCAGTATTACCTCCAGATTAGGCAAGAAAGTCGTGTAACTATGCCGCATAACAGCCACTATTGCTACATTACAAAATCAACATCCGGATTTTATGGGAACACAAAAATGCCAAATATGCCGTACTGTTTTCCTGGAGAAACGCCTGAATGGGCAGCCCATTCAGCCCCAAAAGCAGTAGTTCTTGCAGTTGATGACGACCCGGGCATCGTCAACTCAATAATGTCCATCCTCCGCCCGGAGTTTACAGTTCGTCCGTTCACATCCGGTTTTGAAGCGATCAAGTACCTTGGCGAAAACCAGGCCGACCTGATCTTGCTGGACTACCACATGCCGCAACTTACCGGAAGCGAATTGCTGGATATGTTGCTGCAGGATGCACGAACCAGCAAAATCCCGGTCATATTCCTGACCGGCAGCGGAAACGAGCAAAACGAAGTAGAAGTTTTGCAAAAAGGCGCGATGGATTACATCCTTAAGCCGGTCAACGCGCGCACCCTTCTTGCCCGTGTTCGCCTGCAACTGGAGCTAAAATGCTACCGCCACCACCTTGAGCAACTGGTGGAAGCAAGAAGCAAAGACCTGATTTACGCCTACAACAAACTAAAGCTGCGTGAAGAAATCTGCCTTGGCCTGCTCGCCCGTGTCACCGACATGCGCGACCACGAGACCGGTGACCATATCTCGCGCACCACCGAGTTCACCAGCCTGATCGTAAAATACCTGCTTGAGGACATGCGCACAGGTTACGAACTGACGCAAACCCAGGCCGATGACATCATTATGTCCGTAAAGCTGCATGATATCGGTAAAATAGCTGTTCCTGACCAGATACTGCAAAAGCAAGGGCCGCTCACTGCGGAGGAATTCACAGTGGTAAAGCTGCACCCGGAGCACGGGGCGCGCCTGCTGGATGAATTTATTGAGCGCATGGGTGAGGATTCCTTCCTGAATACAGCCCGTGACATCATTTTGAGCCACCACGAAAAATGGGACGGCTCAGGCTACCCGGAAGGACTGGCGGGCGAGGCCATACCGCTTAGTGCACGCATTACCGCCATAGCTGACGTATATGATGCCCTGACCACGGTGCGCCCGTATAAAAAAGCTTTCAGCCATGAACAGTCAATGAAGATCATTCAGGAAAGCAGCGGGCAGCATTTTGACCCGTATCTGGTATCAATTTTTGGGAAGCTGGAGCGACAGTTTAATAACATTGCCCAGTCCATGAAGTAATCCATAGTGGAGCGCTTCGCCGCGCGGCCTGCACGCCGTTTGCCCTGTTCGCTCAGGAAAGGTTAATATGCCAGTTATCGGAAGAAAAACCAGCATTCTTGCGCGAATATTCATTGCAACGATAGTTCCGCTCATTCTCATTTTTACAACTATCACCGTGCTGGTGAACAGTCTTATAAAAAAAGAGGCTGAAACCTTCGCAACCAAAGCCACGGTACAGTTCGCCAGGAACTTTTCCGAACGGTTCGAAGATCAGCTGGCAATAATGAACAGCGTACTGCTTGCCGCCCGGAGCAACTTTGAGAACATCAACACCTCAGAAGCGGCGCATGCACGCCAGACAGCCGAACTGTTGCTGACCTCGCTGCTGTACAGCGTGCCGGACATGTACAGCGCCTGGTTCTCTTTTGAACCCGGAACATTCGGCCCGGGCAGGTTCAGCAAGTCATTCGTCAAAATTAACGGAAAAGCCGTTGAAACTTTAGACATAACAAATATACCGGATGGCAGTTCAGAACTGTTCCCATCCTACGATGTGCCAAGGCAAACCGGCGAGCCGTACCACAGCAGCCTGTCACTGCACGACTACGGCGTAGGCGACGGCTCGGCGCATATCGGCACAATCAGCGTGCCGCTCTACCGTGACGGCGAGTTCATCGGCTGCCTTGGTCTGGATATCAAGTACTCCGAACTGCTCAACTTCATGGATGGCCTCAACATTCTTGACGGCAAATATCCGCTCTATTTCATCACCGATGACCGGCAGATAATCTATGCCACCGAAGCTGGCAAAGCGCCCGGAGCGCGCGGCGTCCTGGCCCGCGAGGAGCGGATAGACGAGGCAGTACGCTCGCGACAGGAGGTGGTGCATTATACGCAAAACCCGGCCACCGGGCAGGAGCTGTTTGTGTGCCTCACTCCTGTATTTACCAGCAAATCCGCCAAGCCGCTGCTGCTATATATAGAGGTCCCGGCCGTGGCCCTGCAAGCCGGGGCCAAGCACCCTGTGCAGACCTTCATCATGATCAGCGTCATGGGTTTTTTAATCATGGCGATCTCGATTTTTGTCACTACCCGGAACATTGTTTCCCCCATCAAGCAACTCACGGAAATGGCCAATGAAATGGCCGATGGCGATCTGGAAGTGCACTTTGAAAAAGTGGCTGATACCACCAACTATGAAGTGCATAGCCTACAGGTATCGCTACAAAAAATGCTGCACCAGATGGGTCAGATGCACACCCTGAAAATGGCGGCCATGACAGCCGATTTTGAAAAAGAAAAAATCAAGGCCACTGCCGTAGCCAAAACACAGTTCTTTGCCAGCATGTCGCACGAAATAAGAACGCCCATGAACGCAATCACCGGGCTTTCGGAACTGCTGCTGAACGAAAACCTGACCGAAACACAGCGCAAATACGTTGACGACATCAAGACATCTTCCGGATCGCTGCTCAAAATAGTTAACGATATTCTGGATTCATCAAAGATGGAGGCCGGAAAATTCGAGCTTGTTCCGCACCACTTCAGCCTGCCCATGTTGCTGGACAACCTTTGCTCCATCATGGACATGCTGACCAGCGAGAAAAAACTCTCCTTCTCATACGAGCATAGCGGCGACCTGCCGGAGTGCCTGTACGGCGACGATGAACGGCTCAGGCAGATTCTGCTCAACCTGCTCGGCAATGCCGTCAAGTATACCGCGCGCGGCTTTGTTCTGATGCGTGTGAGCAACGAGGGCGCAACCCTGCTGTTTGAGGTTACGGACAGCGGCATGGGCATCAAGCCGGAAGCCTTCTCGGTCATATTCGACCCCTACAGTCAGGGAAGCGGCAATGAGCAAAAGCTGATTGAAGGAACCGGCCTGGGACTCAGCATCGCCAAAAATATCGTCACTCTTATGGAAGGCGAAATCTGGGTAGAAAGCGTACGCGGCAAGGGTAGCAGCTTTTTTGTGCGGCTGCCGCTTGTTCCCGGCGATCCGGACAAGCTGGATAACGACCTGAGCAATGTACCGGTGGCCTGCATCTGGACAGATGTGAATGCTCTCATCGTCGATGACAATGCGGTTAACCTGAACGTGGCACACGGACTTTTACGGCTGCACGGCATTGAAGCTGACATGGCCTCATCCGGGCGTGAAGCACTAGGCATGATCCAGAAAAAAGAATACGACATCATTTTCATGGATCACATGATGCCCGGAATGGACGGCGTTGAAACAACGCTGTTCATCCGCTCGATGGGCGGCATCTGGAGCAGCGTGCCGATCATCGCCCTTACTGCCAACGCCATGCCCGGCACGCGTGACATGCTGTTGGACATGGGCATGAGCGACTTTGTGGTCAAGCCGATAGAAATTGTGCAGCTACGCGCGGTATTGCTTAGCTGGTTGCCGGAAAGCAAAAAGATAATCAGTCAGAATCAGATTGCCCTGCCGGTAATTGAAGACAATCGTGACGAACTGCCGGAAATACTGCGCGAAGCAGGCAAGATTCCCGGTCTTGATATCGAGATTGGGCTGGGCCGGGTTTGCGGAAGCCATGATACGCTTGAAAAGTCGCTGCGCCTGTCTGCATCCGACCTGCCCGGTAGTCTGGATCGCATAAAAAAACTGATGACTGCGGACACAAAAGACATGCCGCTGCTGCACATGGAATTTCACACACTCAAAGGCTCGCTGGCAAATATCGGGGCCATGTCGCTCTCAAACAAACTGCACGAGCTGGAACTCGCGGCAAAACAAAAAAACGCAGCGGTTCTGGACGTTCATTTCAGCCATTTTTACGACAAGCTTGCCGAGTTCTCACACGCACTTGGCGAACTGATGCAGGAACACCCGGAAAAGGGAGGGTCCGCAGAAGCGCTTGAACAGGGTTCGCCGGAACTCCTGACACTAAAATACCATGAGCTGCTGGAGAAAATCAGCCAGTATGACTACGACGCCATTACCGCCATTATGCAGGAACTGGCCGGATACACCTTTGGGGAGGAAAGCGACCTCCACCTGCAAAAGCTTGGCGACTGCATAGCCCGCTTTTCATACGAGGAATGCCGCAATATCATTCTTGAAGCAATTGCCTGAGCAGACGCACGCCCTTCGATGCATGGACAGGCGCTTTCATTTGTTGTAGCACATGCTCCACGCAGACTGATAAAAGGAGCAAAAGCGATGCGTCTGAAAGAATCCGTAATTCTCGCCCTCAAGCTGGCCCACCGCGAAAAACGCGTTATTGTCGTAGGGCGCGAAGATGAGCGCTGGATCATGCTCCCGCTGGAAGACTCGCGCTCCGACCTGCTGCAAGACAGCTTCATTGTAACCCCAAAAGGCCTGCGCTACCCGGAAGATGAAGCCCGGCTTGCCGAACTGGTCAGTCAGGGATGGTAAATATGACAGCATTTTTTACTACTTTGGATGGCCTGCTTATGGGGGCCATTTACTGCTTCTTGAAGAGCATCACCCTCGATGATCTAAAAAGAGGAGTCAGAGAGGCGTGCTATGGCTCTCTGTTGACTGTAGCAATATATTTCCTAATATTGAATCAAAAATATTCTTTAAACTTCATACTAAATAAGCATTTCAATCTACATATCATTGGGGTCATGCTTTGCATTGGAACATCTGCTTTCTTTATTGCAAACACTTTTGACAGCCGTTATTTCACACAGCTCGCTGAAAAAGTTATAACGTCTGCCATATTCAAGAGCATTACACTGACAAGCAGTCTCATTACATTTGCAATTATAGCGGTAATAGAAAACGAATATCAGTTGGCTATTCTTTTTTTTGTTTGCGTAGTACTGGCGATAGCTGCACTGTTCTTGCTGTCCTTCATCTACGGAGTCAACAAGGACAATACGTATAAAAACATTGGATATCGAAGAGAAATATCTTCAATTAGCTCTTTGATTGCAACTTCATATACAGCCAACCTTATCTTCGACTACATCATGAACATTTTCTAGTTCTTATAGGATAAAATAATGGGTGCCCCGCTATATTAGCGGGACACCCATTATTTTATCCTAAAAACCAGAAAGCCTGCGTTGCTTGCTACTTGATATAAGCGCAGTGATAGTCGGCGTAGGCTTTAACCTTTACTCCGAATTTGCTGTTTGCAGGCACCTCAAAGCTTTTGCCCACTGCAATCTCGCGCCATTCGCTTTCTCCGGGCAAAAGCACTGTCATGTCGCCGGAAAGCAGTTCCATAATTTCCTTGTCGCCGGTGCCGAATTCGTACTCACCAGCCAGCATGAAGCCAAGAGTCACGCGCTCGCCGCTTTCCAGAAAAACAGTGCGGCTGGAAACCTTGCCGTCATAATAAACATTGGCCTCGCGCACCACTTTGGCGTTGCTGATTTCACTCATTGCAAAGTCCTTTATATATTGCAGTTTACCGTTATCAGGCCTTGATTATAGCTAGTCGCAGGTCTGCCTGCAAAGCAAACCTGCAACCAGCAAAAAGGCGTTACATATCATTTTTAAATACACGCAGTTATAACAGTGCTGCGCCACAGCGTAACAGGGCGCGCCTGCAATCGCCTTACAACTGGCTGTTCTTTTCCGCTGCAACGCGCACGGCATTGATTACCGCGCTTCTGAATCCGCGCTCTTCCAGATCACGCACTGCGGCAATGCTGGTGCCGCCGGGTGAGCAGACCATATCCTTGAGCGCGCCGGGGTGCTGCCCGGTCTGCATGACAGTCTTTGCCGATCCAAGCACGGTCTGCGCAGCCATGCGGTAGGCCACATCACGCGGCATACCGCAGAAAACCGCTCCGTCTGCCAGCGCCTCAATGAACATGTAAACGTAGGCCGGGCCGGAACCAATCAGGCCAACAATGGCGTCCATGTGCTTTTCGGCAATGAACTCGGCCTTGCCGAAGCTTGAGAACACGGACAGCACGGTATCCTTTTCCTGCTCCGACAAAAACTTGTTAGGGCAAAGCGCTGCCATGCCCTCGCCCACCAGAGCCGGAGTATTGGGCATGACCCGCACAGCCTTGGCTCCGGCTTCCAGATTATTCTCCAGCCGCTCCAGCGAAACACCGGCGGCAATGGAGACCACGATCTTATCCTTGCCGATAATACCCTTGACCTTTTGCAGCACAGCCGGGACCACGTCCGGCTTGACGGCCAGAATCAGGATATCAGCCTGCTTTGCCGCTTCTTCTTCGCTGGCTACCGGGATAATCTTAAGCTCGGCAGCCAGCGCTTCCAGACCGGGCTTATAGGCATCAAACACATAAATATCCTGCGCTTTGGCAAGGCCAGCGCCCAGAATGCCGCGAATCATCGCTTTGCCCATGTTGCCTGCGCCGCAAAAACCAAATTTAGTTGCCATTACATTCTCCTGAAATTTTTTGGTGATTAGGGTGGGATTGAGAGGTGTGCGCCTCCGGCGGCTTAAGGGCTCCGCCCTTAAGAATCCCGGCAGGGGAAATGATTTCCCCTGCACCCCTCAGTGTGTGAGTGATATTCCGTAAGTATGCTGGATTATCCCAGCTTCTTGCGCAATCCATCCTAAAATTCTGTAGCCGGCTCAAAGCACTTTGCCTGTACTTCCTGCCGC
>JAJDJF010000109.1 GCA_030267065.1 Desulfovibrio sp. OttesenSCG-928-C06 | reverse complement strand
CTGTTGTGTTTTTATTGTCGTTGTTCATTAAAAGACCTCGCTGTGTCTGCCCCAGGCCCTGTCGTCATAGGTGTATTTTACCCGCAGGGATTTGCTGAAATAAGTGAGCCAGGCAATATGATAAGCAAGAATGCAGAGTAGAGCCAGAAATGCCCCGGCGTCCATGCGCAGGCTCATAATAGTGACAATGGATTGGATTATCATGCAGGCTAACTGCGTGCCAAGCCCCATGCGGATGGCCCGTGAACCTGAGCGGGAAGCGGAAAGCAATCCTGCCAGCACTGCAATACGTCCAGTCCAGTCAAGCACCACAATGATGAGCATGGCGAAGGTGAACCCAGCATCCATCGCTAGTCCAAAAATCAGACCCAAACCGAAAAACCAGCCCAGAGCATACAGGACAATAAATGTTGCCAGCCAGCCGCCTATGCCGGTAAGTCGTTTGCGCTCATCAATGAGCATTGCCTGCCGTATTTCGTTTTCGGTGGCGTGCGGCGGCAGGGACGGGATGTTGGTTCTGGGCATTGGTGTTCCTGAAAATATTCTGGCCTGCTTCAAGCGCTGCTTTCTGGTGCCCGGCATTGCGCTTTGGCAGAACATTCGGTCCATATTCTGAAAAGTCAGGGTGCCCGCCATGAGCATCACAAGCCGGAGTACTCAGGGGGCACCCTGTGTTATTCTGCAAGGCCGGGTTACTCCACAAAGGTGTAGCGTACCCGCTTTGATTTGCTGAAATAGACAATCCAGGCGATGGACAGGCCCACGGAAACAGCTACGCCCACAAACATACCGCCGCTAAATGCTGCATCCATATTGCCGATGTAAGCGCTGACGGCGTTCACGGTCATTATGGTGAAAATCACGCTGAGTACGGACTCGATAACCAGGTAGATTTTTACCACCTTGGGAAAAACCGCCTTTTTGCCGAACAGCAGCACCAGCACCGCAATACCCATGAGCAGCGAGATCAGCGAGCGCGGCATTACCAGAGTGTCCAGTTCGCGGATGCCGGTTCCGGGGCTGAGCAGGCTGAAGACCTGTGACAGCAGGCCGAGTATGGTCAAAATAAGAAAAACAAGCAGCCAGCCGCCAATACCGGTAAGGCGCTCGCGTTCCAGTTGCTCCGCAATGGCAGCTACTTTGGCCGGGTCGGCAGACTGATAGGCGTCCGCAGGGCCGGGCTGGATATATTCTTGCCCCTGATTCTGCTGATCTTGCATGGTGATCCCCTATTATTTTATTGTATTTTGCGCTGCGACAAAATGTGGCACCTGTACCAATCTCTGCCGCACAGTTTTTCTCTTCCGCGTGGGCGAAATTTGCGCAGAGACAGGGCTTAGCTCAACAATCTGGCACAGTCAACAAGCTATGGCTGTTGTGCCGCCTGCTGGCGGGGCCTTGCCGGGGTGGATGCGTCAGGTATACCCGGGACACTTTGACGCTGCATGATCTTGCCCAGCTCCGCGCATCACGCATGCGCCATGCCCTGATTTGTCCAGAATTGTCCAGACACAGCATGACGCGTCGGCATGCCAGACAAGAAGCTATTCAGGCAGCATTGCCCCGTCGCAATCCCACAGGGCCAGCGTCAGGTCAATCAGCCCGTTTGCTTTAAAAGGAACCCCTTCCCGCTCAAGCATGGAGCGCTGGCTCTCTACACCGCCAAAAATCATCCCCCCGGCCATTTCGCCTTTCCGGTTCACCACCCGGTGGCACGGCAGATTGCGCCCGTCCGGGGCCGAACTCATGGCATAGCCTACAACCTTTGCCGAATAGGGGCTTTGCAGGCAGGCCGCAATCTGGCCGTAAGTCATGACCTTGCCGGGCGGTATCTGCTCCACCAGTGCGTAAACGTCATTGAAGAAATTGCTTTTTGCCATGCAGTGGCCCTTTATACTATAACATTGCTGTACGGCTGACGTAGCGCGTTATCGGCTTTTTGCTGCGCGCATCTCAGGGGATGTAGCTGAAGGAACAAACGCTTTTTTACCTGTTGCGGGTGTGTTTTGCAAATAGCTGGCCCGGCAAAAGCAGGTTTGCACAAGACAGTGCCCGTGGCGGTATCTTTAACCATGCGCCTGTGCGGTACGGCGGGTGCCGCATCAGGATAATCCCGGCGAATTTCCCAAAGGGGAGCGCTGCCGGGTATGAAGCAGTGTTCGCGTCAAAAATGCCGTAAGCGGAGGAATGATGAAGCGCCACCATCGCAACGAAGCTGACACCATCAGCAAGGCTCTGCTGGCCAGAAAACTTGTGGCCGGAAAAAGAGATGCCGCAAAGGCCGCGTTGCCGAAAAACACCCCGGATCGGCCCGATGCCGCGAATCAGGCCTACACCCCGCAAGGGTTGCAGCCCGGCGATTCCACCAATGGCGGGCCGCGCAGAATCAGCGAGGCCCGGGCAAAACATTACGGCTTGTATAGCCCGACCTTCAAAGTCCGCTCCTATCTTTACAAAATGCGCGGGTTCAATGCTTATGACAGCGTTCCCGGCCCGCGCGATTTCATCTGGTCGTGCATTGGCTCTTTTGCGGCTATCTTGATTTTGCTGCAACTGGACGCGATGTTCTTTACAGGCGACCAGCTCCTGCTGCTTGGGTCTTTCGGGGCTTCGTGCGTGATTATTTTTGGCGCGCCGCACAGCCCGTTTGCCCAGCCGCGTAGCGTTATCGGCGGGCAGGTCCTGTCAGCCACTGCCGGGGCGCTGGTCTATACCCTGCTAGGCGAACACCTGATGCTGGCAGCGCCCATGTCGGTTACTCTGGCCTTTGCGGTTATGCAGCTGACCAAGACCATGCACCCGCCGGGCGGGGCCACGTCGCTGATTGCCGGGTCCGGGCAGCATGTGGTGCAGCAGATGGGCATATGGTACCCGCTGGTCCCTGTTGGCGCAGGCATCACCCTGCTTTTTCTCATCGGACTGCTGATCAACAATCTATCGCGCAACCGGCAGTATCCGCTACGCTGGTTCTAGGATGTACTCCTAAAAAGCTGGCTTTTGCCCTCTGGACTGCGTCAAAGCCAAAATTCCGGCCAAGGCTGTACCGTAAGAGTACTATCCTTGGCCGGAATTTTGACCTTTCCTTGCCAGAGAACAAAATCCAGCTTTTTAGAAG
>JAJDJF010000108.1 GCA_030267065.1 Desulfovibrio sp. OttesenSCG-928-C06 | reverse complement strand
AATTCCTGCTTTAGCCAGTTCTTGATTTCGTCTGTAGGCTCGAAGATTCCGCGCAGTCCGGGGTATTCGGCCTGCCAGCCAGCTTGCAGGTGAGCGGGCAGTTCAAGGCTGATCAGGTCGTCGGCCTGTTCGGAATTGCGCTTTACCAGCCGTACCACCGGCTTTTCGCCCCAGGTATCCACCACAAAATAGATGGAATAGTCTTCCTTGGAGCGTACCGGCGGGTACTCGGAATGCCAGTCGTTGTTTCCCCATTCCAGATACATGGTGACGGCATGTTCCGGGGTCATCTGCCAGTCTATGGGCAGATAGGCGAATTCGGACAGCAAGGACATGGTGGCTCCTTTGTTGTTTTTTACTTATTAAGATTGATTACTAATAAGCAATGTAACAACCATTGGCCAGCTTGTACAGGTCTAACAGGCCTTTTTTGCCGTTTGCTACCACCAGTCGCTGCCGCTATCGATTTTGTCTACTATCTGCACGGT
The DNA here is from genome assembly GCA_030267065.1 of Desulfovibrio sp. OttesenSCG-928-C06. GTDB lineage: Bacteria > Desulfobacterota > Desulfovibrionia > Desulfovibrionales > Desulfovibrionaceae > WRHT01. The sequence goes on along the minus strand of JAJDJF010000108.1, from coordinate 2,681 downwards.
ACCGACCAGACGGGCCATGTCCGGCTTTGACGCGGGCAGGGTGGTCAGGCTGGTGGCCTGCGGTTCTTGCCGGATGATTTCCTGCCCACGGCTGCTCTGGATGTCAAAGGCGGCGTCGGCGCGGGCGTGGAATTCCTTGAGCCACTTTTCGCCTTCGACACCGGAGGTCACAAAGCGGGTGTGGGCCAGATAGCCGGAGCCGGGCACTGTTTCGATGGAAGCGGGCAGCGGCTCGCGGTATTCAACAACCACGCGGGTGTGTCCGGCGTAGGTGCGCGACCAGCGCTTGCCGATCCAGACTTCGGGCGTTTTGCGTCCGTTGGCGGCCCAGAAATCGCTGAACCAGTCACCGGCGCTGTTTTCATAGAGCAGGTGTTCGGTCCAGCCGAGGCCGTTTTTGTCTACTACGTTCAGGTAGGCCTCGTTGCGTCTGGTCAGGGATTCAACGTTGTATTCCCAGCTGTCGCTGTCGGTCAGGCGGCTGATCAGCACATGCCCGTGCCGGGTGACCGGTCCCTGAGCGGACTTGTCGCCGTAGATGGCGTAGCTGACCTTGGCGGATGCTTGCAGATTGGTGTCGCTTTTGAGCATGCCCCAGGTGTTGCCTTCCGCAACGGCCTCAAGGGAGGCGGCGGGCTTGATGATCAGCCGGGGCAGGCCACCGGCCAGCATGTTGTTGCCGGAAAGGCCGGTACCGGTACCGGCAGCGCAACCGGCAAGGCAGAGAGCCAGCAGGCAGGCCGTTATAATTGTGTGTGCCCTTGTCATATTTTTCTCCTTGTCTTACAAGCAGGGATATATGTTCAATACGCTATCACTCCAAGATACAACCATGAGCCGCCAACATGCAACAGTCAAACAAGCCGATTAATTTTATTTTTTGTAACAGGGAGCGCTTTGCGGGTTTTGAGCCGGAAGTCGCTCCGGCTGCCGGTGCCGCCACTGGAGCCGATGCACAGGGCCATGCCAGTGCCGGGGCGCGAGCTGGAATCCGGGCAGCCAGTCGCGCAACAGTCCGTGCGGTGAGCGGGGCCGTTTGCCTGCCGACAATCCGGCTAACAATACAGGCAGCGCTCCGGACCCCTGTTCTGGGCATTCTGCTTGCGCTGGCGTTCTTTTTGAGCAACCCGCTGCCCGCCGTGGCGGATGATGAGATTATCCCGCCCACACTGCAAGGACAGCAAAAGGCAAACGGGCAGCCCCGACAGGCTGATCCGGGGACACAGGCCGAACAGGACGCCGCGCAGTCCGCGGACGCTGAAGACAACGGCAAACTTCTGAACACCGGGCTGGACTTTTTTGATCAGGCCGACATCGGCGGCGGTCTTTATTACTTTCAGCGCAAGCGCACCCGTTACAACGTCAATAGTGACGAATGGCGCACCAATCTGGACCACGCCACCGTGCAGGCTGCCGCGCATTTTGATTCCGGCTGGGCCGGGGACGGGTTCCTGAAAATTGGCGTGGACTTCGGCGTTTTCGGCAGCACGGATTTGCGCCAGAAGGGCTCCATCGACCATGAGATGAATTTTGTGCCATGGCGCTCGCCGTGGAAGCCGGACTGGAACGACAGCACCGTGGGCGGCGTGTCCGTCTACAAGGCCAACCTCAAGCTTCAGGCCGGGCCGGAACAGAGGCGCGGCTGGCTGCGTGCCGGGTACTTTCAGCCCTCCGGGCCGGGCGTGCTGGGCGTGAACTGGTCGATTATGCCCGGAACCTATCAGGGCATCGAGGGCGGCTTGAGCTTCGGGCAGGCCCGCAGCCAGAGCGCCACCCGGCAGGATGGCAGCGCCGCTTTGTCTGCCGGTATAGATGGTTCAGATGGCGGCAACGGGCTTGGCGGCGCAACGGGCCAGATGCAGCCGGACTTGCGGGAGCAGGGCCTTCCGGGCCGTCTGGAACTGGCGGCGGCGCTGGTCAATGCCTACAAAGCCCCATGGTACCGGGATTTTTACACCTTCCGCAAGGCCGACAAGGATACGCGCATCGACTACATGTGGAGCCTTGGCGCGCGCTACAGCCTTGAAAGCGGCGAAGAAGGCGACCTGCGCGCGCTCACGCTGGAAGCCGCCTACGGCGGGGCGCAGGACTACCTGCACAACTTCCACCTCAAGGCCGGGTACGGGTTTGACCTCGGCCCCGGACGGCTGGACCTGAAATACCACTTCTACGGCATGCTGGATAACGACAGTTCCGGCTCGGTCAACGACAACTTTGACGGTCTGGCCTACCAGCACTATCTGGGCGCTTTCTACAGCCTTGGACTGTGGAACTTCCGGGCTGAATACACCTACACCCGCGTGCCGCAAAGCGAAGACAACCACATCGGCTACTTTGCCTACCGCATGACCAACCCCACCGGCAGCTCCAAGGGCGCCTACGATATCTGGTGGGACGCCCGCTCGGACTGGGATCACGATCAGGAGATGGCGGCGTTCCTCGGCATTTCGCGCGGTCTGGACGATCTGCTGCCCTTCAACGGGCTGCGCCTCGGCCTTGGCGGGGCCATCGGCTGGGACGGGCAGGCGCGCGGCTATGCCCAGCACCTCAAAGAATACGCCTGGACTGCCGATATCATCTATGTGCACCCGGATGGCCCGCTCAAGGGAGCCTCGGCCAGCCTGCACTTTACCCGCTACTACAACCGCACAGACCTGTCGGACTGGACCGGCTACCGCAAC
>JAJDJF010000107.1 GCA_030267065.1 Desulfovibrio sp. OttesenSCG-928-C06 | reverse complement strand
GCGAAAATGCCGTTATCATGCAGAATATGCAGAACCTGAGCGCGGAAGTTCATTCTCTGGCCCAGTCCGGCATTCAGGCGGCTGTTGCGCAACAGCCGCCGCAGTCCTCAAAGGTGGTTCAACTTCATCCGCAGCGGCAGGCAGCCCAGCAAAACCAATCCCAGACTGGCGCTATGGGCGCTGCCGGGCTTGAGCAGACGGAAGTGCCGCGACATATTCTGCATCTGCCACTGGTTGTACGTCTGGATGACGGCAGCTACATCAGCGCGGGCGGGAAAAGCCTTGGCCGCATATCGCTGAATGACGTAAAAGCCATTCTTGCGCAGTCATATCTGCCACCGGAAAATTTCAGCCTGAGGCTGGAGCGCTTTGCTGGCGAGATTCAGGTTACCCTTGAGCAGGCCGACAGCCAGAACCCGGAAAAAGTCTGCCTGACCTTTACGGTGACTGAAATAACTTCCAGCAAGGGGCTTGGCGTTCTTGAAATCAGAAACTACGCGCAAAACGGTACGCAAATACACGCGGTTGAATTTTGCCGCTTTGTTTCTGCTGTAAGATAATATGCTATATTTGTTGGATATTTTTTGATATTTGCACCGGGGTGAAGCTTGAAAAAAGCTGATTCGCTCCGGTGAAAATATTTTTGATTGTGCTGGGTTTATGTAAAATAATTAGCTGACATCCTTATACAAATTATAGAACTTGCAGTGGATGACAAGAGATATTATTAAGACGATTCAAGCTGCGCTAACCAAATAATTTGCCGCTTTCGCACGGCATTTAAACGGAGTAATAATGAAGCGGTTTTTTAATGGCCTGTCACTTTGCTTTAGTCTGGTGTTGCTCTCTGTTCTGGTTCTTGGCCAGGCCGGAGATTGCCGGGCTGCTTCAGTAAGGACCTATGTTGTAATGCCTTTTAATGTGAACGGCCCGGCCGGATATAAGTATCTTGAAAATTCCATTCCGAGCATGTTCAATTCCCGCCTGCACTGGGCCGGCAACTACGAGCTTTCGCCCAATGAGTCGAAAACTTCCAGAAACCCCGCCATGAGCGAGGCCGATGCCGTAAAGGGCCTTCAGGCTTCCGGCGCGGACTATGTTATCTGGGGTAACCTGATGATCGTCGGCGAAGAATGCAGTCTGGACATCATGGTTATGGACAAGGACGGCAAAAAGTGGCCCAAGTCCCGCCAGACCAGAGTAGCCCAGCTTATTCCTACTCTCACAAGTATTTGCGATAACATCAGCGCCGAAGTTTTCGGCAAGCCGGGTGTGCGCGTTGTGGCTGTTCCCAGCCAGCAGCCTTCCGGCAACCAGAGTCCCAACCCGGACATGGTTGGTAGCGGCCTGAACCCGTCCTTCAAATACGAAGGCGGCAGCTCCAGCGATTCAACCAGAATGCGCTCGCAGCAGCTCAATTACACCGGATACGGCATGGAAGTGTGCGACGCCGATGGCGACGGACGCAACGAGGTTTTCATCTTTGATGACTACAACCTCTTTGTTTACCGCTGGGACAACAACCGCCTTGCTCCTCTGGACAATGTGCGCGTTAACCTGACCCAGAACAACATTGCCATCCGTTCCTTTGATTTTGACCGTTCCGGCAGGAAGCAGATTCTGCTTACCTCCATGGACAAGGAGCAGATGCCCAAAAGCCGCATCTACAGCTTTGACGGAAAGAAGCTGAAGCTGGAAATGGAGAACATCCGCTACTTCCTCAACGTTATCCGCGATATCAATACCGGACGCGAGATTCTTATCGGTCAGCCCGGGCACACCTACGAAATGTTCCGCAAAAAGCGCATCACTGAAATGGTGCGTACCGGCAACGAACTTATTCCCGGTGATCCCATCAATCTTCCGGATGAATTCAACGTGTTCAGCTTTGCCTTTCTTCCGGCTGGGCGCGACATTACCAACGAACCGCGCATAATCAGCGTTTCCAAGCTTGAAAAAATGAAGGTCTGGACGCTGGGCGGCGGTATGCTTTCCGTTACCGAAGATGACTGGGCCGGGTCTCCGGTCGGGCTGGAAATCAACCCCACTTCCCCCGGCATGGGCGAGGATACCGAGAGCTTGCGCTCCCTGTACTATATCCCGATTCGCATGATCCCCGTGGACCTGAACAGGGATGGCGATTACGAAATGCTGATCGTCAAATCCATCACCACCACCGGGCATATTTTCAAGCGCTACCGCAACTTCCTGCAGGGCGAAGTAAAATGCATGTACTGGGATGGCGTTGGCATGACCGAACAGTGGCGTACGCGCGCCGTTCAGGGCGGCATAGTTGATATAGCCCTGGCTGACTTTAACAACGACGGCGTGCTTGATCTGGTTGTTTGCGCCAATACCGGCGGCGTTATGACCAAGCGCAAGACCATTGTTGTGGGTTACTCCCTTAACATTGACAGCGATGACGTGGTCAGTGGAAGCAATTAAACGATAAAGCTGCTGCCGTTAAAGGGCACAGGAGCTTTTAGTGAACGAATCTGATGCTCCGAACAGCGGCTTGTTGACGATTACCGAGGCCGAGGCAGGCGTAAAGCTGCTGCGTTTTCTTGAACGCAGGCTTGGCCTGCCCCGGCCCTCGCTTTTCCGGTTGCTCAGAACCGGGCAGGTGCGCGTCAACAAGGGCCGCTGCAAGCCGGACAGGGTGTTACTTGCCGGTGATGAAGTGCGCCTGCCGCCGCAGTATGCCGGTCTGCTGGGCGTGACTTCAGCCGTTGTGTTGCCGGGCAGTCCTGATATGGCTGGAGCCGATCAGGCTCGATCGGGGCAAAAAAGATCAGACCGGGACAAACCTGCTCAGGATGGCCCGGTTCATGGCGGTTCCAATCAGGCCAGACAGGACGGATTAGACCAACGCAAAGCATCTCCGGTCAGACCATCTCCGGCTGGTCTGACTCCAGCCAGCCCGGTTGCCAATAAATCAGCTTTGACACAGCCGGTTTCCGGGCCTGATGCTGAACCGGGTAGCAGAGAGCGCGGCAGTGCTTGCGGCAGGCAGGGTAACACTGAAAATGAGCAGCTTTCTAATCCAGCTGCGGGCCGTGATTTCGGGCTGAATATCCTGAAGCTGGAAAAGCATTATCTGGTGCTGGATAAACCGGCCGGTCTGCCCGTCCAGCCCGGTAGCGGGCATAGCGACAGCCTTAGTGGGCGGCTTAAAGAATTTTCCGCGCATTGCG
>JAJDJF010000106.1 GCA_030267065.1 Desulfovibrio sp. OttesenSCG-928-C06 | reverse complement strand
TGATATCATGAGCAAAATCAAAGCTGCCTACCCGAATGACGAATGCGAGGGCTGGCCCTTCAAGCTGCCTGAAGCTGAGGCGATACTTGCCGGTGCCACCGGGTCGATGCCGTATATTGATGCGGAGTTTGCCGGGTCTGGCACACTCTACGCCAGTCGTGAGGACTTGGCCCGTAAGGTGCTGGAGAACAACTCCACGTTCAAAGCGGTGAGCGGCTTCATTAACGGGCAGCAAACCGCCATGTACCACAAGCTTGAAGACTTGGCAGCAACCAAAGGTGTGACGGCTAAGACGATTTTGGGCATGCCAGTGGAGTATGTTTTGCCTGAAGGCCTGCTGACTCAGGGTGGCGAATCCTAAACAGTACAGCCCAAAGCGTCCACTCCGGGCAGTTGCGGAAAATATGGCAACTGATATAGATCCCGAAAGACTGAAAGAGTTGGACAATGAAGCGGCCAGCCTCCGGGCATAATTTGCTGAAGTGTGATATGTAATAGGATTTTAATTTGATTGAGAAGCGCGATCATTTCTTCGATAATACGAAGTTCATATTAATCTTTCTTGTCGTTCTTGGGCACGCCTTTGAAGGGGTAAATGGGTCGACCATAGGTACCATTTACCGCCTTATATATCTATTTCATATGCCCTGCTTTGTTTTTATACTTGGATATTTCTGCAAGAATATAAGCGCCCGGAGAGTTGTCCAAAGCGTATGGATTTACCTTGTTTTTCAAACGCTTTATTTCATGTTTACGGCTTTTTTTCTGCACGATCCAAACGTCAAACTACAATATATCTGGCCTATCTGGATTTTATGGTTCTCATTAGCTACGGTTGCTTGGCAAGTCGCCCTACCAATTATTTGCATAATTCCTTACCGGGTAATTTTGGCTTTCATTGCCGGAATCGCCGCTGGTTATTTCAGTATATTCTCTTACGGACTTAGCGCATCCAGAGTTGTTGTATTTCTGCCGTTTTTCCTTCTTGGATACTCCTTCAAAAAGAATTGGATTATAAGAATACCACCTGCGGTTGCCATTCTCATTTTCATTTCAGCATATATTGCTCTTAAATTTTTTATTAATATTCCTGTAGGATTGCTCTACGGCTCCTGCTCTTATGCTGCGCTTGGTTTGGGAAGTTTTGGCGGCGTTGATAGGGCGTTGTTGTATGTATCCAGCATTGTCCTGATTGCCTGCTTTTTTTCCTTGATACCCAAAAAAGAAACATGGTTCAGCCGCTTTGGTGCAAGAACTTTGAATGTCTATCTGCTACATGGATTTATAATACTTCACGTCAAGCATATGGGGTTGCCACAAGCAATAAACACGACGCTTGAACGTCTGGCCTATATTGCAGGCATTTTTGGCTTAGTTCTGGTTTTATCATCCGGCCCAGTTGCTTGCCTGATGAATAAAATCACGAATCCTATGAGTGTTTTTAAAAATAAAGCAAAATGGCAACTCCCGAAATGAAAGTTGCCATTTTGTAATTCTGTTTCAAATAGAGTAATTAGAAGACAATGTAGTTATATCATCCCAAGCGGCAATGTTTTCGCGCGCCGCATCAGCGGCGTTGCATCCGGGTGAGGGAGTTTGAGGGCAGGTTATCATTGCTGGTCGCACTACGGCTGCGGCTCCCGTACAGGTTGCCGTAATAGTTTGAAATTTAAAATAAACGTTATTTAAATCTATAATTATTTGTCCTGTTAATTAAATAATTATTTAATTAACAGGACAAATAATTAATAACCGCAAAAAAAACAGCGCCCGAATAATCCGAACGCCGTTAAAATTTACCAAAATACTGTGGGGTGTAGGGCCAGCCGGTCCCTGCCGGGTTCCAAGGGCAGAGCCCTTGGCCGCCGGAGGCATATAGAACTTAATAAACTCTTATCTTGCTCTACTACTCTACCCGCTAGCCGCGCTCAGCTTCTTCGATGTAGTTGCGGATAGCTTCTTCGATGGCGACCTGCACAGTAACGTCCTTGGCAAGGCAGATCTGGCGAAAGCGCTTGTAGAGGCCCTCTTCCACACGCAGGCTGGTGCTTTTGATTTTCTTGGGGCCCTCCGGACCTACGGGCGCGGGCGGACGTCCCGGACGGCGCGGCTCGGATGCGGGCATCTGGGCTGTCTGCATCGTCTGGGCTTGCGGGGCTACCTGTTGAGCGGGCTGGGGCGCGGCGTTCTGAGCCGGGACTTCGGCCTCAAGGGGCAGGGTCGGTTCAGGCATCACCGCCGGGGCAGTTCGTGCAGGCGCTTTGGCGGCAGACTGCCCATTGTGCCCTGTCTGCCCAGCCTGCCTAGACTGGACGGGCGCAGCAACATTTGCCGGGGCAGCGGGCGCGACTGTGGGGCTGAACAGGTCGTCAACCGGCGGGGTCTGCGGGAACAGCGCCCCGGCCTGACGCCCTAATCCGGACTTTTTGCGGCTGCTCATATCTGGCCCTCCGCTGACTGTCTGGCGGCTTTGCGCGCCTTGATTTCTTTAAGGGTTTCCTTGGCAAGTTCCATGTAATCCAGAGCGCCGGGGCACTTGGGATCATGCTGGAAAATATCCAGACCGTGGCTCGGGGCCTCGGCTAGGCGAATATTGCGGCGGATGCTGGTCTTGAAGAGGCTCTCGCCCGTCTCGGCCAGAAAATCGGCAACGTCCTTGTTCAGGCGCTTCTTTTCCTCGTACATGGTCAGAAGCAGGCCCAGAACCTCAAGATCCGGGTTAATCTGGCGGCGAATCTTGCGCACGCTGTCCAGCATCAGACGCAGCCCGGCCATGGAGTGATACTCGGCCTGAACCGGAACCAGCAGAAAATCCGCTGCCGTGAGCGAGTTGACCGTGAGGATGCCCAGCGAGGGCGGGCAGTCGATGAGCACAACGTCATAGTCCAGATCGGCAAGCGCGTTCTTGAGCAGGCTCTCGCGCCCAAAAACGTGCGCAAAGCTCATGTCCGCCACAGCCAGACGGATGTTGCTGGGCAGCAAATCCAGATTCTTGCGCAGCGGCACGCGGGTTTCATCAAAGCTGACCGTGGAATCCTCCTTGATCAGCTCGTAAACCGTGGGCCGGGTCTGGTCGTCCTGCAGACCGGAACCACAGGAATCGCTGAGGTTCCCCTGCGGATCCATGTCCACCATCAGGACTTTCTTTTTATGGAAGTCGGCCAGAGCCGCGCCCAAGTTGTGCGTGGTGGTGGTTTTGCCCACGCCGCCCTTCTGGTTGGTAACCGCTATGACAAGCGGAGTCTTGTTT
>JAJDJF010000105.1 GCA_030267065.1 Desulfovibrio sp. OttesenSCG-928-C06 | reverse complement strand
GTTACTACGTTCCAGGGGATCATTTTACCGCAATCGTGCAGGGCTTTTTTGGCTGCCTGTTCCAGCCCGCCGCAGCAGGGAACGCTCATGCGGGCGATGGTCACGGATTTAATCTCGTTATTTTTGAAAATATCCAGAAACTTGTCGTAGTAGGACGGTTCATCAAGCTTGGGGCAGCCGATCAGGGTAACGCGTCCCTGAATGAAGTCACGGTGGAAGTTACCGTAGGCATAGGCAGTGCAGTCGGCGGCGATTAAGAGGTGCGCGTTGCTCAGGTAAGCGGCGTTAGCCGGAACCAGCTTGATCTGCACCGGCCACTGCCGCAACTGGCTGCCGGAAGCATCTTGCGGCAGAGCGCCAACAGGCCCGAGCGGAACCAGCGGGCGCGGCTCCTGCTGCCCGGACTGGCAACCAGAAGACTGCGCGGGCGTTGAGTGAGTGGGCGCGGAATGAGCGGGCGCGCCGTGAGCGATTGGCTGGCCTGCTGCGGGAGCGAGGCTGCGGGCATGACTGCCGGGACAACCGCAAGGGAGCGTGCCGGAAGATTCGGCAGCGGCACGGGCCTTGCGCGCGGCTTCCATGTTTGCCTGCACTGCGGCTTCGTCATAGGGCAGGGCTTCCCTTTCCTCAAAGGTGATAGCCCCGGTGGGGCAGGCCGGAAGGCAATCGCCCAGCCCGTCGCAGTAGTCGTCGCGCAGCAGGTGGGCCTTGCCGTCCTTGAGTCCGATTGCGCCTTCGTGACAGGCATCCACACACAGGCCGCAGCCGTTGCATTTTTCAGCATCGATTTTGACGATCTTTCTAATCATTGTTTTTCTCCTCTGCTTGAATTCGTATATGTACGGTGCTGTAGCTACGTTCTCTGGCAAGAAAGGCGAAGCCGGTTATAAGCTGGCGGAGCGTATCAAAACGCATGTGAGCCTCGCGCAGGGTGAGTCTGATAACGCCAGAGAACGAAAAGACAATCTAAATACAGCACCGGCACGATTGAGCGCCATGATGTTTTTTGATACAGAGCGCTTTGCGTTTGCCGGAAACACATTTATGAACAAGTAGCCGGAATATCCGGCACACTGTCATATCAATGTATGGATACTCTGCACTCTTTCAGCAGTGTGATCTACCACCTTTGAAGGTGGGAGTTAGAGCAAATTCATTTGCTCTGGCGACGTGACAACAGCGCCCGCAAGCGAACAGCGCAGCGTGCCTTTGGCAAAGTCTGCTTCAGGCTTTGCGTGTGTAAGAAAATCAAATGATTCCCAAAGTTCCTGCAAAAGCAGAACTTGCAGCATTATGAAACAGGTTGCTGTATAATTTCAAAGTTGCAATGCTCTAGAACAAATTGGCCTTGAAAAATTTTATTTACTCCGAAAACCCGCAACAGGAAACAACATGGCTCTCATCAACATGCGCGAAGTAACCGTCAATCTTGGCGGGCAAGCCCTGCTGGACAAGGCCGATCTGGCTGTGGAGGCCGGTGAGCGGCTTTGCATTACCGGACGCAACGGCGCGGGAAAATCGACCCTGCTGGCTATTCTGGGCGGGCAGCTTGAGCCGGATAGCGGTCTGGTCATCAGGGATTCTGAAAGAATCGGACAGATGCCGCAGGATGTTCCGCAAGACTGGCAGGGCAGCGTATTCAGTCTGGTTGCCGCCGTGCTGGGCGAGGAAGGCCGGGCGCTTAACGCGGCCCACACCGTTAGCGGAGAAAGCAAGAGCAAAGCCCAGTCCGAAGCCGAGGCCGAGGAAGCCAGGCGCCTGCTGGCTCAGGGGGCCGGGTGGGAGCGTTACGGCGAGATTCTCGGCATCATCAAGCACCTTGACCTTGACCCGGACGCGGATTTCAGCACCCTTTCCGGCGGCACCAAGCGCCGAGTGGCTCTGGCCCGCGCTCTGGTCTGCTCCGAAGACCTGATTCTGGACGAACCGACCAACCATCTGGACCTCTCCACCATCACATGGCTGGAAGATTTTTTGCTGCGCAAGGCCCGCACCCTGATTTTTGTCAGCCACGACCGCGCCTTCTCGCAGCGCCTTGCCAGCCGCATTGTCGAGGTGGACCGGGGCAAGCTGCATAACTACGAGTGTCCTTACGGACAGTATGCGACAAGGCGTGAGGAACGGCTGGAGATAGAAGAACGCCACTTTGACCTGTTCGACAAAAAGCTGGCGCAGGAGGAAGCCTGGATCCGTCAGGGCATCAAGGCCCGGCGCACCAGAAACATGGGCCGCGTACGGGCGCTGTACGACATGCGCAAAGAACGCGCAGCCCGCCGCGCGCGTCAGGGCAATGTCTCCATGCTGGCGCAGGAGGCCGAAAAAAGCGGCAAGCTGGTCATTGAGGCCAAGGAACTTTCTTTTGCCTACCCGGACACAGCACCGCTGTTCAGCGGGTTTTCCACCATCATCCAGCGCGGTGACAAAATCGGCATCATCGGTGGAAACGGCACCGGAAAAAGTACGCTGATCAAGGTACTGCTTGGCGAACTGGAGCCGACATCCGGCAGCGTGCGCCACGGCACCAACCTGCAAATCAGCTATTTTGACCAGCTTCGCGAAAGCCTCGACCCGGAAGAACTGGTCATGCGCAGCGTGGCCGAGGGCAATGACGTGGTCACCGTCAACGGCAATACCCGCCATGTGGCTGGTTACCTGCAAGACTTTCTGTTCACGCCCGACCGCCTGCGCCTGCCGGTAAAAGCGCTTTCTGGCGGCGAACGCAACCGCCTGCTGCTGGCCAAGCTGTTCACCCGGCCCTCAAACGTGCTGGTGCTGGACGAACCCACCAACGATCTGGACGTGGAAACCCTCGAACTGCTGGAAGAACTGCTGGCAGACTACTCTGGCACCGTGCTGGTGGTAAGCCACGACCGTACTTTTCTGGACAACCTCGTCACCAGCACCCTTGCCCTTGAGGGCGACGGGCAGGTGCATGAATATGTCGGCGCTTATACCGATTGGTTGCGCCAGCGCGTCAATCAGGACGACGGCAAAAAAAGAAGCGGACCCAACAACGCTGGCGACACGGATCGGACAAACCGCCCAAATCTAACGGACGGTTCAGGCAGCGCGGCAGACATCGCAGCAGGCAACGCGCACCCCGGCTCGCAAGGCTCCACTGCCGGAAAACCCGCCGCCAAACGCAAGCTGACCTTCAACGAGCAGCGCGAGCTGGAAAGCCTTGAAAAAGAGCTTGGCGAACTGCCCCAGAAGCTGGCTGCGCAAGAAAAAGAACAGGCTGATCTTGAAAGCGCCCTGCAGGACCCGGATTTTTACGGACGCGATCCAGAAGGCTTTAACCGCGCCACAGAGCGCCTTGGAACACTGGAAGAAGAACAGCTCGAGCTCCTGCAACGCTGGGAAGAAGCAGAAGCGCGCCTGGAAGAGCTGAAGAGCATTT
>JAJDJF010000104.1 GCA_030267065.1 Desulfovibrio sp. OttesenSCG-928-C06 | reverse complement strand
CTCTTGTTTTTGGCATCAGGGCCGATCAGCTTTTAAAAGATTGCGACGTCTTACGGGCGCTTGAACAGGTAGCGCAAACGCCACCAGAACATGCCCATGCGGTACCTGAGCGCCCGTGGCCCCTCCAGGGGCAGGCGCAGCAGCGGGTAAGCGATATTTGCCAGCCTGAACCATAACGGCATCCTGTACTTTGCCAGCAGGTGCATGCGCGCAAGGCAATAGACCCTGTTCTTGCGGGCCAGACCGGGATTGGACAGATCAACCGGTGGGTGGAAGATGCGCAGTTCCGAAGGACGCACAGCCATATAGCCAGCCAGCAGAACGCGCATGAGCAGGTCTGAGTCTTCCGCTGCCGCATAGGTAATATTTTTGCCTGGCCCGACTTGCGGATCGAAACCGCCAACGCTTTCTATTGCCTCGCGCCTGTAAAACATGCGCCACGTTTCTGCGTTACGGAACACGCTGGTGCGTGGAATTGGCCTGTTGTACAGGGCAGGGTTGGCCTCATGCGCGTGAACCAGCTCTGCAAGTGGACACCAGTCAGCCAGCATGGCCCCAGCGTGGGGCAGCCTGCCAAACAGACTGGCAGCCGTTTCCAGTGTGCGCGGACCGTATACGCAATCATCATCAGGATATGCCGTGTACTTGCCACGCGCTTGCGCAAAACCAGCGTTGCGCGCCTTTGATACGCCCGGCTCCGGCATCTGTATGCGGGTCAGGGCAAGGCGGCCGTTGTACTTGCCGACAAGCTCGTCCAGCACGCCCGGCTGGTTCTGGTCAGCAATTAGCACTTCAAAATCGCTCATGGTCTGCATGCACAGGCTTTCAAGCAGCCGTTCCAGCTCCGCGACCCGCCCGCAGGTAGCTATCACAAGCGAAAAAAGCGGGGTGTTTTCCTGTTGCTTTATGCCGTATCTGGGGAAACGGCGGCTTTCAGGCCAGTCTGCATCATTCATGCTCCACATTGGAGCTTTGCGTCTGACAAAAATTCGGTACATATCCACAAAACGCAAAGCGGTTCTTCTTCCAAATATTCGGCAGAACAGGCTATAACTTCTGGCAAACAAGATGCGCTTTTTGAATTGCAGTCGGCTTTGGCCCGGATGATTCCTTGTCAGGGCCAGTAACGACTCCTTGAAAGTGCGAACCAGATTATCCGGCTTTGCGCTGACCCCACCGATTTCCATTCCGGTACAGGGGGGCTGCGCCATGCAGACGTTCGAATCGGTGAGTGTTCGGCAGATAAAATCATAGTCACCGGCAATCTTGAAAGAAGGCGCAAAAGGATTGGCCTGCAAGACACTGCAACGTATGAAAAGTCCCGGTGGCATAAGTGGCATGCCCTTATGCAAGTCAGCTGCCCGTGGAGGCGGAAGAACAAGTGTCTCCAGCGCATAACCACGTTCTGTAGCCAGAACCACAGGAGTTGCCACAAAATCAATTTCCGGCTTTGCCTGAACAAGCGTTTCAACAATCTGCTCCAGCGCCCGCTCATGCAGCAGGAAATCGTCCGCGCCAAGGAATATGATCCACTGCCCGCGCGCGCGTTGCACACCCTTGTTCCAGGCATCGTAAATGCCGCTGTCCGGTTCTGATTGTACGGCGATGGACGGCACCCCCGGAGTGTCCGGAGCTTCAAAGCAGTCAGAGCTGCCCGGATGGCATGGATTGCCATGCCCACCTGATCCAGTGAGCGCGGCATTATCCAGCAGTTGCAGCGTGCCGTCAGTGGAAAGCGCGTCCTGTACAACCCATTCAAAGTTGCGAAAGCTTTGCGCCGCAAGCGAATCGATCAGACGCGGCAAGGGCTTTGCCGCATTAAAAGTAGCGGTAATTATGGTAATAAGCGGCTGGTTCATTGGGTAAGGTGAATCCGTGTATGTTTGGCTGCGGCGTGAAACAACCAACGGCAATAGCGCTGTTTGTGCCGCTGCCCGGCTTGAATATGTTAGTATTATACGCGCTGGCGTTATCTGTCAGAAAGTTTTTGCTACGCCATATTCCGGCGACTTTGCTATTTTAACAAGATAGGCAGCCTTAAACAAGCTGCATGTCAAAGTACTGTCCGGATAAGGGTTGCCGGATAAGCCGGGTCCGCATAAAAGAACCGCCCGGCATTGCTGCCGGGCGGCTTTCATATCAGATGCTGTTCCGCTGATTAGGCGGTGCGGCTCTTTACCACTTCGTCCGCGATCTGGGCCGGGACTTTTTCGTAGTGGTGGAACTGCATGGTGAAGTTGGCGCGGCCCTGAGTTTTGGAACGCAGGTCGGTGGCGTATCCAAACATGGAGGACAGCGGCACCTGGGCGCGAACAACCTGGGAACCGGCGCGGGCTTCCATGTTCTGCACGCGGCCACGGCGTCCGTTGAGGTCGCCCATTACTTCGCCGACGTAATCATCGGGGGTAACGACTTCAACGTCCATGATCGGCTCAAGCAGAGCCGGGCTGGCTTTGCGCATGGCTTCCTTGATGGCCATGGAACCGGCAATGTAGAAAGCCTGTTCCGAGGAGTCCACTTCGTGGTAGGAACCGAAGGTCAGGTTGACCTTCACGTCCACCACCGGGAAACCGGCCATAACGCCGCTCTTGAGTGCGTCCTGAATACCCTTGTCGACAGCCGGGATGTATTCCTTGGGAATAACGCCGCCCACGATGGAGTTGACGAACTCGTAGCCATTTTCCGGGTTGGGTTCCACTTCGATAACCACGTGACCGTACTGACCGCGTCCACCGGACTGCTTGGCGTACTTCATGTCTTCCTTGGAAGACTTGCTGATGGTTTCGCGGTAGGCAACCTGGGGCTTGCCCACGTTGGCGTTCACGTTGAATTCGCGCAGCAGGCGGTCAACGATGATTTCCAGGTGCAGCTCGCCCATACCGGCGATGAGGGTCTGGTTGGTTTCCTCGTCGCTTTTAACGCGGAACGAGGGGTCTTCCTTGGCCAGCTTGTTCAGCGCGGCGGAAAGGGCATCGCGGTCAGCCTTGGTCTTGGGCTCAATGGCGACTTCGATAACCGGCTCGGGCACGTCCAGCGATTCAAGCAGAACCGGGCGTTCGATAGCGCAGATGGTATCGCCGGTGGAGACCTGCTTCAGGCCAACCAGAGCGACGATGTCGCCGGCGCCGGCCCATTTCACTTCTTCACGCTTGTTGGCGTGCATCTGGAGCAGACGGCCAACGCGTTCCTTCTTGCCGGTGTTGGCATTCAGGATGGTCTGGCCGGACTCGATGGTGCCGGAGTACAGGCGGTAGAAGGAAAGGTGGCCGATGTAAGGGTCGGAGAAGAGCTTGAAAACAAGGCCAGCCAGGGGCTGCTTGTCGTCAGAATCACAGACGATTACTTCATCAGTGTTGTCGGGGTTGGCCCCCTTCATCTGCTCGATATCGAGCGGGGAAGGCAGGTATTCGACAACAGCGTCAAGCAGAGGCTGTACACCCATGTTGCGGAAGGCCGAGCCGCACACTACCGGCACGA
>JAJDJF010000103.1 GCA_030267065.1 Desulfovibrio sp. OttesenSCG-928-C06 | reverse complement strand
ACATCAGGCTTTGTTCAGATATGTCCAGACTTAAATTTACCTACGCGCAGGAAGTGTGCGTGCGCAGCGCCGGAAAAGCCATGCAGAGCACCGGCATGATCGGCCCGGGGGCCAAAATCGGCGTGGCTGTTTCCGGCGGCATGGATAGCTGGGCGCTGCTTCAGGTTTTGCGTTACCGGCAAGCCATTGTGCCTTTTTCCTTTGAGATTGTGGCGCTGCACGTCAATCCGGGTTTTGAGCCGGAAAACCATCAGCCCCTGCTTGAGTGGCTTGAAGCCAATCAGGTGCGCGGCATAGTGGAAGTAACTGACCACGGCCCCCGGGCGCATAGCGAGGAAAACCGCAAGAAATCGCCCTGCTTTTACTGCGCCATGCTCCGCCGCAAAAGGCTTTTTCAGCTTTGCGCGGAAAACGGACTCACGCATCTGGCCTTTGGACATAATGCCGATGACCTGGTGGGCAACTTCTTCATGAATCTGGTGCAGACCGGCAAAGTTGGCGGCATGAGCATGAGCGAGGACTTTTTTCAGGGCGCTCTCAAGGTAATCAGGCCGCTTCTGCTGGTTGAAAAAAGCGTTATATCCAAAGCTGTAAAGCAATGGGAGCTGCCGGTATGGAAAAACGCCTGCCCTTCCTCCGGTTCCACAAAGCGTAGCGACATTATGGAAGACGTTGAGTACCTTTCAAAAGGGCAAAAAAGAATCCGGAAAAACATTTTCAATGGAGTTTGCCGCTGGCAACATCATCAAAACATTTTGAAAAACTGATTTTCCCTTGACATTAGATTTCCTGCGCCTATACAGTTAATTGATACCTAAAAAGCTGGAATACTGGCGGCACGCGTGTTCCAGCGGCAGTTGTAGCTACAGGTGTTTCAAAATCGTCAAACAGGTACCCCATGATTTTCAGAAAATACCACATTGTGATTTTCCGGGATAATGAATGCGCCTCCAGTCAGGTCAAATTGCGTGGCTGGATTTTTGTTTTCCTGTTCCTGCTGCTGGCCGGTCTTGCCACCAGCACAGTGTATCTGTGGGGCTACCAGTACAAGACCACCTACCTGAACAGCAAGCTCGACGAGGCCACAAAAACCATTCAGGATCAGAACATCCAGATTGCCAGCATGGGCGGCAAGCTCATGATGCTGCAAGGCGATCTGGAACGCGTGCAGCAGTTTGACTCCAAACTGCGCGTAATGATGAACCTGGACAAGGAACTGGCCGACATCAGCAGCAGCACCTCCAGCAATACGGGCGGCCCCATGCCTTCCTCGCTGCAACCGCTGCCCCTTTACCGTCAGGAGCTTCTGGCCCGCCGCGTACACAGCCTGCTGGATCAAATGAGCACCGACACCCGTGTTGAAGAACTGCGCCAGCAGGACCTTTTGCACGCCATGCGCGAAAACCGCGAACTGCTCGCCTCCACCCCGTCCATCTGGCCGGTTGAAGGCTACCTGACCTCCACCTTTGGGCAGCGCGTCTCGCCCTTTGGTACCGGCACCTCAGACTTCCACAAAGGTCTGGACATCGCCAACCGCGTCGGCACCCCCATCCGCTCGCCTGCCAAGGGCGTTGTCACCTTTGCCGGGTGGGACGGCGGCTACGGCAACTGCGTGGTCATCAACCACGGCAACAATATTTCCACCCGCTACGCCCACATGAGCGCCATTGACGTAAAACTCGGGCAAACCGTAGTGCGCGGCGACAAGGTCGGCGCTGTGGGCAACACAGGGCGAAGCACCGGCCCGCACCTGCACTACGAAGTGCGCATCGGCGGCGTTTGCGTGAACCCGTTACGCTACATCCTGAACTAAAACAGACTACTGCCCAGCCATTTTATGAACCGCCCGTTTTCGGGCGGTTTTTTTATGAAAGCCCCCGTGCGCATCTTGCCAAATGCGCTTTCTTGCGGCTATGTAAGGTTGAAAGAATTTACATGTTAATACTGGAGCATTCATGAGTGAAAATCGCGAACAACTTGGCAGTCGTCTCGGCTTTATCCTGATTTCAGCGGGCTGTGCCATCGGGCTCGGCAACGTCTGGCGTTTCCCCTATATTACAGGACAATACGGCGGCGCGGCCTTCGTTCTGGTCTATCTGCTTTTCCTTGTGATTTTCGCAGCTCCGATCATGGTTATGGAGTTCTCTGTCGGCCGCGCCTCGCGCATGAACATCGCAGGCTCCTTCTACAAGCTCCAGCCTCCGGGCACCAAATGGCATTACTACGGCTTTCTGGGCCTGGCCGGAAACTACATGCTCATGATGTTCTACACCACCGTTGCCGGGTGGATGCTGGCCTATTGCTTCCACTCCTTCAAAGGCGATCTGGCAGGCCTTAACCCGGATCAGGTCGGCGCGTATTTCGGCTCCATGCTGCAAAATCCGTGGACGATGACCTTCTGGATGGGCCTTTGCGTGGTGCTTGGATTCGGCATTTGCGCCATCGGACTGCGCAGGGGCGTGGAACGCATTACCAAGGTCATGATGACTGGCCTGTTCCTGATCATCATGGTTCTCGTGTTCCGCTCGGTAACCCTGCCCGGCGCGGGAGCTGGCATATCCTTCTATCTGGTGCCGGACTTCAGCCGGATGGTCGAAGCCGGAATCTGGACCAGCATCTACGCCGCCATGGGGCAGGCCTTCTTTACCCTGAGCGTCGGCATCGGCAGCATGGCTATTTTTGGCAGCTACATCAGCAAGGACCGCCGCCTTACCGGAGAATCGGCCAACATCCTGTTTCTGGATACAGCAGTGGCCCTGCTGTCCGGCCTGATTATCTTCCCGGCCTGCTTTGCCTTCAATGTTGACGTGGGCGCCGGACCCGGCCTGATCTTTGTGACCCTGCCAAACGTGTTCAACAGCATGCCCGGCGGCGGCACCATCTGGGCCGGACTGTTCTTTACCTTCATGAGCTTTGCCGCCCTGACCACTGTTGTGGCCGTGTTCGAAAACCTTGTGGCCTACGGCATTGACGTTAAAGGCTGGAGCCGCCAGAAGTCCTGCCTGTACAACTTCATCTTCGTATTTCTGGCCTCGATTCCCTGCGTGCTCGGCTTTAACGTCTGGGCCGACGTGCAGCCCCTTGGCGCAGGCAGCGGCATCCTCGATCTGGAAGACTTTATCGTCAGCAACAACCTGCTGCCGCTGGGCGCTCTGGTCTACCTGCTGTTCTGCTGCAGCAAGCGCGGCTGGGGCTGGGACAACTTCATCAGGGAAGCCGATACCGGACAGGGCATGCGCTTCCCAGCCGCCCTGCGCCCGTACTTCACCTACATCCTGCCGCTGGTAATGCTGGTTATCTTCGTGCAGGGCTACCTTGAAAAGTTCGCGCCGCAAATCAGCGCACTCATGAAGGCTCTGGGAATATCGTCGTAGGGTTGGATTGTTTTATTTATGTATGCCTCCGGCGGCTTAAGGCGGGCGCTGCCCTCCTTAAGAATCCTCCCGGCAGGGGGATGATCCCCTTGCACCCCGCAATGGGTAGGTTAAGCGCGCGGTGGCTTTGAAGTTTGGACCACTATTTTTGCGTAGTTTAAGAGCGCTTTCACTTTTTCAAGTGAAAGCGC
>JAJDJF010000102.1 GCA_030267065.1 Desulfovibrio sp. OttesenSCG-928-C06 | reverse complement strand
GTGCCATGATACGCCGGTAGGAGCTTTCGATGCGTTCCCGGCTTATCTTGCCGTCGCGGTGTAGCTGGAGCAGGGCCTGATGCGCTTTTTCCGGCAGTTCCGGATCATAGGCCAGATTGTTGCCGAACAGGACGATATCGTTTCCGGCCAGCACGGCCAGGCGTATGGTTTCCTCAAGGCTGTAGTGGTCGGCTATGGCCTTCATTTGCAGGTCGTCGCTGATGATCACGCCCTGCCAGCCAAGGCGGTCGCGCAACAAGCCGCTTGCAATGGCGTGGGAAAGACTGGCCGGGTAAACCTTGTCAAAATCCTTATGAAACAGGTGCCCGAGCATCACCATGTAAGGGCCGCGCGGCTCAAGCAGGCGTTTGTACGGCTCAAGCTCAAACTCCTGCCATGTTTCGCTGATGTCGGTGAACTCCACATGCGTGTCGCTGCGCGAGCTGCCGTGTCCGGGAAAATGCTTGTACGAGCCGATAACCCCGGCAGAATTCATGCCGGACATGAAGGCCCCGGCCCTGGCTGCCACCTCTTCCGGGTTGCGCCCGAAAGAGCGCCCCAGCGCGCCGATAACCGGATTCTCAGGATTGACGTTCAAATCAAGCGATGGCGCAAAGTCAATATTGATGCCAAGCTCCCTGAGTTCCAGACCAAGATTGCGCCCGGTTTGCCGCACGCTTTCGTTAGCCATAGCGCCCAGTTCCGCAGGCGCGGGCAGGTCCGCAAACCCGGCTTCCGGCCTCAGGCGGCGCACCCGCCCGCCTTCCTGATCTATCGATATAAAGAGCGGATACGGCGCGGCAGCCTGTAAATCCGCGCACATGGCCCTGAGCTGGGCTGGATTCAAAACATTGCGCACCTTGCTGCCAGAGCTGTGGTCGCGGTTGAAAAAAATCACGCCACCTGCCTTGCCCTGACTGATAAATTCGCGAAAAGCGGCATAGTCTTCCGCATACTCGCTCTCGCCCGGCCCCAGCCCGCGGAAGCCAATCAGCAGCATCTGGGCAAGCATCTCTTCTGTGCTGACGTTTGAAGTAACCACACTCTCCTCCAGACGGGCCATATGCGTGGCGGCTGTTGTGCGTCCGGCTTCTGCATGGCGCTCACTGGCCGGGGGTGAAACCGGGGCTGTTGCCTGCGCGTTGGCGGTTGGCATCCAGACGCAAACCAGCGCAAGCGCAGTTACCAGCACAAACTTTTGCGCCCGGCGTGGCATATCGCCGTATATTTTGAACTTCTGGTACATTTTTACCTCTCTGAACTGATATGGCAATTAACGCCTCAAACACCGCCTG
Organism: Desulfovibrio sp. OttesenSCG-928-C06; assembly: GCA_030267065.1. Lineage (GTDB taxonomy): Bacteria > Desulfobacterota > Desulfovibrionia > Desulfovibrionales > Desulfovibrionaceae > WRHT01. The sequence continues at coordinate 2,294 of JAJDJF010000102.1, read as the reverse complement.
TCTTAACTTCTCGTTGCCGCAAACACAAGGCGGCCCCTGAAAGCCTGTTGCCGGATACTGTGGACCTCAACTCCAGCAGAATGCCAACAGACTGTACCGAGCTGCCTCAGCCTGCATATCAGGTTGCCAGCAGTATGCCTCAGTATAGCAGCAGTATGCCATCAGTCGGGCATCAGCATGGCTCCGGGGCATATTCCAGACTGAGCCCCCGTCCAATTCAAACCGACTCTCTGATCTGATTAAGACCAGCCCCACATCTATCCAGACCGGAGCGGCATCAAACAAGCTCCATAAACCTTGTGTGGCAGGCCTTTGTAAGTTATTAAGGCACTCAGGAACAACCATTATGAATAAATACACACAAGCCGCCCGCCTGCGTCCCCTTTTGGCCCTGCTGCTCTGCCTGCTGTTTATTCAGTCCTGCGCCAGCACTCCCTACACCAACCGCCGCCAGTTCATCATCATGAGCAGCAGTCAGGAGTTGCAGCTTGGCGAGCAGGCCGCAGATGAAGTAGTCAAAAGCGAAAAAATTGAAAAAGGCACCGCCAATGCCGCCAGAGTCGAGCGCATCGGCAAGCGCATTGCTGCCGTGGCAGACAGGCCGGATTTCAAATGGGAATTCCACACCATTACCAAGGACGAGTTGAACGCCTTTTGTCTGCCGGGCGGCAAGGTGTTTGTTTACACCGGAATGCTTAAACTGGTGGGCAACAGCGATGACGAGCTTGCCGCCGTAATCGGGCACGAGGTGGCGCATGCCATTGCCCGGCACAGCGCCGAACGCGCCAGCCAGTCCATGGCCGCCCAGCTTGGCGTTACCGCCATTAGCATTGGCGTGGCTGTCAAAAGCGATTCTGCCGGGGCGGGAGCCGTGGCCGCAACCGCCGGAACAGCCCTTGCCCAGCTTGGCGTGCTGCTGCCGTACAACCGCATGCAGGAAAGCGAATCTGATCACATTGGCGTAATTCTTTCGGCCAAGGCCGGGTATAACCCAAGAGCTGCCATCAACCTGTGGCGCAAAATGGGCGAGGCCTCCGGCGGGCAGAATCCCCCGGCCATGCTCTCCACCCACCCCCTTAACGAGCAGCGCATCCGCGATCTGGAAAAGGTCATGCCGGAAGCCATGCAATATTATCAGAAAAAATAAATGAATATTACCATCATAACGCACACCCGGCAGGGTTCCGGCGGTGCCCGGCAAGCGCTGTATCAGGCTCAGGGACTGGCCCGCGCCGGTCACACCGTCCACTTTGTGAGCAAGCCCGACTTCGAACTGCGCAAGGTCGCACCAGATCTCAACTGGGTGGACATGCCTGACGGCCTGTGCGCACTAAACCGCACCCTGCGCAGCCTGATGCCCAAAGACGAACCAAGCGTCGTACACGCCTTTCACAACAAAGCGGTAAAACGCATTGCCTACCTTGGCACGCTCTGGCGGCTAAAGGGGCTGCCTGTGGCCTGCTTTGCCCACCGCGGCGTAACCAAAAGACCGGGCAACCCGCTGCCCTATCTGCTGCCCGGCATCCGTACCTTTGTGGTGAACGCTGTGGAAACCGGCCAAGCGCTCCCGCTGCTCTGGCGCAAAAACCGCTGGCGCTTTGTAAACAACTGCATCCCGGCCAGCCGCACGCACACCACCCAGAGCGTTGCCGAAATGCGCAACGAGATGAACATCGCCGACGACCGCATGGTCATTGGCTATGTTGGCTATGACAAACGCGAAAAAGGCGCGGGCCAGCTACTCGAAGCCTACGCCAAGGTCAGGCAGGACCTGCCTCCATCCAATCTGGTAATGGTAGGGCTCAACCACCCCACATGGCCAAAAATGGCGGAAGAACTCGGCATCACAGCCGATGTGCGCATCATCGGACGCACCGAGCGGGTGGCGGATTATGTGCAGACCTTCGACCTGCTGGTGTTCCCGTCATACTTCATCGAATCGCAGCCCAACGTGATTATGGAGGCCATGTCGCTAGGCAAGCCGGTTATCGGCAGCGATATCGGCAACATCAAGGAAATGATTGGCAAGGAATTTACCTTTAAGGGCGGGGACGTGGAACAGATTGCGCAAAAGCTTGTTCAAACAGCTAACGACCCGGCCCTGCTAAGCCGCATGGCTGCGGACAACCTTGCCACGAGCGAGAAATTTTCCGAGCAGTACCGCCTGGACGCCATTCTGGAAATCTACCGCAAAGCACTGGCAGAAGATGGACTGGTTTAGCGCTGGTATTATGGATTGATTGATGATGGATGGATGCCTCCGGCGGCTTAAGGAGGGCGCTGCCCTCCTTAAG
>JAJDJF010000101.1 GCA_030267065.1 Desulfovibrio sp. OttesenSCG-928-C06 | reverse complement strand
CGACGAGGTGCGCAAGCTGGCTGAAAAGACCATGGAAGCCACCAAGGAAGTGGGCGACAACATCAGCGCCATTCAGGGCTCAACCCGCAAGAACATTGAGTCCATGGGCGAGGCTGCCAGAGGCGTGTCTGATGCCACAACTCTGGCAACTTCGTCCGGCGAGGCTCTGACGGAAATCGTAAATCTGGCTGCGGACAACTCAAGCGTGGTTTCCTCCATCGCCACGGCAGCCGAGGAGCAGAGCGCAACCTCGGAAGAAATCACCCGCGCCATTGAGGAAATCAACAACGTTATCGGAGAAACCACCGAAGGCATGAGCCAGTCCGCTCAGGCCGTGCAGGAACTCTCCCAGATGACGCAGGAGCTGCGTAATATTATTGATTCGCTGAGATAGTATTTAATGCCCGTACCGGGGCTGGCTGGTACTGATGCCATGCTGAAGCCAGTGATGAAACTGCCCCGGACGGTTCAGCGGACACGCCTGATCAGGTAATCAGGGCGGCTTAAGGAGCAAACACTCTTTAAGCCGCCTTTTTTCATCTGGCTGTGGCGGTAGTCAGGAGCCGCCCCCGGAGCAAATTTTAATCTTCGTTGCTGCCGTCACTTTCTTTATCTATATCTCTGCAAGAGAGGGCGTTGATGATATCTGGTATTGTGGCTGCGCTTTTTTCTTCTGCAAAACAAAAAATTGTTCCCAGTAGCTCTGAGAACAATTTTTTGTTTTTCTGGGGCAAACATTCACTGATGTTCAGGCTGGCAGCCTGAAAAGGATAGATTATCCCAGCATGATCTTGTGTAAAATTTGCCATTTTACGCAAAGCGGCTTCTCAAATCATATTAGCGTAATTTAATCGAACCGCCGTCCACCATGATTGTTTGCCCTGTAATGTAGTCAGCATCCCGGCTGGCAAGGAATACCGCAACATGTGCGATGTCTTCGATTTCGCCGAGGCGTCTCAGCGGTATTTTTGCAATCATGGCTTCATAGGGTTCAGGGTTAGCTTTTGCCCATTCCACCATTCCCTCGGATTTTGCAATGGGGGAGATAATGTTGACGTTAATTCCAAATGGGCCAAATTCGTTGGCCGCTACCCGGCTTATGCCGCGAATAGCCTCTTTGGCGGCGGCATAGGAGCCTTGATTAACATCGCCGTTAATACCAGCCCCGGAAGCAAAGTTGATAATTTTGCCTTTACTCTCTTTTAGATAGGGCAAAGATGCCTGCATAAAAAGTAATGTTGCGTAGAATCCTGTATTGAAAGACAATTCAAGCTCTTCTTTTCCCATTTTTTCAATGGATACCATTTTTGAAGCGTGAGCATTATTCACCAGGACGTCAATGGTGCCAAATGCTCCCGCAACCTGTTTGACAACACCGGGGAGTTTGTCATGCTCCATGAGGTTTGCCTGAATGAACAGACAATCGGGCTGTTGCTGCTGTAATTCCTTAAGGGTTTCATTTCCCGCAGCAGCATTAAAGTCGATGATAGCCACTTTGGCACCTTCGGAGACAAAAGCTTTTGCAATACCTTTGCCGATACCTCTCGCGCCGCCTGTTATAATTGCCACTTTATCCTGAAGCCTGTTCATGCGTCCTCCGAAATATTGTGCGTGTATTTTTAAGGGGATACTAACAGCAAACAAAAAATTTTTCACCCTTGCTTGCTAACAATGATTTTGTTGGAAAATGGCAATACATTATTCGCTTGGATGGCATTTAATGCCGGTGCCGGAGCTGGCTGGTGCTGATGCCATGCTGAAGCCTGTGATGAATACTGTCCCGGACGGTTCAGCGGATACGCCTGCTCAGGTAATCAGGGCGGCTTAAGGAACAAACACTCTTTAAGCCGCTTTTTTTATTCTGGCTGTGGCGGCAGTCAGGAGCCGGTCAGGGGCTGGCTTCTGCTCGTAGTGCTGTTGTCGCTTTTTCTGTCTGTTGCCTGTCAGGTCAGGGCGTATTTTTTTTGCCCTTACTTTCGACAAAGGGCTGCTGTCCCGATTTTTGCGCCCTGTATTTTGCGCTTTGCACTTTAAAGTGCCTTGTGTAATATTTTTTAATGTTTTCGTTACTGAAAGCGACTCCGCAAGCAGTTTGATCCAATGCCTGGGGTGCCGGGCACATTCTCTGGACAGGCGCTTCGCAATCCAGTCAACAACTAACAGGAGAGGGCGTTGATGATATCTGGCATTGTGGCTGCGCTTTTTCCTATTTTCGGTATCATCTTTCTGGGCGCAATTGTTGCGCGCTGCAAGCTCCTGCCGCTCAATGCCGCAGGGAGTCTGAGCCTGTACGTTTACTGGATCGGGCTGCCTGTCATGATGTTCAACTTTATTGCGCGCATGCCACCGGAGAATTTCACAGGCTCCTACTTTGCCGGGGTCTATATCAGCACCATCATCAGCTATCTGGTCTGTTTTGCCGCCACGTCCTCGTTTTTTCGCAAGAATAAACGGGAAGCGACCATGCTCACATGGATGGCCTGCTTCCCCAACGTCGCCTTTATGGGCGTTGCCGTAACCCTGCTGCTGCTGCCCGGCAATCAGGAGGCCCTGACAGCGTCCGTCATGTACTCCGTATTGAACTCGCCGCTCATGTTCCTCACCGACATGCGGCTGTCCATGTACCAGAGCCAGAGCAAAAAAGGCTGGGCCGCGCTTGGGTCGCTCTGCCTGAGCATGCTGCGGAACCCATTGCTCATGGCGCCGCTGGCCGGTCTTGCGATTTGCCTTTTGCGCCTGCCGCAGCCGGAACCGCTGATGAACATGGCCTCCATGCTTGGCGCTACGGCTGCGCCCTGCGCTCTTTTTGGCATGGGTATGTCGCTAAGCGCCCTGGTAGCCGGGGCAAATTTTCCGGCAGGCTGGTTGCGGCGTCAGCTGCCCGTGCATCTGGTCAAGATGCTTGTGCTGCCTGCCTCTACCTATCTGGTCCTGCTCTGGCTCGGTGTCAGCGGCGTGACGCTGGGGGCCGCTACGCTGGCTTCCTGCATGCCGGTTGGGGTGGCCTCCTATGTGGTGGCGGAAAAGTACCGGGTAGTGCCGGAAGATACGGCCATTACAGTCTTCCTCAGTACCGTAATGAGCATTGCGGGCATCCCGCTGGTGATTACCGCCATGTACTGGCTGGGCGCTTTCTAGGCATTTTGGCCTTGAGCTGCTTTCGTGCTTTTGCTTTGGCTTTAATGGTGAGCTGCATTATTCAGGCTCTGGCTGTGAAGATGATCGAAGCCTTCCGCTTTCAGGCTGTACCTGCAACGAATGTTCAACCAGCTGCATATGGAGGTAGTGGCTCATTTTTGCCTGATACTGCGCCCGCTTTTAACTGGCGAGTCCCGCACGAAGCTCATGCATATCTTGATGCACTTCGCTCGGCACGGAACTCGCTTTCCTTGCCTGAGGCTCAAACTGAGCCACTACCCAGATGGATATTCACTTGAGTATTTTTCTGTAATACCCTATTATTCAGGGTTGTCGCTGGTTGCAGCGATATGCGGAGGGATGGCAGAGCTGGTTTAACGCGGCGGTCTTGAAAACCGTTGAGGGTTAACGCCCTCCGGGGGTTCGAATCCCTCTCCCTCCGCCATTTTTATGCTATTCAC
>JAJDJF010000099.1 GCA_030267065.1 Desulfovibrio sp. OttesenSCG-928-C06 | reverse complement strand
GGCGTCAACGTGCTGGAGGAGTTTGCATTCAAGGATCACCGGGCATTCGTCGGCGTAGGGTGCGTCTACCATTTCGCCACGCACTGGGGTCAGTCCGGCTTGTTCAAATTTGTTTACGTTGCGCCCGGATGCAATGCCGGTAAAGTCGGCGGCAGCCAGCATTTTTTCCGAAGCAATGCCAACGGTGAAGGCCTTTTTTTCCAGCAGCGCGTCATAGGTCCAGCGTTCCTTGCGGATGCCCACCATCACGCTGGCCGGGTTCGAGCTGCATATGCCGCCCCAGGCCGCCATCATCAGGTTGGGTGTTCCGTTGGCGTCATAGGTGCCGACAAGCAGTGCCGGTTGCGGGTAGAGCAGGGTATGGGAACCGAGGGAGCGTTTGTTTTTGGGCTGGGACATATTATTCCATCCTTTTGGCGTAAAATCGTTTTAACTGTTGTAATATTTGAAAGTTAGCTGTTTGGCTTCGTTCATGTCCTGCTTTTCAAGACTGTCAAAGTCGATGCGGCAGGTGTTAGCTTCGTTTTTGCATTCTTCGATGTCTTTTTCAAGCAATTCAGCCAGCTTTTCGGCTACCGCATCTTCTTCGTAAGCCATGGCGGTGACTCCTGCCTGCTCAAAAAGGCGTTCCTCGCGCAGGAATCTGGTCCGTGCCAGTACGCGTATTTCGGGGTTCAGCGCTTTGGCGGCGGTGGCGGTTGCCACAGCCTGTTCGGTGGAGGGCGTGGTGATGATCAGGTAGCTTGCCTTTTCGATGCGTGCGCCGAGCAGGACTTCCTTTTTTGTGGAATTGCCGTACACCGCCGGGCAAAGCTGCTCGCCATTCAGATGGTTGACGGTGTCCACGTTCATGTCCACCACCACCGGGATGATTTTTTTGTCCAGCAGCGTGCGCGTGACATTGCGCCCGGCCGGGCCATAGCCAACCACAATGGCGGTTACCACGTCCGGGGCGGTTGGTGAGCTGGAGGTATCTGATGTGGCTGGGAATACGTCCCGTAGCGCGTCTGCGGGGCTTGTCTGCTCCGGCTGGCCTATTGGCTCGGTCCGTTTAACCGTCCCCATCTGATCTGCTGGAACGGGCTGCACTGACTGCGCTGACTGAACTGGTTGCCTCGCTGAGTCAAAGGTTCCCGGCTGCGCAGCTGGCCGGTTTTTCCTGTCGTTTTTCAGGGCGGCTTTTTCTTCCGCGCTGCCGTGTACGCGGGTGTGCTCGGAGGCCCGGTGCTCGGCGCGCGCGTTCAGGATGTGCGAAAGTGTGGGGTGATGCTCAAGAAAATGCTGCATGCGCGGTACCAGCCGGAAAACGCTGGGGTTAAGGGCGATGGAGATAATGGAGCAGACTACAAGAACGTTATAGACGTCCATGGGGATCAAATCCAGCGCGATGGCCCCTTGCGCCAGAATGAAAGAGAATTCTCCGATTTGGGCAAGGCTCACCGCTGCGGTCAGCGCCGTGCCGGACGAGTAACCAAGCAGCGAAACCACAATCACGGCAATGAGCGGCTTGGCTATGAGCACCACGCCAAGGCAGGCCAGAATCAGCAGCGGCTGTTCCAGAATAAAGGCTGGGCGGAACAGCATGCCGACGGAAATGAAGAACAGCACGGCAAAGGCATCGCGCAGCGGCAGCAGATCCGCGCCGGCCTGATAACTGACCTTGGTGCGCCCGACGACCATGCCGCCCAGAAAGGCCCCTAGCGCCATTGAGGCCTGAAAGAACACTGCCGCGCCCACGGCAGTGGCAAAGGCCGCCACCAGCACGGCCAGTGTGAACAGTTCTTCCGAGCGGGTGCGCACTACCTTGTTCAGCAGCCATGGCACTACCTTGCTGCCGATTACCATCACCAGTATCCACAAAAGGGCCAGGCGCGCCAGAGCCATGCCGATAGCCTTTGCCACGGCCAGTGCCCCGGTGTTTTCTCCCCCGACTATGGCAGCGTAAGTGGGCAAAAGCAGCAGTACCAGTACGGTGAGCAGGTCTTCCACCACTAGCCAGCCTACAGCTACATGGCCCGGAATGGTGTTGAGCACGCCGTTGTCACTCAGCACGCGTAAAAGCACCACGGTACTGGCAACCGAGAGGCCAACCCCAAGCATCAGGGCCTGCGCAAAGGGCATGCCTAGCAGCCATGCGGCTCCGGCCCCAAGCAGGGTTGCAAAGCTGCTTTGCGCAATGGCCCCCGGCAGGGCCACCCCTTTTACGGCCAGCAGGTCTTTGGTATCAAAGTGCAGGCCCACGCCGAACATCAGCAGGATTACCCCCGCCTCCGAAAGTTGAAAGGCCAGTTCCGCGTCAGCTACAAAAAACGGTGTGCCCGGTCCCACCAGAAAACCGGCCAGCAAATAGCCCACGATTGGCGAAAAACCAAGGCGGTGTGCCGCATAACCGAAAATCAGCGCCAGCAGGAAGCCGACCGCGAAAATCTCGAGCAGTGAGTATTCATGCATGATGCGCTCCTATATGCTCAGGAACCCCGCACCGGGGCCGCAATTTCTGGATGCTCCAGTATACGCTATCTGGCTGGTGAGGTCATTGATTATTTTTTGTTTTGCACTCGGATGACGGTTCGTGGCCTGACAGCAGAATAACAGATTGCCGTCATATGCCCATGTGCGTTAAGCTTTTTTCATAGTGGTAACGGCATTTGCCGCTATTTATGAAAGACGGTCTGCAAGGCTTTGGCTTCAAGGCAGACAAAGAGGAGAAAACCATGAATGTTTTGTTGATAAACGGTAGCCCGCATAAAGATGGCTGCACTTTTACCGCCCTGTCCGAAGTAGCCGGGCAACTGAACAAACACGGAATCGGAACCACCATTTTTCATATAGGCAACAAGGCTGTGCATGGCTGCATTGCCTGCGGCAAGTGCGCCGACAGTGGCAAGTGCATTTTCAACGATGACCCGGTAAACGAGTGCGTTGAGCTGATGAAGAAAGCCAGCGGCGTGGTTATAGGTAGCCCGGTCTATTACGCCTCCATCAACGGGGCTTGCAGCGCTTTTCTTGACCGCGTGTTTTTCCTTAAACACCACAACTACAACTACAAACCCGGTGCAGGCGTGGTCAGTTGCAGACGCGGCGGGGCCAGCGCTGCCTTTGACCAGCTTAACAAGTACTTTACTATTTCGCAGATGCCAATTGTTGCGTCGCAGTACTGGAACAGCGTGCACGGCAACACGCCGGACGAAGTGCGTCAGGATCTGGAAGGCTTGCAGACAATGCGCACTCTCGCCAACAACATGGCCTGGTTGCTCAAGTGTATTGACGCCGCCAAAGGTACTGTTCCGCTGCCGGAAAAGGAAGAGTGGCAGCGCACCAACTTTATCCGCTAGGCTGTGTCGGCATTCAGGCGCTTTTGCCCTCTCGCCGCGTCAGAAAGTATTTTTACTCCGGTCACATACCGTCAGAGTATGCTCCCTGCATAAAAATACTTTCTTCCTTGCGAGAGAACAAAATCACTCTGAATGCCAACCCGGCCCAGTGTTGCGCGAAAAGACTGCGAGTCTGGCAGACATTCCGGAATGAGATGTCTGACAGACTATTTTTTTGCTTTGTGGGGAGGGCGGATGATGAGCGCACTATGTTGCTGGCTTACAGGGATAATCGGCTGCTGTGTTTT
>JAJDJF010000010.1 GCA_030267065.1 Desulfovibrio sp. OttesenSCG-928-C06 | reverse complement strand
GTTCGGCGCGTATTTTTTCCAGATCGTCATAAGAGTAGGGATGATGATCCGCAAAAATAAAGGTTGTTTCGGGCTCGCTTCCAATCAGGGATTTTGCGCTGCTCAGTACTGATTCCGGCGTTCCAACTGCCGTGCATAGTGCGTAGGGCTGTTTGCCGGAAAGAATATTCCGGCCGGTGTTCTGTTCTTCAGGATTTTCGGGCTGCGAGAGTCCGGATTTTTGTTCCCGCGCGGCAGGTTCTGCTATTTCTTCGGGCCTGCCTGCTTCCGGCATCTTGGCAGCTCTTAGTGGCGTGATGCCAGTGGGGGCGAGATCAAAGCTGAACAGCGGCACGCCGAGGCTGCGCAATATATCCAGCTTGTCCAGCGGGAGGTTTTCAACTGCGCCGGGGGTTGCACGCAGCATAAAGGCATCGGCCCGGCGTAGGGCGCTGGACCCTTCGCGCCAGGTTCCGGCTGGGATTACCCGATTCCAGTCCTGCGTAAAGTCTTTCAGACTCAGGGTTACCAGATTCAGATCGCGCTGCACGGCAAGGTGCTGCATGCCGTCATCCAGAATATACAGATCCGGGCGCAGGTGTTCTTCAGCCCATAGTTGCGCGCGCCGCCGGTTTGGGTCGGCCAGAATGCTGGCTTCGGGATGCTGGCGGCAAAGCATCAGCGGCTCGTCGCCGCTTTCTTCCGGGTTGGTGTCCGGTGTTACCAGCAGGGGGCGGCGCTCGGTCTTGCCGCCGTAACCGCGTGTGAGCACAACCGCCTTGAGTCCCTCATGGGCTGCCCAGTCCAGCATCCATCCGGTTAGCGGGGTTTTGCCGGTACCGCCCCACGAAATGTTGCCGACTGATATGCAAAAGGTTGGCGTTTTCTGGCTGCTTTTAATGCCTGCGGAATAGGCCCAGGCCCGCGCGCGCATCAAGGCTCCGTACCCTTTGGATAAGGGGACGAGCAACGGTGAGAGCGTTTTTTGGGTTTTGCGGTAGTCGAACGGCATTACAGCCCCGGTTGCAGGTTAAGGAAACGGGCGGCAGGGTTATCCCCACCGCCCGTAAATTATGCTGTTACCCGTCAGGCCGCAAGCGCTTTGTGTTTTTTTGCCGGTAGCCGCTACTTGGCGGCATGCGGCAGGCTGATGCTTGCGTTAGTCCCGGTCTCTGGATGCGCTCAGGTGCTGTTTATAAATTAGTATTTTTGTTCTCTGACAAGGAAGGCGAACTCTGGGCGGAGCGAAGTGTATCAAGACATACATGTGCTTCGCACAGGGTGAGCCTGACGCAGTCAGAGGGCAAAAAGACAATTTAGAAACAACACCTAGCGGCGGTCACCCGCGATGCGCAGCAGCATCAGGAACAGGTTGATGAAGTCCAGATACAGCGTCAGCGCGCCGTAAACAGTGGCGCGTCTGATGGCGGTACGGTCGTCGTGCGGGGCGCTTTCGCCCATCACGCGCAGCTTTTGCGTGTCGTAGGCGGTCAGGCCGAGGAATACAAGCACGCCCACATAGGAAATGATGTAATGCACAGCCGGGGACTTGAGGAACATGTTGATGAGCGAGGCCACGATAATACCGATGAGGCCCATGAACAGGAAACTACCCCAGCTGGTCAGGTCACGCTTGGTGACCAGACCGTACACGCTCATGCCACCGAACATGGCGGCGCAGGCCACAAATACGCGGGCCAGCGATGCGCTGGTGTAAAGGGCGAGTATCGGGGCCAGAGTGATGCCTGAAAGCAGGCTGTACGCCACAAACAGCAGGGTCACGGTAGTGCCGGAAAGTTTGTTCAGGAACATGCTGATGGCGAACACGAATCCGAGTTCAACAATAATCAGCCCGAACAATACAGTGCTGTTGTTATACAGAAAGTTCATGAAGGCATCGTTGTTCAACACATACCAGGCGGCAACGGCGGTAATGCCGAGCCCGATTCCCATCCATAGATATACGCCGCGCATGAACACGTTGACCACGCTTTGCGCGTGCGCCACGGTTCCGGTGTTGCGAATCATGTTGTCAGCCATAAAGTAACTCCTTGAGCAGGATTAAGTGCGTAAATAAACAGGTTCCTATAAGCTTCAAGGATAAGTTCAAACAACGATCTTTGCAAGGGGCTTGAGGGCTATCAAGCGGCTGGGTGCTTATATTTTCGCTGGTTTGGATGTCTGGTTGCCTGCGGTGTTGACGCAGAGCATGAACCCTCCGGGCGAGCGTTGGCGCTGCGGTGTTGGCAAGCGCGAGGACAAAGCGATAGTGAATCATCCGGCGAGCATGTGGCGCGGGCAAAAGAGGAAGATGCCGGTTTGCAAAGATCTTTCATTTCTTTCTCATTGCCTGTGTATGGATAAAAAAATGAGTCCGCGCTATAGTTAAGCATCCGGAGGACTCATGAGCATCAAAACCTGCATCCACGGTCATTTTTACCAGCCGCCCAGAGAAGATCCCTGGCTCGGCAGGATATTCAGCGAGGCCAGCGCCGCCCCCGCGCGGCACTGGAACGAGCGCATTACCAATGAAAGCTACGGGCCGCTGGCTTGGGCACGCCGTCTGGACGAGCAGGGGCATATTCTTGATATTGTAAACTGTTACGAATGGATCAGCTTTAATATCGGCCCGACCCTTGCCCTGTGGATGGAGCGCGAGGCCCCGGAAGTGCTGGAGCGCATCCGCGAGGCCGACCGCCGCAGCCTTGAGCGCTGGGGCCACGGCAACGCCATGGCGCAGGTTTACCATCATGTGATCATGCCGCTGGCCTCCGAACTGGACAAACGGATCGAAATCCGCTGGGCTCTGGATGATTTTAGAGCGCGTTTCGGGCGCGAAGCCGAGGGCATGTGGCTTTCCGAGTGCGCTGTTGATACTGACACGCTTGAAGTTCTGGCTGCGGAAGGCGTGAAGTTTGTGACCCTCTCGCCCCATCAGGCCCGGGCGGTGGCTGAACCGTCAGGTAGAGCAGGAGAAAGCGCGGAAGTCGCGCAGAACGTCTCCGGTAGTGCTGGCAAAACAGATAATGCAGGCAGTAGTGCTAGTGGCGCTGGCAGTGCAGAGCAGCAGGATAACACCGCTGACGCTCATAACGCTGGCAACACCGGACTTCCGCCTGGCTTTTGGGCTGTGGATGCCGGTAGTCTGGATATCAGCAGGCCGTATCGGGTGGATTTGCCCTCCGGCAAGAGCATCGCAGTGTTTTTCTATCACGGCAGTCTGGCCCAGTCCGTAGCATTTGAGGGGCTTCTGGCCGACGGCGAACGCTTTTGGCGGCGTTTTGCCCAAAGCGCGGCGGAAACGGCAGGCGATGACGGTATCATGTGCATGGCGACGGATGGCGAGACCTATGGGCATCACTTCAAGTTTGGGGAGATGTCGCTGGCTTATGTTCTGGCGCAGGGCATGACCGCGCGTGACAATGTTGAGCTTACCAACTTCGCCGCTTATCTGGCCGGGCATCCAGCCGAACACCGCGTACTGCTGCACGAGCCTTCATCATGGAGTTGTGCGCACGGCATTGAGCGCTGGCGTGACGATTGCGGCTGTTCCACCGGCGGGCATGACGGCTGGAACCAGAAATGGCGCAAGCCGTTACGCAACGGACTGAATCGCCTTAAAGAAGTGCTTGATGCGCATTATTTTGAGGCAGGCAAAGCGGTCTTCAATGATCCGGAAGCGGCTTTGCTGGATTTTGGCAAGGTGCTTGCCAATCCGGACACCGGCAAGGACTTTGTCAGGCTGCATGTGCGCAGGGGCAAGGAGAAAATTGCCTGGCGCCTGCTGCATATGCAGGAGGGGGCTTTGGCCTCTTTTGCCAGTTGCGCCTGGTTTTTTGATGATATTTCCAGAATCGAGCCGGTAAAGTCCATGAGCTTTGCCCTGCGTGCCATGCAGTTATGCACTCTTACCGGCGGGCCTGATATTACCGCAGAACTTGAAAAAATGCTCGAAGAAGCACGTTCGAACAAGCCGGAAGAGGGCAGCGGCAAGCGTATTTTTGAAAAGAGGGTACTGCCCAGCCAGCAGGACTATTCCAGCCTTTGCCTGTTCGCTTATCTGGACGCCTACTGCTCCGGCTCTCTCCCACGCAGGCAGCACGATGCCGCCGGTTGCAGCATGTCCGGCGAAGTCACCATGAGCTACCCGTCCATCAAGGTACGGCTGTATGATTTTGAACTGCCGGGACACGGCAAGGTCGCGGGCAAGGCCGAAGTCATGCATACCGAGGCCAGAACCGGGGAGCATTGCGACTGGTCCGGCTTTTTGCCGTTTGTGGCTGATAATCCGCTGGAGAGTCGGGCGCTCATAGGTATCTCGTCGCTCACGGCCGTCTTTGGCGATGGGCTGTCCCTTAGCCGCGGGAGCCATGAGCTTGCGCGCCACCTGCAAGACTTCCTGAACATACGCCTGCTTGCCAGCACAACCCGCGATGACGCGGGCAAGGACGCGCTGGCGCTGGCCCATTGTGTATCAAACCTTGGGCGCATCGAAGAGGCGCAGGAGACGCAGAATGCCGAGCCGCTCTGGATGGAGCTTTTGACCTACCTGCCACTGGCCTGCTTTTTTCAGGTGGATACGCGTATTACCCAAAAGCTTGGCACTGTTGATGTTGTGGATGTAGCCGCCGGAATAATGCGGAGAGGCAATCTCACCTACAACCACAAACTGCGCTGCATGGAACTTCTGGAGACTGTAGTGCTGGGTACCCTGAAGGCAAAGTCCATGCGTGATGCGGAGCTGGCAGCCGCCGTGCGCCGTGCTGCCAGAGTTCTGCCGGACATGAACTGGTGGAAGGTGCAAAACCACTTGTGGAGCGCCGGGCTGGTCGATACTGAATACCGGGAAACAGCGCGTGCAGTTCATTTTGGTTTTTAGGCATTTCTGTTTTTAGGAATATTTTACTTTTTTGAGTTTGCATTTTTGCAAAGTGGCAATGCTTGAAATACCGCCCCAGATGGCAATCTGTCAGGCCGTGCGACCAGTTTACGCACGGCCTGTTTCGTTCTATCTCCGCGCCATGCCTCAGAAAGCACTTGTATTTAGCGGAAGCTTGTGATTAAATTCTCACGGTACGGTGTAACCGTACTGAGGCGTGGTGTTGTGGTGCGCCGCAGGGCTGTAGCCCCAGCGGTGTGTGGGTCTTATTTTTATCTCAGGGCGTATCGGCGCAACGGTCTTCCTTCGGGCAGTATCAGAAAAATAGCATATCCGGCATCTCCAGTGCCTTCCCTATGTGGTGGGTGGCGCGTCCTTGTTCTGTTTGCGGCATAATAACGCCGTAAACATACGCAGGATGGGCCTTTCGCATAATTTTTCTTTTCTGTCTGATTGAGAATTTTTCCATGTGCCATCACCCCTAATGTGGAGAGCTGCCAAATGCCATCTAAAATTGTCAAGAAGAAGGAGCTTATTCCTGGCAGAACCAGCCTTATGGTTCTGGAGGCGCCGCAAATCGCCGCCACAGCCAAGCCGGGCAACTTCGTGATTTTGCGCGTAAGCGAACAGGGCGAACGTTTTCCCCTGACCATCGCTGACGTTGACAAGAAAGCCGGTACCGTCAGTATCGTGTTTCTTGTCATGGGCAAAAGCACCGCCGTGCTCAATAACATGAAAGAAGGCGAAAGCATTTTCGACCTTTGCGGACCTCTGGGCAAAGCCACGCATATCGAAAAAGTCGGCACCGTGGTTTGCGTTGGCGGCGGCACCGGCATTGCTGCCATGCACCATATCGCCAAGGGTCACCATGAAGCAGGCAACCACGTCGTAGCCGTTATCGGCGCGCGCAGCAAAGATCTGCTGCTGTTCTGCGACGAGTTGCAGTCCTTCTGCCCTGAAGTGCTCATCGCTACCGATGACGGCACCGTCGGGCACAAGGGTCTTGTGACCGAAGTTCTGGAAAACCGCCTGCGCGAAGACAAGAACGTCAAGGAAGTTGTGGCCATCGGCCCGGTTCCCATGATGAGCGCTGTGGTTAACACCGTTAAGCCTTTTGGCGTAAAAACCACTGTCAGCCTCAACTCCATGATGGTTGACGGCATCGGCATGTGCGGCGCCTGCCGCGTTTCCATTGGCGGCGAAACCAAGTTCACCTGCGTGGACGGCCCCGAATTTGACGGGAACCTCGTCGACTTTGATGAACTGCGGCAGCGGCTTGCCTCGCTCAAGGCCGAGGAAAAGGTTTCGTACGACAACTACTGCAGGTGCCAGAACAATGAGTAACATCGTAAACGTATCATCCATCGAAAAGGCCAAAGGCCGCGTGGAAATGCGCTGCCAGGACCATGCCGCGCGTATCAAGAACTATGAAGAAGTGGCCCTTGGCTACAGCCTTGAAGAAGCTGTTTCCGAAGCCAAGCGCTGCCTCAAGTGCAAAAAGCCCCTCTGTGTGAGCGGCTGCCCGGTTGAAGTACCGATTCCGCAGTTTGTTGGCGCTCTGGCAGAAGGCAACCTTGAGGAAGCTTTCCGCGTCATCAAGAGCACCAACAGCCTTCCGGCTATCTGCGGTCGCGTTTGCCCGCAGGAGCATCAGTGCGAAGGCTCCTGCATTCTGGGCAAAAAGGGCGAAGCTGTTGCCATCGGGCGTATGGAACGCTTTGTGGCTGACCACTTTATCGCTCTGGACGCCTGTAACCAGATGGGCGAAATCACCTGCCGTCTCACCCAGCCGGACGCGAAAGTGGCCTGCATCGGCGGCGGTCCTGCTTCCATCACCGTGGCCGGTTATCTGGCCGCACGCGGTGTGAAGGTTACCGTATTTGAAGCCCTGCACGAAATGGGCGGTGTGCTTGTTTACGGTATTCCCGAGTTCCGTCTGCCCAAGCAGGGCGTTGTTCACAAGGAACTGGCCGCGCTTGGCGAGCTGGGCGTTGAGTTCAAGACCAACTGGGTTGGCGGCAAGACCATCGGCATCAAAGACCTGTTTGATCAGGGCTACAAGGCCATCTTTGTCGGCGTTGGCGCTGGCCTCCCCATCTTCTTCAACGTTCCGGGCGAAAACCTGAACGGCGTGCTTTCGGCCAACGAATACCTGACCCGTATCAACCTTGGCCGTGGCTACGACTTCCCCAACTTCGACACGCCCGCCTACAAGGGCCGTAACGTAACCGTTTACGGCGCAGGCAACGTGGCTATGGACGCTGCACGCTGGGCTCTGCGCATGGGCGCTGAAAGCGTTCGCATCGTTTACCGCCGCACCAAGGCTGAAATGCCTGCACGCCGCGAAGAGCTGGAACATGCTGAGGAAGAAGGCGTGATTCTGACCGAGCTCGTGGCTCCGCTGGAGTTCCACGGCGACGAAAACGGCAACCTCAAGGGCGTTACCCTTCAGGTTATGGAACTTGGCGAGCCTGACGCTTCCGGCCGCCGCAGCCCCAAGGCTGTTGAAGGCAAGACCCAGTATCTGGAAACCGATCTGGCTGTTATCGCCCTCGGCACCAGAGCCAACCGCGTGCTTCTGGAAGAAACTCCCGAACTGAAGCTGAACAAGCGCGGTTACATTGAAGTTGATGAAAACAACGAAACATCCATCCCCGGCGTGTACGCTGGCGGCGACATCGTTACCGGCGCAGCCACGGTTATTCTGGCAATGGGCGCTGGCCGCACCGCAGCCAAGAAGATCGCTGAACGCATCGGCGTTGTGGAAGGTTAATCAGATTAAGTAGAAACCGGACTGAGCGCCGTGAATGCGAGAGCGGCGGTGCCAGTGAGATTGCGCAGATGGGCTTGAGTGCCATCAGACGTTAGTCTTTGCCCGGAGTAATTATGGAGGAGAGGGACCCTTTTTGAGAAGGGTTCCTCTCCTCCTCGCGTTTATGGCCTATAGGGCGTCTTTACCTTGGAATTGTGCAGGAGCCATGCATGTATTTGTCTTTTTGTTCTTGCCGTCAGATGATTGCGTTAGGTTGTTACCGACTTTGAATGGGTATTTTAAAGCGAAAATACTATAGTGTGGGCAGGTAATCTTTCTGGTATGCTTGGCCTGTTCATCCGCGGTGGTGTTCAGGCAAAAAGCGTTACCGTTTTTTGTTGTTTTTACATTAATGAATAACCGGACACGCCTGATTTTAAATTTGTTTTTACTTTACATGGCTTGCTGATTTATGTTTTTAGAACGTTTCACTCTTGGTTCGCTTTGCGGAAGCAGCTTTTGATTTTTTGACGCAAGATGATCACGGGTGACGCTTCCAGACGGGCAATCATCTGGAATAATTGCTGCAACCACTGCTGCCGGACGCTTTTAATGTCTTAGCGCTGTTATTTTTGGGCTGATATGAAAAAATTTCTTTCTTTCGCCAAACGCAGGCCGATAGTCTTTTGCCTTCTGGCGGTGATTATCGGCTACGGCTGTATTGTGGGGCGCTATCTGGTCTGGCCCCCGGTGGGCAGTCTGGTGAAGGAAAATCCGGAAAGCACCGCCTTTATCGAGTACCGTAAAGAGCAGTGGAAAGAGGCCGGTAAAGATGTGAAGCTGCAATGGAGCTGGAAAAGCCTCAAGCAGATTTCGCCCCACCTGCAACAGGCCGTGGTGGTGGCAGAGGATAACAAGTTTCGCAAGCACAACGGCTTTGACTGGGAGGGCATTCGGGATGCCTTTATGACCAACCTTGCCAAGCGTCGTCTTTCTGCCGGGGGCAGCACCATCAGCCAGCAGCTTGCCAAAAACCTATGGCTGTCGCCGGAAAAGAGTATTACCCGCAAGCTTCAGGAAGCAGTGCTGACCATGCGTCTGGAGATGGAGCTGGATAAGGACCGTATCCTTGAAATTTATCTGAATGTGGTGGAGTGGGGCGATGGGGTATTCGGCGCGGAAGCTGCCGCCCGTCACTATTTCGGCGTTTCAGCCGCGCGCCTGAACAAGTGGCAGTCCGCCAGTCTTGCCGCCATGCTGCCCTCACCGCTCAAGCGCACTCCCAATACCGGCATCATGAAAAGGCTGGGGCGTACTATCTACAACCGCATGCATTGATGTAGCCCTGCTGCCCGGGCGCTGCTCTAAACGTACCCGTTCCGGCACCTGCCGAATCTGATGCTAGTCGCGCGTTGCCGCAAGGCTGTTTTCAAGTTCTGGCTCAACACTCACCACAAAGCCTTCCATTATTTTATCCACCAGTACTGATCCGGGATGTCCGCCTTTGACCGGACGCACGTCCTTGACCAGAGCGCAGATTATTTCGGCTTTGGAATCGTTTTTACGCCAGCTTTTTACTGCGGACAGTGTTCCCGCTTCCAGCATGGTGCGGCGGGGGATATCCTGCCCGAGGTGTTCGCGCCGGATAACAACGTGCGCGCTTGGGCCTCCCTCAACGTGCAGCCAGATGTCATGCGGCTGCACAAGCTTGAGCAGTGCCCAGTTGCCTTCCGCGCTGCGCCCGCGCAGAATGGTGAAACCATCTGAGGAGGTAAAGCGTTGAACCAGTCGTGCAAGGTTCTGCTGTTTGCCCTTGCCCGTTTTGTCTGCATGCTTGCCGCCAGAGCCGACTTGTGGCTGTCCTGCTTGCCCGTAAGAGGCTTTTTGCGATGTCTGGCCGCCTGATTTACCCCGGCTTGATTTGTCGCTTTTAGAAGCCTTTTGGCCCAGTGTGGGACGTCCTGCAAAATTAGTGTGCAGGCCGCCCGGCACTATGCCGCCCAGTCCGTTTTCCACCAGATCCAGTTCTGCTTCCAAATCGTTGCGTCGCTTTTTAAGAAAGGCCAATCCGCGCTCGCCGCGATCTGACTGCTTGAACAGCCAGGCCATATTTTCGCGTAGGGTTTTCAGCGGATCCAGCATGATTTCATGCGAACATGCATTAGTTTGACCGTCCACAGGCTCTTCAATCTTGATGGATGCTAGCCTTGCATCCGGACTGTATTGCCAGAGTGCGCCTTGAATCTGCTTGGCATCTTCGCGCAGGGCAGCCAGCTTGCGCAGGCGTTCTTCTTCCTGTTCGAGTTTTTGTAAAGCTTTGGTCAGCCGTCTTTTTTCAGAGGAAGTGGCCTGTTGGTCCGCTTTTCTGGCGTCTGCCCCCAGCGAGGCAAGTACCTGAGGCTCGTAAACCAGTCTGGCGGCTTCCAGCCCGTTAAGTTCTGGTCTGGTGTCAGGCTGCGCAAAATAAGGCTGACTGCCGTCATATTCAGAAGCCGGCTCAGAAGCTGACTCCAGTTCTGTCCCGCGCTTCGGTTCGCTGTCAGTTTGTTCAGAGTCAGCTAGTTCAGGTGTTTCCTTGACTTCATGGGTAGCGGTATCCGGACTTATTGCGGTATCCGGATTTATTTCCGTCAAATCTTCCGCCAGTTCCGGCGGCAGGGGCCAGGCCGAGAGCATGTGCGGCTTGCCTGCGAATTCATAAAGATAGAGAGCGCCTTGTTCCCGTTCTGCCTCGTACTCCAGATCCGCCAGTAGTGCGGCGGCTTCCAGCGGCTCAAGGCAGGCCAGAGTCTTGCGTAGGGCGGGGGTCAGGACCGGGTAGGCCTGCCATAATTCGCGGTTTTGCAGCCCGCTCACATGGTCGGGGGCCAGCAGCCCAAAGTCGGGCCAGCGCGGAATCGCCAGTGGAGCTAGATTTTGCTCCTGAACTGTCTGCGCAGGCTGGGCTGGCTGAGCAGGCTGGATTGGAGGAACTGACAGGACTGGTTGGACTGGCCGGGGTGACTCGTCGGAAATAGCGTATTCCGGCAGTTCTTTCAGGATGCGCGGGCCGTTTTGCAGATCAAGGCAAAGCCAGATGGGAAACGGCGATTTGGAAACAGGGGAGAGTTGCGGTACTGGCAGAAAAATACGCCGGTTCAGCCAGTCAATGGTGGCGGCCCCCAGCCTTTTGCCGGAAAGATACTTGCGCAGGGTCATGACCAGCGTTGAGGGCTTTTCCGGATTTGGCAGCTTGCGCTGGCTCAGATAAAGGGCAGGAGACTGTCTTTCGCCTTTGAGCGGCACCACTTGCCCCAAGCCGTGATTGTAAAGCCTGCTGTGGCGCATGACCAGAACGCGCTTGAGCCCGTGTCCGTACACTGTAATGCTCAGCAGGCCCGGAGCCGGGGAGTGGATTTTTTCGACCCTTGCGCCATGCAGGTATTTTTTCAGCTCAAGGGCAAGGATGCGAAATACATGGGAGTCCATCGTGATATCCTGATGACTTCGCCGTGCGGGCACGGTTTTGGGCAGCGCGTTTGGCGCGTTGGCGGCAAGGCTGGTTGGCGCAATTGCGCGTGGCCGCAGATAAATAAAAAAGGCAAAAAAGCTCCGCTTCCTTGCCTTTTAATTTTCAGGTTTATTTTGGGCTAGTCGCCGCGCAACTGTTCATCTTCTTCCTGCTTGGCCTTGCAGTTGATGCACAGCTTGGTGACCGGGCGGGCTTTCAGGCGCGGCACGCCGATCTCTTCGCCGCAATCATCGCAGACGCCATAGGAGCCGTCTTCGATGCGGGCCAGCGCGGAGTTGATTTTTTTGATGAGCTTGCGTTCACGGTCGCGTATACGCAGGGTGAAGGCGCGGTCAGACTCAACAGTGGCGCGGTCCGCAGGGTCTGCGCACAGCTCGTTACTGTCAGTCATGTCCTCAATGGTGCTGTCGGACTGTTTCAGTGCCTCTTGCAGCATATCATTCAAGAGATTCTTGAAGAATTCTATATCTTTCTGTTCCATATAGTGCCCTCCTGGGAATGGCGTATTTACAGCGTTTTGCGGCTTTATGTGCCTATCCCATGAAACGGTAGAGTTAAATCAAATTAGCAGCAAAAGTAAAGAGAAAAAAATAAAAAATATTCTTGTTGACACATTGGGCATATTTGTCTAAACCTACTCCTCGCTGAGCGGGAGTAACTCAGTGGTAGAGTGCAACCTTGCCAAGGTTGAAGTCGCGGGTTCAAATCCCGTCTCCCGCTCCAATTTCTTTCTACGCTTGTTTTGGCGGCATGGCCAAGTGGTAAGGCAGAGGTCTGCAAAACCTTCACCCCCAGTTCAAATCTGGGTGCCGCCTCCAGACTTAAGCGGGAGTAACTCAGTGGTAGAGTGCAACCTTGCCAAGGTTGAAGTCGCGGGTTCAAATCCCGTCTCCCGCTCCAATTTTTCCCTTCCATTATACAATACTTTACGGATTAAGTCATGATCAGGATTCTTGAGCAGTCTTTTGACGTTGCCATGTTTCCGGAACTTTCCATTATTGAGCTGCCTGCATTTGAGCTGGCCGGGATACGCGTGCGCACCACCATGGGCAAGGCCTTTATGGAGTGCCCGCAGCTTTGGGAACGCTTTTGCCCGCGCATGGGCGAGCTTTTGGGCAAGCCGGGCGAAATCTGCCTGAGCGAGTCGTTCGGGGCTTCCACAATGGTGGACATGGATAACGATATTTTTGATTACTGGGCCATGCTGCCCTATCCGGCATCAAAAGAGCTGCCGCAGGGTATGGAGCGCCTTAACGTAGCTTCATCTACCTATGCTGCCTGTACCGTTCCTTCGTTGGCGCAGCTTGGCGATGCGTACGAATACATTTACCGCAAGTGGCTCCCCAACCAGAACGAGTATGTTTTCCGGTGCGCTCCCTGCTTTGAGCATTATGACGAGCGCTTTTTGGAGAACAACAATAACGGCCGTTTTGATGTGCTGGTGCCGGTGAACCGGGTCCAGCAGTAATATCTTGACGCAGTTAGCGCTTTGGACTAGTTTTCATTTCGCCGTTCAGGCAGCACGTTTGCGTGAATAACGCTTACGGCAAAAAAATACGGCAGCATAAAAGCTGAGAGTAAAACCGGTTTAGTATTAGCCGGTTATCACCACAACGCGGGAATAGTTCAACGGTAGAGCGTCAGCTTCCCAAGCTGAAAGTTGCGGGTTCAAATCCCGTTTCCCGCTCCAGTAAAATCAACGACCTACAATATTTATTGTAGGTCGTTTTTATTTGGCACATGTGGTTTGTCACATGTTTGAATTATGGGCAGGCTCTCCACTGCCTTCTTTTTTTGTTTACTAAGGACGTGTTGATAGGTTTTGAAAAGCATAGCAGGGGAGCTATGCCCCATAAGTTCAGCCACGGTTCCTATATCAGCTTCGCCGGAGGATATAAGCTGTGTAGCAAAGGCATGGCGCAGATCGTAAGGGCGAATTCGTCTATTAATCCCCGCTCTTTTTAGCGTGGCGTGCCATGCTTTTTTAAAGTCTGCAACAGGGTTGCCTTTGTAATTGATAAGGAAATCCACCCCGGCCTGTGTATCTGTATCCTTCCATTGCCTGAATGTTTCAAGTAGCCCATCCCTTATAGGAATTTCGCGCCAAGGTGCATTTTGATTTTTACGGCTGGTATCAATCCGTAAAACACCCAAGGTTAAATCTACGTGTTGACTCCACCGCAAGGCTAAAAGTTCAGACTCGCCAATTCGTACTCCCATGTTTGCGCCGATAATAACAATCCGCTGTATATGCGGGGCTGCATGCTCTACGAGTTTATTAAGCTCGTCTATCGTTGGCGGGACTAGACGCGTGTATGGACGCGCTGGCCCTGCTGCTCATAACTATCCCGATATTTTTCCCGCTGGTGTGCGGACTGGGGTATGATCCAATCTGGTTTTGTCTGGTGCTGCTGGTTGTGACAACCCTGGGAGCCATCACGCCTCCGGTGGGCGCTTCTGCGTATGTTGTGGCCTCTATGGGCAGGATTTCTTTGGGGAACGTGTTTCGCGGTACGCTGTCTTTTATGCCGGCGTTTTTTGTCTGCATCCTGCTGATGCTGCTTTTTCCCAATGCGGTGCTTTTTTTGCCGGAACTCATACGGTAGGTGTCGTCTCTAAATTGCATTTTCGCCTTCTGGTTGTGCCCGCTTCAAGCAGGATCATCCTGTGCTAAGCTCATGGTGCGAAGCTCATATATGTCTTGATACACTTTGCTTCGCCCAGAATCCGCATTCCTTGCCAGAGAACGAAAATCCTTATTCAGAAACAGTCCCCAGAACATCAAGAGCCTTTGCCATACAGGTATGGCAAAGGCTCTCGCTATTTGAATGATTGCGTATTTACCCGGTAACGCCGGTTATTTGCAGCAAGGTTAACTGTACCTCGATACCGTCGATTGTCTGGGTATAATAAGAACCGGCGGTCATCTCGTTCCAGTTGCCGTAATCTGCAAGGCTTAGTGCTTCAGAGCCGGTTCCGTTGATTGTAATGGCCATAGTGCCGCCGCTTGGCGAACCCATATTTTTCAGGGCAGCCGCGTCAATGGTCAGGTCAGCTCCGTTCAGGTTTATTTCTTCAAATCCGCTGATGCTGGTTATGCCGGTAAGGTCGATTGAACCATTGCCGTCATCCAGCAGTTCGAGCGTATCAAATCCGCTGCCGCCGTTTATGGACGTGTAGCTGGACGAGAGCGCCTGGCGCCAGTACACGGTATCGTTATCCGCGCCTGCATCAATGGTTATGCTGCCGTTAAAGCTTCCGGCAACCCCAAGGACATCGATGATATCGCCGCCCGCGCCCGAGTTGATGCTGAGGGAGCTTCCGGCAAAGCCTGCGCCGATGGTGATGGTATCGCCATCATCACCGGAATCGATGCTTACGCTGCCGCCTGCGAAGTCTGCGCCCAGCGTGATGGTATCTGCCCCGGCACCGGACGCGATATAAAGATCTCCATCAACAGCGGAGGCATCAAGGCTGATGCTGTCTGCTCCTGTGCCGCCGTAGATATCGAGGTCATCGCCGTTTTTCACCTGAACCACGGCATCTGCCGGGACCTGCACATCAAAGTCATGTCCGGAACTGATGAACTTGCCGCCGCTAAGGCTCCAGTCGCCTTCCAGAATAATCGGATCTGTGCCGTTGCCGGTAATGTTGACGGTAACGCCGCCTTCTACCAGAATAACCTTGTCGCCAAGCACAAGGCTGGTGTCATCAACCTGCCAGTTTCCATTCAGGGTGATGCTGTCGGAAGAATCGGCGCTGATGGCCAGTTGTTTTTCGGTTGAATTGAGCGCGCCAACAGCGGCTGCGTCCAGTACAAGATTGTTGCCGCCGACGGAAGCGATCAGGTCGATTTTTTCGATATTGCTGAAAATGTCGCTGCCAGCTCCGCTAAGGTCCAGCCCGGCCCCTGTGCCGCCAAGCACCAGCGTATCTTCACCGCTGCCGCCGTCAATGGCTGAGTAGGTGGAGCCGCTGTGCCAGACGAGAGTGTCGCTGCCGCTTCCGCCTTTCAGCGCTCCATTCACGCCTGCGCCCAGATCCAGTGTAGTGTCTGCGCTGCCGCTGTAGATGGCTGTAGTGCCGTTGCTCAATGCCACCTGCACCACCGCCCCGGCGGGAACGCTCAGGGTAAGCGCACCAAGGCTGAAAGTGCCGTCGGTGTTCTGGGTCCAGTCTCCGGCCAGCTGTATTGTGCCTGTAACGTTTTCCAGCCGCACTGTGGCGTTGCCGTCAAGCATCACTGTCTTGCCGCTGCATTCAAACTGCTGGGTGGCGCTGTTGTAGCTCCAGTCGCCGCTGAGTACCACCGTGTCGTTTGCATCGCCTTTGACTGTGACAGCCCCGGCACTATTCAGGTTGTTTACGGCTGTTGCATCGAGGGTCAGGGTGTTGGCGCCATCCGAGGCTACAAGGTCTATAACCTCGATGCTGTTGAAGATGTTGTTTTGCCCGGCGCTGAGGTCAAGGCTTGCGCCTGTATCGCCAAGGGTGAGGGTGTCGTCATCGTCCCCGCCGTCAATGAGCGCGCAGATTGCATCGCTGTGCCAGACAAGGGTGTCGTTGCCGGCACCGCCTTTGATGGAACCGTTGACGCCGGCACCAAGATCAAGGGCATCGCCGCCTGAGCCGCCGTAAAGGGTATGGCTGCCATCGGCATGGTTGACCTGCACGATAGAGGTGCCTTCAACAACAATAGTGGGGCAGCCGGAAGCGGTAAACTCGCCGGGTGTGCTGCTGCTCCAGTCGCCTTGCAGCTCGACAGGGCCGCTGTTGCCGGTGATGTGCACGTTTTGCCCCGCAGCTACGTTTATCTGGCGGGTTCCATCCGTGAAGCTGCCGTTCTGGTAAACCCAGTCGCCATCCAGAACAATGGGGGTGGAACCATCGCCGGTAATGCTTACCGGGGCGGCTCCGTCAACTTTGACCTTGTATTCTGTTGGGCTGGTGCCGCATACGTAGTGCGTTCCGTCAAAGCGCCAGGCTCCGTCCAGCACGATGCTGTCCGTCGCTCCCGCCTTTACGGTCAATTCGCCCAGCCCCATGTCCGCAAGGCTTGCTTCATCAAGGGTGAGCGAGTTGTTACCGGTGGAGCCGGACAGGTCGATAATTTCGATGCCGGATATTTTGCCGCTGCCAAGCGAACTGAGATCCAGATTTGCGCCTGTGCCGCCAAGCTTGAGGGTGTCTTCACCCATGCCGCCGTTGATGCTGCCGAAGTCGGCATTACTAATGTCACCGCTGTTGCCCTGGGCGGCGTAGAGGGTGATTGTGTCTTTTCCGTCCCCGGCATCGATGTGCGTGGTGGCGGTTCTGGATTCCAGGCTATCCGCCCCGGAGGTTCCGGTAATCGTGTGTTTTACGTCCTCATGAACGTGAATGACCTGATTGCCGTTGTGGTATTTGTGGTAGTTGTCGTCCACAACGCCGTCATACTGCCAGCCCGTGTCCGCAAAGCTGAAGCTGTCGCCAGCGCCGCCTTTGATAACCAGCAGATTGTCAGTCTCCCGGCCGGTAATTGCTGCGAGCGCGTCCTTGCTTATGAGCAGGCTGTTGCCATCGGTTGAGTCGCCAAGGTCGATTACTTCCACGCTTGTAAGCTTGCCGGCGCTTAGTCCCGTAAGGTCGAGTGTGTTGCGGGTTCCTTCCAGTTTAAGCGTATCCTCGTCAGCGCCGCCATCGATGCGGAATAAGTCCGAAGCGGTGAAGGTGGTGTCGGTTGCTTCGGTGCCTGTTGCGTCAAGCCCGAGCAGGAAGGTATCGTTGCCTTCTCCACCGTTCAGGATGTCCTCAGCGTCCACATACAGGGTATCGTTGCCAGCGCCGCCGGAAAGGTTGTCCACTCCGTCACCGCCTATGAGCAGGTCGTCTCCGTCCCCGCCAATGAGGACATCGTTACCTGCGCCGCCCAAAAGGGTGTCGTCACCATTACCACCGTAAAGGTAGTCATTGCCGGTGCCGCCCTCAAGGGTGTCGTTTCCGTCACCGCCATAGAGGTGGTCGTTTCCGTCGCCGCCGTACAGGTGATCGTTACCGGCCTCGCCGTAGATAAAGTCATTACCGCTGCCGCCTGTAACTGTATCGTCACCGTCGTCGGCGTGAATACTCAGGTTGGAGCCGGGTATGGCCGGGTCGGAATCGCTGCTTGCGTCTATGGTGTCATCACCAGTGGTAGCCCCACCATAAAGCATAGAGAGATCCTGATGCACCAGCACTTCTGCGCCGCTGCTGTGCCGGTAGACAACGTATTCGCCGTCTGTGCCGGTGCGTTGCCAGTCGTCGGGAGCGCCGGAGAGGGTGAAGGTATCAGACTTGCCGCCGTCAATGCGGATTGCCGCGCCGCCGTTTTGCTGCGCCAGATCCTTCATGGCAGCTGCATCGAGTATGATGTGGTTCGGCTCTGTTGATGAACTTTCCGTCCATTCGCTGTTGATGTCGATGACTTGAATTTGCTTGATGCTGCTGCCGGTGTAACCGGTGGTATCCAGCACCATGTCCTTGCCTTTTACCTTGATGGTGTTGGTGCCGGTGCCGCCGTCAATAGAGCCGTTGGCGCTGATGTAGTCCGAAAGCAGCAGTTCATTGGCAGAGTCGCCGCCCCCCAGCATTGATGGCGGATAAAGGATGAATGTATCGTCACCTGCGTCGCCTTTCAGAATGCCTTTGCCGTCCGAGTAAACGTAGATGGTGTCATCGCCGTCGCCGCCGCTGATTTTGTCTGCGCCGCCGCGTCCGTCTATGACATCATCATTAACCGAGCCAACTATGCGCTCATTGCTGTCATGGTAGCCGGCGCCGCCAAAGATGTGGTCATAGGCGCTGTTGCTGAGGTCGCCGGTGGCTACCACATTGACTTCCACCAGTCCTGTTTCCGGGTTCCAGCCGTCTTCCGGGCAATTGGTCTTGTTGTTGTGATCGGCCACTTCATAGAAGATGGCGTCTTCCAGCACCTGACCGTCGCTCAGGCGGTTGACGGAACTGTTGCTGGAGGCGTCGTCCAGAACATAAACGAACTCACCGTCCGGCCCGATAGTATAGCTACCGTATGAGCCGCGCCCGTTGGTTTCTTCCTTGACGCGCAAGTCGTCGCCTTTAGAGGCTATGTCTGCGTCCGTATCGTTTTCCAGCACGTTGGCATCAACTGTGCCCTGACCGGTACCCTTGCTGCCAACCATCATGATGACCTTGTCCGTGTTGGCTTCCGGCGCGTGGTCATCATCTTCGATGGTGACTGTGGCTGTGGAGTTGCTACCGATTGTGGCCTCGTTGTTTTTCACATCAACTATCTTGATCTGGAAGCGCTGGTCGCCTTCGTCCCAGTCATCGTCAATGATGCCCTTGAGCGTGAACTCTACCTCGCTGCTATCCTTGGGAATGGTGATAGTGAAGGTGCCGTCTGTGTTGGGGGCGATGTTTGAGGGCAGTTGATTAAGGTCGATCATCTTGCCCAGGTCCTTGCCATCCAGCCCGGTGATGCTGAAGGTTACGGAAATATCCTGTTCCGCTGTGGCAGAAGGCGTGTCAATATAGAAGCGGAAGGTAATCTCCGGCTCGCTGCCGGAAACAGCCGCATCTGATTCTTGCACCGTTGTTGTCTGGGTAGTAGTGCTGGAGCCGGTTACGATGGTAACGCCTATTGGCGGGCCGTCTCCGTCATCGGTAATGGTACCCTTGATTACGCTGTGGTTGTCGCTACCGCCGTTATTCACGCCGGTTCCGTCCTTGATGCGCGCTTCGCCGCCTTCCACATGCACAATTTCGAACTGGAGGCCTTCCGAGCCTTCGGTGATGGTGTCGTTGTCGATCAAATCCGTGAGGGTCACGTTTTTCTGGGCGGTTCCGGTGGGCATCTCCACTTTTATATAGTAGCCATTGCTATGCGACAGTTCGCCCGGCAATGCTTCATTCGACTGGATAAAGCCGTTTACGTTTGTGAAATTGAAATCATCGCCATCTGCCGGGTTTAGTCCATCGCCGGATATGCGTATCCAGACATAGACAGGCTCAATGGCGGGTTTGTCCATGATCACTTCAAAAGAGACGCTTCCGGAGCCCTCGATAAAGTCCATTGTAAGGTTGTCCGGGTCAAAGTAGACCAGCGGGCCGCTAAGACCGTCATCCTTGACGGTGACTTTTAGCGAATGGCTCTCATCTGTTTTGATGGTGAGGTTGCCGCCGTGTACATTGTCCACCCAGACTTCGAATACTTCATCCGGTTCGGAGCTTTTGTCGTCCGGCACGCTGATGGGCACTTCGTAATACCAGCAGGGTTTGCCATCTGCCGAGGTTCCGGTTTTCCAGCCTTCTTTCAGGGTGCCGTCTTCTTTGTAGATGCCGCCGATAAAGGTAATGCTGGACGGAGGCGGGATAAAATCCACGCCCGGAGTGGCATAGCCGGGATCGCCGGGGTTGCCCATGCCGCGCCATGCAAAGTCTATTGTGAAGTCCTCGTATATCTCCGTATTCAGCTCGATACGCAGATAGAGCTGATCCGAGCCTGCCGCGCCCTCGGTGATTGTGTGATCATTGGTATTGGTGCTGAGGGTTATTTCCGGATGTTCGGCATCCTCAATTTCCATGTCAATGGGGCGCTGGTGGACATAAGTATTGGAGTTACTGCTGTTATTGACCAGCCCTATCGAGTAATGCTCGTCGCCTTCCGGCGTGCCGTCCGCATGCATGGGCAGCTTGAAGGTGATGTAACCGCCCCGGTTATCTGTATTGGTATACTGGAAGCCTTCTTTCAGGGTGATGGTCAACAGTCCGGTGCTGGGGTTCCAGGATATTTCGTACTTGCCGTCATTGGCGGCCAGCCAGTTTGAGTTGGCGGCTTTGAAGGCGGCCAGCGCACTATCGCTATCCGGTCCCAGACCGAAGTCGGCAGTTGGATCGGCCGGGCGGCGCCCGTCGCCGGTAAGCGCCTTGAGTTCCAGAGTTATATTGAGTTCCGCGCCTGCATCTATGATGCCGTCCGCATTACCATCACTGCCCTTGTCATGATACATGCCATGGGTGCCGTTCCCCCGGATATTCACCTTGAATTCGGCGCTGCTTCCTTCTTTTGCCGAGTTGGTGGGCGTTCCGTTGTCAGTGGTGATATTCTCAAGGCTCAGGCTGGTCCACGGGTCAGTGTTGTTTGTCCATGTGCTTACTTCGGCCGTGGCATAGGTGGTGCCGCCGATGTAGGATTCGTTACCGCGCACCTCGGTTACGGTGGCGGTTACATACTGGTACTTGTAGCCGTGTTCCCAGGCTATCTTGTCCACAGCAAGTATCCCGAAATCTGAACCAGCCGGAATTTTTACCGGGTCCGGCCACTGGACTCCGTTAATCTCCACAGTAACGTAGATATCTTCCACTGTGGTGTCTGAATAGTTATCAAGGTACACCCTGAAGAGAATCTGCGTGCTGGGATCGTACTGGCCGTTGTCGCCCGGTGTTACTATCGGGGTGTGTTCGTTGTTGCCATCGATACTGGCGTGCTGGCCATAGCTGTGCTGGTCCGGGTCATAGGCCGCAATGATTACCTTTGGCCCGGCATTGTCGTCCTCAACAGCGGTTGTGGCGCTGGAGGCGTTTTCGTCCACGCGCACTTCTGCCCCATGCGCTCCGGTGATGCTTACGGTAAAGCTTTCGCCATGTTCGCCGCGGTCATCATTGTGGATGGGAACTTTTATGTTTGTCAGGCACTCCTGTTCCTTAACATCAACCTTGATGACAAGGCCCTTGGAGAAGTCATTCTCATCAACAAAGTCAATGCCGAGAATGCGGCTGGCAGAGGCCCCGCCGTTGGCAGTGGTGAAGGCGTCGAGCAAGGCTGTTCTTGCATCGTCCGCGCTGATGGGGAGGGTGATGTCAACCAGATCTTCCAGCCCCATGCCGCCGTTGAAGGTAAGCTGCAACTCAACAACCACATCCTCATCCGGCGGTGTGTCCAGAGTGATGCGGAAAAGGGCGCCGTTTTCATGGCCCGGGGCGCTTGACTGGATGTTTTCCTTTACCGCTTCTTCGCCTTCAATGCTGACAACAGGCCCGTCCAGACGGTCTTCCGTATGCGCCGGGTGCGGCGGCAGTACCGGGCTTGAAGGGTTATTCGGGTCTGCATGCAGATCCGGCCAAGGCTGGGTATCGTCCACGATCACGGTAACCTGTGTGATCGCATCCTCGTCCAGCGTGCCGTCCTGTTTTTCCGGCAGGCGAGCCTCGTTGCCGCTGACTTCGTCAATCTTGATGGTGAAATCTTCGTTATCTTCAGAGAGCGAATCGTCTTTCAGCTCCACATCGAATTCCACCGAGCTTTGCCCGGCTGGAATTTTGACCACCAGCGGGCGTTCTTCGTAGTCATCGCGGATGGTGGCGCTGTCGTAACCTGAGCCTGTGCCCTGATTGGAATTGTAGTTGATGGTTACATAAATATCTTCAAGCGCCACATAGGGCTGCCCGTTTTCGTCCAGCAGGTACAGGGTAAAACGGGCTGAATCGGCAGATTCGCTCACATACATGTTGCCGTCGGCATCAACGTAAGTGACGGGGTTGGGGTTATCCGTATCCGCCTTGCACCACGGGGCCGGACCAAGGTAGACGTAGGGGCCGTCCAGCACGTTGTTCGGATCCGGCGGGCTGGGTTCGGTCTGACGTTCGGTGTCGTCAACTATGGTGACGGTTGCGCTGTTGTTGCCGATGGTGCTTTCGCTACCGTTGATTCCGGTTATGCGTACGCTGAAATCCTCGTTGCCTTCGCTGAGGTGATCGTCCAGAACTTCCACTTCAAAGCTGAATTTGTGGTCGCCATTGTTGCCCTTAAACCCTTTGGGAACTGTGATGGTGATGATGCCCTGAGCTGCCTGACTGTAGTCAACGGTAATCCATTCCTGATCTTCCGGCCAGTCGGCAGGGCGTTCCGGCTGGATATTGATTTTTGCGGAGTTCCAGTCAACGTCCTTGCCTGCGTCTGCGGGCTGGACAAGTTGCAGCGTGATTTCCATATCCTCGGACGGAACCGGTTCGCTGCCGCCCATAGTGATGGTGAAGGTAGCGGTGTTGCAGGTATCTTCCTCATTGCTGTCGTTCAGGTAGCCGCTTTCGTTCACAGTTGTGCTGTCTGCGGAGATGGAGACCCTGGGGCCGTTCATATCATCGTTGATACTGCCGCTGATGGTCTTTTTGGTGTTGTCTATGGTGGCTTCGCCGCCAATGACGTCGGTAATGGTCAGGGCAAAGTATTCCTTGCCGCTGCCGTCTTTACCTTCGCTCAGGGTGTCGTTGTTGACGGTGAGGGTGACGGGAAGTTCGCGCTGACCGGCCGGGATGGTTATTTTAAGGTTGCCTGAAAAGTCATCGCGCGTGGCTATGGCCGGATCAATTCCCCAGGCATCCAGAATATCCGGGCTGAGAATGACTGTTACCGGCTCGTTTGATACGTCCGTAAGTTTGATTATGAACTGGATGGACTGGGTTTCGCTCACGTCTATGCCGGTAAGGATGTGCGTGCCGGTATCCAGATATACCTGAATGGCTCCGCGGTCTTCTACAATGGCGGTGTTGACGTAGTCTTCGCCCTCTTTGATGATTGTTTCGTTGCCTTCAACCTTTGTGATGGTCATGCCGTAGGCTTCGTCCGGCTTTTCACGCACCGGGGCAGCGCCTTCTGCAAGCACATCACCGTTTTCGTCAACCAGTTCGCCTTTGTCGTTATACTTCCAGCGGTTCTGTTCGGTGAGTTTGTCGTGTACCACTTTGGTTACGATGTCCACGCCGGATGAGCCTTTGGGAATGACAAAGGTAAGCTCGCCTGTATCGCCGCTGACAGTCCAACTGGGAGTTTTGCCGCCGCAGGCGTCTTTGAGGGCGTCCATGTCAAAATAGAAGTCCGCATTGGCGGAGGCGTCGCCATAGGAAGCATCACCCTCAAGCTTTACCGTGATGGTAACAGTAACGTCTTCTTCAGCCGGGTAGGGCGCTCCATTATCGTTTTCCAGCCCGACCCTGTAGGTTATCTCGCCTTCGCCGTTGTCATCTTCCTTGACCTGCACGTCACGCTCGCCAGCCTGCCCGGACACGTTGCTGTCCTTGCAGTTGATAGTGATGTGCGGGCGCACCTTGGCGCTGGAGCCTTGCCCGTGGTCGTCCGGCGCGTTGCCCGGGTCTGTGTCGGGCCAGGGTTTGGTGTCGTCAACAATGGTGACTTCGGCGTTATTGTTGCCTTGATCCACCTGATAGGTGGCGGTGTTTGACGGAGAAGCCGCGCCGCCTTCGTTCTGCAATTTGGCGGTGAGGCTTTCGTTCTCCTCGGTATAAATATCGTCTACAATGGGCACCTTCATGTAGATGGGGCCGGATACGCCCTCGGGCACTTTGACGACAACCACGGCTTTGTTTGCCGTAGCTCCCGGAACCAGTTCATAGGTGATGCCGCTGATTGGTTGCTTGTTTGCGTCAAAAAACAGAATTTTGCTGGATGGATTGTTCAGGTCAACATCGTGCATGCCGTTGCTGCTGATCAGGGTTGCGCCGTCTGGGCCAGTGCTGGTGAGTTCAACACGCAGCTGGATATCCTCCGGCGCTGCCTCGCTCATGCTGATTTCAAAGGAGATGTGCGAGTCTGCGTTTTCAGAAAAATTGGGGCGTTCGGCGCTGATGCCTACCACCAGCACGTCTTTGATGGTGGCGGTGTAGTCCGGACCAATCTGGGCCTCGTTGCCGCTTACGCTGGTAACTTCAAGACTGATGCCTTCGCCCGGCTCAAGTTCCGCATCGGATTTTGGGGTAGCCTTGAATTTGAAGCCGTCACTGCCGGTACCGCTTTTGGGTATGGTTACGGTATAGCTGCCATTGCCGTTGTCAGTGGCACCGCTAACGTTAAAAATGATATCGCCTGCACCCGGAGCGTAAGCGGCGGTTGCACCGCCGGTACCGCTGACCTGAAAGGTTACGGTTACATCTTCGCGTTCTCCGGTGTACAGCGTGCCGTCCGGGTTGCAGAGTACCACCTTGTAGTAAACGTCGCCGCCGTTCTCGCTAACTGTGCCGGAGGCGCTGACCTTGCCGTCCACCAGAATCGGGTTGCCGCTGGAATCTGTCGCCACAATGCGGACTATGGGGCCGTCCAGACGGTCTGAGCCGTGTTCGGTGGGCGCTGCACCCATGCTGCCGGTATTCCAGTCACTGGTGTCGTCAACGATTGTTATCTGGCCGCTGTTGTTGCTGCCGTCCACCTGATAGGGAGCGGTGGACGAGGGCGTGGACAGCCCCCCGGCGTTTTGCAGTTTGGCAGTCAACGATTCGTTGCCTTCGCTCAAGGCATCGTCATTTACCGGCACATGCATGTAGATGGGCGCGGATGTGCCTTCGGGGACGTTCACGATTACTACTGCGCTGCCCGGAGTAGCACCCGAAGCAACACTTGTGGTAATATTGGTCAGAACATTACCGTTTGCGTCCTTGAACACGATATAGTCAAGCTTTACGTCCTGACTGTGTGTGGAATCGTTAACCAGCGAAAGGCCGTTGCTGGACGGGCAGCTCAGTTCCACCCGCAGTTCCATATTCTGTGGCGCGTTGGCGCTCATGCCGATCTGGAACACCACGTCACTCTGGCTTTCGGAATAATACTGCTGCGGCGCGCTCAGGCCGATTACCGGCACGTCCGTGATGGAGGCGGTATAGTCAGCGCCGGGCTTTGCCTCGTTTCCGGCTACGCCGGTTACGCTGAGCCGGATTCCTTCTCCTGTTTCGGATTCGGTATCGGCGGCAACATCTGCGGTAAGTACGAAGCTATCCTTGTTGCCCGGTATTTTTACTGTGACATCGTAACCGCCGCTGCCATCAGGCGTGACAGAAAGAACTTCGCTGCCGGTGAGCTTGAAGTTCAAATCCCAGCCGCTGGGGGAACCATTTACGGCAATTACCGGCGCATCGCCGGTAGTTTTGGTGCCTTCAATTCTAAAGGTTACTTCGATATCTTCCCGGTGGTCCGTGTAGGGGGTGCCGTCCGGGTTGCAGACGGTAACAGCGTATTTTACGCTGCCGCTATTTTCCTGAATGATCCCGCTGGAGGTTACCTTGCCGTCTTCCAGAATTGGATTGCCGCTGGAATCGGCCGCCACAACGCGCACAACCGGTCCGTCCAGATATGTGCTGCCGCCGTAGGTGGAATCGGTATCGTCATGCAGGGTGCTGGAGGCGCTTTGACTGGCGTTGCCTGTAGCCGGTGTTCCATCGGCAACCACATAGGTTCCGTTGGGGCTGGTTGCTGTTGTAGTGTCTGGTTTGACTGTTACCTGAATGTTTTCCGCGCTTTCGCTGAGTTTGTCGTCTTTGGCGATTATGCGCACGGTCACCTGCGTTTGCCTGTCTCCAAAGCTGATGGAGGTGGGGGGCAGGCCGCTCTGGATCTGGCCGGTGGTACCGTCAGGGTTCACATAACACCAGTCATAATCGTCCGTGTTCGTGACCGGACTGCCGTCAAACGACCATTCCGCGTTTACGGAAGCGCCGCCCGGCTGTCCGGTTGAAAGACTGAAGGTGAAATCAACGTAGTTATTCAGCGTGGCGTGCCCGGCGGATTCGAAAAAGTGCGCGCTTCCAGCTGCAACGCTGGCAACCGGAGTATCTATAATCTCGGTTGTAACTCCCTTGCCGCACAGTGCTTCATCGCCGTACACATCGGTGACTTTTATTTCGAGATATTCGTTTTTTCCGCCGGCTCCCGGTTCCAGACGTGAATCAGCAACCGTATTCCCGTGGAATTCTATATAGCTGCTGCCGCTGTTACTCCAGCCGGAGGGCAGGGTGAATGAGAGAGTGCCATCTGCCGTATTGTATTGCACATTTGTAGCGCCGCCTGTGGTAAAGGCCGCTTCAATACTTGATAGCAGGTCAAAGTCCAGATCGCTGCTGCCGCTGTCTAGAATCAGCCCGTTTTTGCCGCTGATGGAGAGCGTTACATTGATATCCTGATTCGGGGTGTGATCCGCGCCGCTGACCAGTTCTTTAAGTTCAAAACGGTAAACCGTATCGCTACCGGACTCGTGTTCCAGCACGCTGTTGGCGTGTTTGGCCACGCTGCCTTCCATTATTACCACGCGGGCTACCGGACCGGTGGGGCCAAAGTAATCGCCCGGCACATCGCCCGGATCCGGCGCTGTCCAGCCCGGCTGGTAATTCTGGATGCGGTTTTCGTCCACTATTGTGACTGTGCCGCTGATATCGCCGCCCGGTATGTATTCGCTATCGGTTTGCAGGTTGTAGGAGAATGTGCGATCCGGCTGGCTCAGGGCGTTGTCCGCAACCGGAATGTGCAGGCAGCCGCCTGACGAATTGGGCGGCAGGGTGATTACCAGCGTGCCGTTCGGGTTCTGGCTGATGAACTGCGTGGCATCCAGAATGGTGCCGTTGTCAAGTTGCAGTTCCCATTCGCTCCAGTGCGCGTAATCGCCATCCAGCTGGCCCGGGGAGGACATGGTGGCGCTGCCACCAGTGGACATGCCGATTGGCATCTCCACCGCAGAAGGGATGGAAAGATCTATGTTGATGCGAATTCCATCCGGATCGCCTTCCATTACGGTGTGGCGGGCAATGTAGTGTTTGCCGTCCTGCAGGCTGGCCGTAAGGTTGTATGAAGGCCCGGACGGGCCTGAATATTCGGGCGGGCGCTGGGTTTCGCTGCTTTCCTGTCTGTCGCCCCAGTGGACGTTGCCCTGATCCGGGTTGCGATCGATTGAGGGAATCAGTTCGCCGGTCTCGTCGGTTCTGGTCTCAGTGCCGGTATGGTAGCTGCCGATGCCGGAACTGCCGGGGGAGGTGGATGGAGCGTTGCCTCCGTCGCTCTGGGCGTCAGCTTGCGACTGATTAGCCGATTGGTCGGCCGGATGGTCGGACAACTGTTCGGGCAGACGCTCGGAGTCGTTTGGCTGGGCGGCATCTTGCGCTGGGCCATTTTCCAGTGAAGGATCGTCCAGAAGATCCGGTGTCTGCCCGGATTCGTCCGCTGATTGTTCAGGTTGCGCGTCAGAATGTCCGTCCGGCGGGCCGGAGGGCTCGGTTTCTTCGTGCAAGTCGGAAAAAGTTTTATTTTCGGATTGCGAGGTGGCAGGCGAAAGCGGGTCTGCGTCGTCGCCGTCATCTGAGTGCAGGGATTTAGCCTTCTGTTCCTGACTATCCGGCGTTTCAAAACGTTCCAGAAAAGACTCAAGGCTTTCCGGTGTGGTCTCGGTTTGCGTGACAAAGCTGAGGCGGGGATTCCCGCGCGCGCCCTCCAGACGTATTACCTGTCCATCCGGGCATTCGATAATGATATCGCGCCCTTCAACGTGAATGATTATGCCGTCCAGCGGGAAATCCAGCTCAACTTCCGTCAGGCTGGCTGAATCAATAACAAGAACCTTCGGCCCGCCATCAAGTGTAATAATGACGCGCCCTTCTTCAGAACCAATGTTCTGCGGCATTCTGCCCCCAGTAATGCTGCTATATTATAAAACGGCGCAGACAAAAGGCCTGTTAACAATCGCCGTGTATAGAAGATAAATTATAAAATTACTTTAGATACTTTATTATAATTGCAATAGCTGGTCAATCGTTGTTGTCATGTTAGCTTGTGATTTAATTGATTATTTTTGTATCAAATGACTCCGGTTTGTGATGCGGGACCAGGTGGTATGCAGTGTGCGCCAGTTGTGGGAGCAAGTCGGCCTGGAGAAAATTTTGATAGTGTCCGTTTTTAGATAATGTTTGATAATTGCGAAAATAAAAATGCCGTACCGCTGGTAAGTAGCGGTACGGCAGGAACAGCCGGTTGGTCTGGGTGTTTTTTATCAGCGTAGCAGATACTTGCCCAGTTTGCTCATCAGCTCCGCGTTATCCAGCGGTTTGCCAAGGTGGTCATTCATGCCTGCGGCGATGCATCTTTCCACATCTTCCCGGAATACGTTTGCGGTCATGGCGACAATGGGGATTGTCACGGCGTTGCCAGTTCCGCTTTCAAAAGCGCGAATCTGGCGTGTTGTCTCATAGCCGTCCATCTCCGGCATATGGATGTCCATCAGGATCAGGTCATAGGCTTTTGGGTTGTTCTTATACAGATTGTAAGCCACAAGCCCGTTTTCAGCGCAGTCTATGCTGACCTTGGTATGTTCAAGCAGCGACATGGCTATTTCACGGTTGATTTCAATGTCTTCTGCCAGAAGCACGCGCTTGCCTTCAAAACAGCCGTTTTCCAGATGCAGGTCTGCAAGTTCTTTTGGTTCGCTGCTTCTTTGTCCAAGCAGTTCATTGATGCAGTCGGCTATCAGGGACGGGAAGAGCGGCTTGGGCAGGAATTTGGACACCCCGGCCTGACGCGCTTCTTTTTCTATGGCGCTCCATTCGTTGGCTGAAATCATGATTACCACCATGTTTTTGTCAATTTCGCTGGTAATCTTGTACGCCAGTTCTATGCCGTTGGTGCCGGGCATTTTCCAGTCCACAAAGGCGATATGGAATGGCGTGTCGCGGTTTTTTTCGATAAGGCGGCAAGCCTCATCACCGCTGAGCGCCCCGCTACACGATATATTCAGGGAGGAAGCGATACTCTGGAAGTATTCGAGCACTTCCGGCGAATCATCTACAACCATCACGCGCAGGTTCTTCCAGTTTACGTCCGCGGCCAGATGGCGGTAGTCCTGACGGCTGCCGCGCGTGACCTTGACTGTAAAGCCAAAGCATGCGCCTTCGCCCTGCTTTGACGTTACCCAGATTTCGCCGCCCATCATCTCCACAATATTTTTTGAGATAGCCAGCCCCAGACCGGTGCCGCCGAATTTGCGGGAGATCCCGCTATCGGCCTGCACAAATGAACGGAAAAGCTTGGCCTGTTGTTCTTCGGAAATGCCAATGCCGTTGTCCGTCACTGTGATGCGCAGGGTGCAGGTATCTCCTTCTTCGGCTGTTTTTTCAGCGTCAAGCTTGATAGTACCGTGTTCCGGTGTAAACTTGATGGCATTGGAAAGCAGGTTTGTGATTACCTGGGCCAGATGCTGATCATCTGCAATGATGGAACGCGGGATGTTCTCGTCAATGTTGATGATCAGATTCTGCATTTTTTCGTCCGCCCGGAAGGACGAAACGTTTGTTACACGCATGAGCATACGCTCGAACTCGAATTCCGATGGCGTAAGCTCAAACTTGTTGGCCTCGATCTTGGACATGTCGAGAATATCGTTGATGACGCCGAGCAGGTGCTTTGAGGCTTCATCGATTTTTTTCAGGCAATAATCTTTCTTTTCAATATCGTTATCAGCGGCTTTTCCGATGGTGGTCATACCGATGATGGCATTCATGGGCGTGCGCATCTCGTGCGACATGTTGGCCAGGAATTCCGATTTGGCATTGCTGGCTCTTACCGCCTCCTGCTTTGCCCGCACTACGTCTGTAAGGTCATGCAGTAAAAGCATCAGCCCGCTCGGGGTGCCCTTGTCATCGACCATTGGCGTGAACTGGATGCTGTAGTGGCGCGGGGCACCGCGTCCGCCCAGATCAAGGGTTTCCTCAAAAGAGAAGGCTTTGTTGCTGTCCATGGCCTGACTGAAAAGACGCTCCATCTTGTCCAGCCAGTCCTGTTTGATGAAACTTTTGAACACTTCCTGATATGGACGTCCCTTGACCAGACCAATGCTGGGTATTCCGGCTTCCCTGAGGAAGGCGTCCGTGCAGTAGGCGAAGTTGCCTGAACTGTCCAGCAGGATGATGATATCCGGGCAGTTCTCCAGCAACAGGTTCATGTACCGTTCCTGCCGGGCTTTTTCAGTGGCAATGGTCTCGTTGAGTTTGGCCTTGGCCTGCGAGGTGGCCTTGTCCATTTCAACTGCCCGCTGGAGGCTGTTCAACTGGCGCTCAAGCTTGCGGTATTCTTTGCGCAGGGCAGCCAATTCCTCTTCTGGAGAAAGCGGGGGGATATTTACGTTATCTTCCGGCATGATGATCCGATTCTATATAGTTGGAATGCTCCCGCTACCGGAAAAAGCCCGGAGGCAGGAGTATGGGGTTAGCAAGGCAGCCGCTTGGCGGCAAAAACTATTCCTCAAACAAGCAGGCGGCAAAACTGAAATTGTGGAAGCGGTTGGCTGTGTTGCCGTCCTTCTGGTAAACCGGGCAGATTTCTCCGCCGGAGTAGCAAAGCTGGTAAGGCAGACTAGTGCCGAGTTTTTCGGAAACCAGACGGGCTTCGGCCAGTTGGTCAACGCCCAGCGTAACGCTGCGCACAATGCACGGAAAGATTAACATTGCGGTAATATTCTTGTTTTCCTGAACCTTATTCAGAACCTGCCCGGCGGAAATGAGGATGTCCTCCGGCTCCATTGAGCTTAGGCCAAAGGTTGCGCCCATGGGCATCTCACCGCCGCATACGGCGTACCCTTCCGGAGAAATCATGTAGAAGCAGCGGGCCACGGCCGGGGTGCCGTCATTGTAGTTCAGGATGACCGGAATGGACTTGGAGCCTTCAAGACCTGATTCACGAGTCAGGCCAATGGTTTCAAGGTAGCTCAGAACAGGCAGGTCGTTTACTTTTTTGACTACGTTGCCTTCTGATTCTGTAATAATGGCGCTTTCTTTTTCGGCCTTGCCTTCCGGCACGGAAATGGTCAGGAAGCTGTATTTGACCGGGCCGGACATCAGTACCAGAGCAAGACGGTCGCGGTGGGCTTTGCCATTGAAAACAACCTGTGAGTCGTGGAAGTCAAAGTTATGATCGCAAGCGAGCGTGCCGAAAACCGGAACGCCTTTCAGAGCCTTGTCCAGCAGTCTGAGCAGCCGTTCGCCACCCACATGGGGTAGAAGCGGGGCGTAAGCAAGTACCATTGACGGCTGGCCCGGCAGGGTGGAACGGGCGCTTTCGCAGGCTGCCATAATCGGTTCTTCCTGCTTTTCCTGCAACGAATCCGTAAGAACGGCGGCAAAAGTCACTTCGTCGCTGGTCAGCACGCTCAGGGTCAAAATTTCAAGTCCGGTGTCACGGTTGGTTGCGGCCCCCAGAGTTGTTGTCCCCACAACATCAAAAGGAAGGCTTTCGCACACCTTTATAATGGCGCCTGATGTGATGAAATCCGCATGGCAGGTGAGCAGCCCGACAGAACTCTTGCGCAGCCCCCCGGCTTGTTCAAGCTGTTTCAGGATTTCCTGCGCGGCAGCTTGTGGTTCGTCAATTTCAGTGGTGCATGCGGTGAGCATCTTTATCATTGTAAACTCCTTCGGGATATTCCCCCCTGGGCATCCCGCCTGTTTTATCAAAAGGTCCTGACCTGTATATTGTTACGATTCTTGATGCTGGCAAGAGCCATGGCCCTGCAAAA
Source organism: Desulfovibrio sp. OttesenSCG-928-C06 (assembly GCA_030267065.1). Lineage (GTDB taxonomy): Bacteria > Desulfobacterota > Desulfovibrionia > Desulfovibrionales > Desulfovibrionaceae > WRHT01. The sequence continues at coordinate 10,468 of JAJDJF010000010.1, read as the reverse complement.
TAGCATCGTATGCAACCAAGCACAATACGAATGATTCTAAAAAGATGGAGAGCGTGAATACGTTCTTCCTGTACCGGTTTTCCGCTTGCGGTTCCTTTTGGTTTGCATGTAAGGACAACAGTATGCGCACCGTATTTTTTATTCCACCATTGCGAAGTCTTTCCGGCGGGCTGGCAGCCATTTACGAACTGGCTGAGATACTTATTGAGCAGGACTTGCCTGTAGCTGTTACCTGTCCTGTTGCTTCTACCCCCGGTTTTTCCGCTCTGGATGCGCGGGCGGAGCGTCTGGACTGGGCGCGGGTGTCCGCTGGCGAAGATATTTCTCCTCACGACATCTGGTGCATCCCGGAAGGCTGGCCCAATGCCATTGCGCCGGGCGTAAAACGCGGGGCCGGAGTGCTGGTCTATGTGCAGAACTGGATACATCTGCTGAATACTCTGCCGCAGGGGGTGCGCTGGAAGCAGCTTCCGGTAAGATATCTGGCTGTCTCTGCCCCGGTGGACTGGTTTATGCGCGAAGTTATGGAGCTGAAGAGCGAGGCAATACTGCCGCCTGCAATCGCGGATTTCTTTTTTGACGCTGGTACAAATGATGGCTCTACTGGTGTGGCAAAAGGACACCCCGGTGATTGTTCAGAAACAGCAGGCAAGCCAGCTTGCGGCAGTCGCGGCGCTGATTCCGGCAAGCCCTGTCTGGATGGTGCGCGTGCTTCCAGCACAGTGCGCATTGCCTGGATGCCGCGTAAAAATAAGGCACTGGCTTCACAAATGTTTGAAGTCGCCTTGAATGCGCTGGCAGCGGATGGTCTGGATAAATCGGTTGAACTTGTTGAGATTGCGGGAAAAAGCCGTGCTGAGGTGGCCGGGATACTTGCTGGCGCGGACATTTTTCTTTCCACAGGTTTTCCGGAGGGCTTTGCCTTGCCGCCGCTGGAAGCCATGGCCTGCGGTGCTGTTCCGGTAGGGTTTTCCGGGCAGGGCGGTTTTGAATATATGCGCAATCCGCAACTGCCGGGGCTTTACACTCCCCCGTTCCCACTGGAACCAAAAGAGTGGGGCGCCAACGGTCTGTTTGTTTCGGACGGTGATGTCATGAACGGCGGGCTTGCCCTGGCGCGGGCCGTAAAGATGCGGCTTGACGGCAATCCGCAGTGGGATGAGTTGCGCAGGGAAGGGCGCAAGGCTGCCAGAGCCTACGGCTTGAAAGAACGTAGCACCAGAGTTGCAAAGATTTGGCCGGAGCTCATTGAGCTTTTTCAAAACCAGAGCAGGTGAGCGCCCTAATCATGCAGGCATTCAGATTGCTTTTGTTATTCCGCAAGCAGGTATGCTCGAATGCTTGCTGACTCGTCAGTTTAAGACACCCTGATATCACCGGTTATCAACCATTCCGGCGGCGCGCTGTTCTGTCTGGAATTACGGGCAGCAGCTTCGTCCTGTGCTGTTTGCCAGTCCTTGTTGTTGACGCTGTCGGCTTTGTCTGTTGTAGGCGCTTTTTCTGACTGGTTTTCAACAGGGCTTGCCAGTCCGCCGCTTTTGAATCCCCGCCTGCCGACTATTCTGGCCAGGTCTTCTTCCATCGGTCTGGATGAATAGGCCCGGAAGCCTTTTTCTGCCTGTTGTCCCAGTAGATGCTCGTCTTTCAGCAGCTTTGCAGCCATGTCCGGCAATTCATCGGCTGCGGCAAAGAAGCAGGCTTCTTCCAGATGTTCCGGTACTTCCGTTCCAGCTTCGCGTTCGGAAAGCACTGGTCTTTGATTGGCCCACACATAACCCAGCCGCACCACTTCGAGCCGGGCCGGGGTGTAGTTATGCAGGTTCAGCACCAGTCTGCTTCCGGCCAGCAGGCTGTCGCGCAGGTTGCCAAAGGCTTCCTGTGTGGCCAGCAGCTTTATGCCGCGTTTTAGCAGGGCATCCAGCAATTGCTGCCGTCTTTCGGTAATCAGGCCGTAGAACAGCAGATCTGTTTGCGGCGTGATGTCGCTGCCAAGGCGCGTCATTTCCGGCACATAGCCGAGAGGAACGTGCGTGGCCTTGATGCCAATGTCGCGCAGGTCACTAACATTGGCAGGGCTGTAATCCCATACCTGATAATCGCCCAGATGGGTCAGGTAGTTGGCGTTGCACCATTTGCTTTCGCGGTTGATCTGTTCAAGATTGAACACGATACTGCCCGGCGGCAGCATGCGCCCGGTGGGGCGCGGGCTCATACAGGAACCGAATATGATGTTCCGGCTGGCCGGATTTACCCGGTTGAGCAGGATCTCTATCCGGTAACCAAGACGGCGTAGTGCGTAAAAAAGCGGAAAAATCGCATCGTCAAAACCGTGTGCTGGCGGAGCGTCCGGCGGGTTAATTTTTACGATGGAAAAATGCATCTCAGCTCGCGGGGTGATTGCGTTTGTGTTCTTTAATCATATCTATGAGCGTTTCATAGGCGTCCTGCTTGAGTTGCCAGCCGCGCGGGTTGTTTTCCGGAGCCTGATCCAGCATGGCGCGGTTGTGCGTTGTTAGCTGCTCTGTGTTTAGATCTGATTTTTCCAGCTCGCAGATATACTGCATGGACAAGGCATGGCGATTTTCAAGCACATAATAGTAAAAGTCTTCTGGTAGCTCGCCTGTGAGACTCCAGTTTTTGTATTCGCCTGGAATCATGAACGCGGCTGTGGATTTTTTTACACACAGGCCACATTCTGCATAAAGCTTGGCTTGGCTTTTGGCGGTAAAGAAGCGCAGATGCGTGGAATCAAGTATGCCGTTTGCCGAATATTCGAAATCTCCGGCCAGAAGATTCAGACTGACAAAGGCATGGGCCGCGTTTGGCAAAGAGATGACAAAACTGCCACCCGGTTCAAGCAGTTCCGAGCATTGTATGAGCGTGGCTTTGGGGTCGCGCAGGTGTTCCAGCACATCGCCTATGAAAATGTGGCTGAAAAAGCGGTAATACGCACTGTAGTCGGAGATGGACATCGTCTCCAGATTGTCGTGAAACAGGTCAACGTAGATGCCTTGCCCGGCAGCGTAGTTCAGGCTGAACCTGTCGTATTCCAGCCCCCACATGGTGGCGTTGAGCTTGTCCTTGAGGTATTTTCCGTTGTCGCCAAAAGCCGCGCCGATATCCAGAATTTTGCTGTTGGGGCGCATCATCTCTGCTGCCAGAACAGCTGCGGAGTTGAAATTATCACTGACAATACGGGAGTGATAGATTCCAAGTCGGGTTTTCCATTCACCTTCCTGCGGCAGGATGATTCCTGCTACGCTTTCAAGGACGCTCCCGGGCAGGGGGTGGAGCGGCTCTACAGTGCAGGGCGGAACGTTGCCCTTTTGAGCACTGTCAGGAGCGGCGGCAAGATGCTTTTGCGCGTAGTAGACGTAATCGTCCAGACTTTCCTGGCTTTGGGCCTTGCTCTGGCTGTCTATATGCAGGCGGCAGGTTTGGGTCATTACCCGGGAAGCAATGCCGTGCTTTGCGGCCTGCAGGCAGAAATCTTCAGCTATGCATGAGGTCTTGAGAGCTTCATCAAAACGAAGCTTGTGCCGAATCAGGAGCGAGCTGTGTACCAGCAGGCAGTGCAGGCCCAGTACGTCTACTTTTGCTCCTTCGTGAAAGTTGCCGCCGTAGGTGCAGCAGAATTCCAGAAGCTGGCTCGGGCTGTGCATGTAATTATGTGCCGCTTCCAGTCGCCCGGTGTACTCAATGAATTTTTTTCTGCGCATATTGGTGACCACCCGTGCGCCGAAAACCCCGTAAATTGAATCTTCTGAAATGCCGTCCACCACCGGCGGGAGCGTGAATTCCAGATTATCCGGGCTGATGATCAGCCATCCCCCTGCATTTGGCTCCAGGTCATTCAGGAATTCTTCCAGCCCGGCATTCAGCCGTTCCGCAACTGATGCGCTGTTCGGACAATCAGCCTGCAAAAGCTTGAAGCCATGCAGGGCCTTGTTGATTGCGTAACGCTTCTTGTAGGATTCCTTCATTTTTACGGCTGTGAGCAGATAATTCATTTTTTCCCCATGCATGAAACTCGTTTGCTGACCGGCGTGCCCGCGCGATTAAGCGAAAGTGTACATGAACAGGCGGCGGTTAAAAAGCAAAATAAACCGTGCTGCGGCGCAATGTTACGCCGCAGCACGGTTGTCAGGTATTGCAAATGGCTGAATATTTGCCGGGCAGTGTTCCAGTACTGCTGATTTGGTACGCTGCACTAGCAAAAAATGCTGGCCATAATTGTAGCAGCTTGTGTGAACGTTGTGTGCCGGTAACCTTACTGGCGCAGACGTTCAAGAAGCGCCTGAAGCTCCTGTGCCATGCGTGCCAGTTCTTCCACGGCTTCTGTTGAGTCGCTCATTCCCGTGGCTGTCTCGCCAGCGATTTGACTTATGGCTTCCACGGCGCTGCTGATTTCTTCCGATGTTGCGGATTGCTCCTCGGCTGCGGTGGCTATGCTGGAAATCAGGGCGGTATTGGTTTGGGCCAGGTGGAGGATTTCTTCCAGCGCCTTGCCGGAGACTGCCGCTATCTCTGTAGCCCGCACCGTGCCTTCCCCAGCTTCGCGCATGCGCAGGATATTGTCGGAAGTCGCTTTCTGGATGTTCTTGATATTGCTTTCCACTTCCGTAGTTGCGGTCATGGTTTTTTCCGCCAGTTTTCTTACTTCATCGGCTACTACCGCAAAACCGCGCCCGGCTTCTCCGGCCCGTGCCGCTTCGATTGCTGCGTTCAGGGCCAGCAGGTTGGTCTGGTCGGCGATATCGGAAATCACGTTGAGCACGTTACCAATGGCGTCGGTCTGCACGCCAAGGTCTTTCATGCTCTTGTCCAGTTCTTCGGCTGAGGTATGAACATCGTTGATGGCCGAGACAACCTGATTCACCAGACTGGAGCCTTCGGTGGCCTTGCGGCTGGTGGCATCGGCCTGTTCACTTGCGGATGCGGCATTGCGGGCCACTTCCAGCACGGTGGAGTTCATTTCTTCCATGGCTGTGGCAGTGGAATTGGCTCTGTCGCGCTGAATTGCTGTGCCATTGCTGACCTGCGCCACCTGAGCGGAAAGCTGCTGCGAGGCGGCGGCAACGCGGTTTGATATGTCGCCTGCCTGCGCTGCCACGTCCATAATCACGCGCTGGGTACTCTTGATCTGGGTCAGGTCTGTAATCAACTGCAATATCATGCTGAGCTTGCCATTGGCATCAGTGAATGGAATGGCCGTATATTCAATATCCATTGCCGTTCCGCGCGGACGCATTACTGTTTCTGCCATGACTGGTTTCAGGGAAGAGGCCGCCTGTTTCAGGGCGCAGTCATGTTTGCTGTAGTCATCTGCCGCCAGCACGTCTCCGGCGCTTTTGCCGTGGTAATCATCACCAGCCAGCTTGCGGGCCGCGTCGTTAAGGTAAACGACCTGCATTTTGTTGTTCAGAACCGCTACCGGCGAGGTTAGCGCATTGATGATTTGCTGGTAACGGGCCAGTGTTCTGTTGGTTCCTTCAACCAGATCGGCAAATTCGCCTGGAATGCTGCCAGTGTTGCCCTGAACCTGAATTTCGCCATATTCCAGTTTGTCTTCTATGCTTTTGTATTCAGCTACAATTGATTTGAGTGAGTCCGGAATGGAGCGCAGGGCATCCGCCAGTATGCCGATTTCGTCTTTGCGGCGCATTTCCAGCGAACCGCCGAGCTTGCCGTTTGCCACGTCTACGGCGAACGAGGCGCTTCTGTTGATGGCATTCACAATTGGGCGCACAATTATAACCAGAAGAGCCACGCCAATGAGAATTGAGACAATCACAATGACCATACTTGTTCTGGAGAGTGCGGACAGCCCGGAAAATACATCGTCCTTTTCGGCCTGCACAACAAGGGTCATTCCGGAGAGCGGTTCCTTGACAAAATATGCAAACGAGTCAAGCCCTGCCGCGTTAATGAACGACAGGCTGCCATCCGGCGAGGATGCCATTTTTTTGTAAAGTTCCATACCCGGCAAATCGGTGCGGAACAGCCATTTGGCGTCCTTGTGCATGACAATCTGGCCATCGGAATTCATGGCATACGCATAGCCAAGATTGCCAATCTGTACCGGTTCAAAAACGTCCCGGAAGTAAGTAGGCAGTGGAACTGTGGCATTAAGCACACCTACTGTTCTGCCGGATAGCTGTATGGGCGTGGATATGATGATGACGCCCTGCTTGGTAATGTTGGACTTGAAGGGGGCAGAGATGAATGTCTTGCCGCTGGCTGCCGCTGTAAAGTACTCGCGCGTTTTGAAGTTTTGCCCGATTACTGCGGGGTTGGATGAGCTGATGATATCGCCTTCCAGGTTGAAGACGTTGAAGCGGTCAATATCATGATATCCTTTGATCAAAGTTTCCAGCGCCTTGGCCAGTTCCAGCTGTTTGTCCTTGTCGGCTGGATCTTCCTGAAAAAGATTCAGGATGGCAATGTTGGAGCTTGCCCGCACAACGCTTTGGCGCGAATTGTCCAGCACGCTGGCTGTCATTCTTTTAAGGGAGTATGCCTCGTCCTGCATGTTGTCTATTACTGCTTTTTCAAGGCTCTCTGCTGATTGCTTATATGCAATATACCCGGAAACACCAACTAGAATGGCGATCAATACCGTAACAGGCAGCAGAATTTTCCATAAAAGTTTCATGTTTTTCCTCTCATGAGATGATTAACCCGCATATGCAAAAATTAATCATTCTTATTTATTTTGTTCTGCCTATATAAGAACTGTAGAGTTACATCAAGCTGATCTTGTTGTATTTGCTATTAAATATTTAAATAGTGATTTTATTTTCAAGTTTAATGTAGTTGTGCTATTGCATGAGTAGTGTCTTTTCTTGTTGCGGTTATTTGGTTTTTGATTGAGTGTGAGTCTGTACATATGTATACTGTTTTATATGGCAATTTGTTTGTATAGAATTATATTTGCGGTATAATGCCTATCTTTTAGTTACGGATAGTGCATTTTTGTAGTCTGGTAATCTTTTATTTTAACTTTTCTAGGTTATTTTCAAGTGTAGGCGTGGTTTTCTGGCGTAAATTTGACTTGACTGGTCAATGATTGGATTGAGTGATGGCCTGCGTGGGGAATTGCCTGCAACTTTTTGTCCCGACGCTTTGCAGATAGCGAATGGCCGATAGAAAGAAGTTGATTTTACAAGACCCGTGCAGCGACAGTTAGCTTTAACAAGATGGGATAAACGTAGCCGTCGCCCTACAAGACCGGAATAGGGTGGAAAAAAGAAAACGCACTTGCAGGATGTTTCTGCAGGTGCGTGATTTTTATGTCTTATGTGTCAGGAAATGTGCCCAAAAAAGAAAGGTGTTAGCTATTTCTAGCTAACACCTTGATATTTCTGGTTGCGGAGGCAGGATTTGAACCTACGACCTTCGGGTTATGAGCCCGACGAGCTACCATGCTGCTCCACTCCGCGTCACACTCTTGCTCAACAAGAGAAGGAGTATCTATGCCTATTCGATGGGGCTGTCAACAGTAAAAATGAATAAATTTGAAATAGTCTCGCGAGCGTTGTCGGACGTGGCGGATAAATCTATTCTTTTCAGCATGGAATCAGCTTTTTCTTGCAAAGAATAACGCCTGACCTTTGTCCGGAAGCATCCGGCAAGGTCAGGCGCGTGAATTCAGGAAGTCGAAGGGACTAGATTCCGCAGTGCAGTGTGCAGCCCTCGTTTATGTCGCAAAGACCGGCGCGCACAGTACCGTCGCACAGGGCCATTACTGCATAGCCGCCGCTGTTCAGTGGGCCGGGGTTGATTACGATGGTGTTGCCGATGATGTCTATGCCTTTGGATTCGTGGATGTGGCCGCATAAACAGATGGCCGGTTGCACGCGTTCAATGAACTCGCGCACGGCTTTGCTGCCGACATGCGCTCCGCTTTCAATGCGGTCGCAGGCCGTGTTCAGTGGCGGAGTGTGGCTTACCAGTACAAGGTTCTGGTAATCTCCGGCCTTGGCCAGGGCCTGCTCAAGCAGCTCGGCTATTTCTTCTTCTGAAAATTCGCTGGGGGTATTGAACGGGGTGGGGGTTGAACCGCCTACGCCAATCAGGGTGGCTTTTTCGTGAATCTTACGGGCTTCGCCGTGCAGATTGCACTCTTTTTTCTTGAGCAGGTCTGTGACTTCGCTCTTGTCCATGTTGCCGATTTGGGCGTAAACTTTCGGGTTGCGCGCTGTAATGGCGTCCATGACTTTTTGCGCGTCTCCGGCACCCCCCATGAAGGTCAGATCGCCGGTAACGATAATGCCATCAGCCTCGTCAAGATCCATGATTTCCTGCAAATTGTGGATCTCGTTGTGCAAATCCCCAAAAACTATCCAGTGTGTGGTACTTGGCATACTAATCCTCTGCTGATAAACGTGCTTGAAGGCATTATACATGTTTTTTATATTTCATAAAGACAAAACCGCAGCAAAAATATCTTTTTGATCCGATAAGCATGAAAAATGCTTGTCTGCAAGGTGAATATGGATAAAACGCAATTACGCCGCGCAGTGCTTGAGCGCAGGAATGCCTTGCCGGAAGATGAGCAGCGGCGCTTGTCGCTGGCGGCGCAGGAGCGATTGCTTGCTGGGCCGCTCTGGCAAGATGCAGCATCCGTTGCCCTGTATGTCGCTGCCAAGGGTGAAATTCAGACCGGCCTGCTGCTGGAGAATGCCTGGGCAACGGGCAAGTTCGTGTTCCTGCCGCGCGTTGTGCGTGGGCAGGCTGGCATGATGGATTTTGCCCTTTGCGCTTCCCCTGAGCAATTGCAGCCCGGTGCCTTTGGCATACCGGAGCCGGACCCGCAGCAATGTCCGGCCTGTTGCTTTGAGGGGATGGAGAAGGGCGTTTGTTTTGATGGCGCACACCCTGTTCCGGATTTGTTCCTGATTCCCGGGCTGGCCTTTGACCGTAATGGTGGCCGCCTTGGCTGGGGTGGCGGTTATTATGACCGCTTTTTACCCTTGCTTGCTGGCGGGCAAGGCAAGCCGGTTAAGCGGGTAGGGCACGGCGGGGCGCTTTTTGATGAGCTTGATGTGTCCAGTGTTATTGCAGGCCAATCAGTCAGCCCTGCTGAACAAAAAGCCTGTGCCTGCATCGGCTTTGCCTATTCTTTTCAGGTAGTCGAGCAGGTTCCTGCGGAAAGTTGGGATATGCCGGTTGATGCCATATGTACAGACAAGGAGTTTTTATGGACAGGGCAGGGGATATGTTCAGGATAATTCCGTTCCGGTTTCCCGGCGTGGAAAAGGTTCATTGCTTTTTCACTACCGCGCTTTACGGGAATATAAGTCTGGACAGCGTATCTGCGGCCAGTTGCGTTACGGATGCTTCCGGCGCATATGCGGCAACAGCCGCGCGGCGTAAGGATTTGTCCGGTTTGCTAGGTTTTGATAGCTGGACGGAGTTACGACAGGTGCATGGCGATACTCTGCTGCTGGAGCCTGATAGTACTCCTTTTGACGCGCCATCAACTCTGGAAGCGGACGGGTGTGCCACCAGTTGCGCGGGGCAGGCCATGATCTCAAAATCGGCTGACTGTCAGCAGATTCTTTTGGCGCATAACAGTGGTAAGTACGTTGCTGCACTGCATTCTGGCTGGCGCGGCAATGCCATTGATTTTCCTGTAAGCGCGGTGGAATGTTTCTGTTCCGCTTATAACGTTAAAGCGCAGGATGTTCTGGCAGTGCGTGGTCCCAGCCTTGGACCGGGAGCCGCCGAGTTTGTCAACTTTGAACGGGAGTGGCCGCCGCAATTCGCTCCGTGGTTTGACCGTGAAAGCAAGCGGGTTAACTTGTGGGAACTGCTGCGCCAGCAGTTGATTCGGGCTGGCCTGAAGGCGGGTAATATTTACGGCATAGATTTGTGTACCTATACATGCCGTGATTTTCTGTTTTCGCACCGGGCCGGACATGGCGGCAGGCAGGCGGCGCTTATCTTTATCCGCTAGTGTCTGGTTTTATTTGCCTGATTTGTTTTACAAATCAAAGCGGGCCGCTCCGGTGTTTACGGAGCGGCCCTGTTGTCTGGTCGTTCTGGTGCATCATGTGCCAGTTTTATGTTCTAGGATAATGTTTCCATGACCCTGCGTAGTTCCTGGGCTGTCATTGACAGATCCTGAATCGCGGAGGATGCCTGAATCATTCCTTCTGCGGATTCCGCTGTGACGCGGCTGATTTCTTCGACCGCCTGCGTGATTTCATCGGAGGTTGCGCTTTGTTCTTCTGCTGCCGTGGCAATGGCTGTAACAACCCCGGAGGTGGCGGTGGCAAGGTCAACAATGCCGGAGAGCGATTCGCCGGAGGAGTTGGCAAGGCCTGTGGCGCGGTTGATGTTTTCCGCAGCATGGGCCACCTGATCTATATTGTGTCTGGCTGATGTCTGGATGGCGCTGATGTTGTCGCCGACTTCCTTGGTGGCTTCCATGGTCTTTTCAGCCAGCTTGCGCACCTCGTCC
>JAJDJF010000001.1 GCA_030267065.1 Desulfovibrio sp. OttesenSCG-928-C06 | reverse complement strand
TTCCTGCACGCTGTACCCGGCCTGCACCAGCCAGTGGCTCAGGGATTCCTGCATCTGACGGGCCACCACGCTGGATTCCTCAAAATTGTTGATGTCCACAGGGGTGGTGACAATAACGGTTATGCCGTTGGCCGCGTATTGTTGCTGCCCAAAGCGCATGGAGAGCTGCGCGTCCATTTCGCTGGCCATACCTGCGGCGGCTTCGGCCATGGTCATGGTGGGTGCAGTGTTTGCGGTGGCACTAGCCGGAACCAGCACCGGCAAAATCAGAAAAAACAAGAATGCATACAGTTTCATGGCATAACCTACCTGAGGCTTTTAATCATCAAATCAATACCGCGCAGCTCCTGCGACAGGGCTTCCTGTAACTCCTGCGTATTGGCGGCAGCAAGGGCAATCAGGTAATGCTCGCGGGCCAGTTCGTAGCGTCCGGATGCCGCGTAGTTGCGTCCCAACTGGTAGTTGAGCAGACTGTCCGGAGTGTATTCGCTGACGTTCACATTGCCGCCGTCACTGCTTTTACCAAAAAAGAACAATGAGGAAGACTCGGTGCTTTCAGATGACGTGGAAAACAGGCTACAACCAGACAAAACCGGCAGGGCCAGCAGTGCCAGAAGCAACAGGGTAACGGTAGAATTTTTTTTCGCTCTCATGATAATCCTCCCGCCGGAGTGGTTGTTTGCCCGCTAGGCGGGATGCTGTCTCCAGCCGGGAAAGGTCGTTTCAGTTAGTGAACAATAACGTCTAGTGGATATCCATGCCCTGATCAAAAGCTGTCGCTTCTGCGGGCGGTCTGGCTTCCATTTCAAAATCAAGCACATTGATGCTGCCTTCAGTGAAGCGTCTGCCGGAGTTGGCCAGCATCCGGCTGGTCAGGGGAGTTACCGGCATAACCAGTTGCCCGGTGCGCAGCACGCGGCCGTCTGACTTGATCAGCCTTGCATTGACGAAAATGGTGCTGGAGTCAGTGTAGTAGGTGCCCACCAGATAGATGGCCCTTGGGTCAAGAGCGCTGCTGCCGGGCTTGCGCAGGAGTACAAATTCGCCATCGTCACGGATGGTCAGATTGCCGGACATGCGGTACTCGCGGGTAGGCAGGCCGCGCTGGTTAAACTCGTAGAACATCTGTTCCACAATAAAACGGCCCAGCGAGGAGGAGCGCTCAAAGTCATCCTGACTCACAAAAGCGGTGGGCAAGGCCACATGGTTGACCAGAGACTTGTCCAGACTGCTCACAAGCTGCGAGGCGAGTTCGCGCATCTTGAGCTTGAGTTCGCGCGCGTCAACATAGTTGGGATTTTGCGCAGGCGGAACCTGCCCCGGCATGATCAGAACGCCGCCGCGTCCGTCAGGCAGTACAAGGCTGCTTTCCTGACTGTTTACCTTGCGTCCGGTAACGGATTGTCCATTGTAGACAGTGGTGTCTCTATCGCCAAGGCGCAAAGGAGTGCCGCGTTCAAAGGTTGGTCCGGCCCCCATACTCATGGACTCAATATCGGCGTTCAACCGGCTCTGGGAATCGCTTTGACCGCCGCTGAACAGCGAGCAGGCCGAGAGCAGTACGCTCAACGAGCAGATCATCCCCAGCCGCAGTAATGTGCTTTTACCGGCTTCGGGCCGATGTGCATGTATTTTCTGAGTCCGCATACAAACCTCTTGCTGTTGGCGCTGTGTAAGCTGATACGCAAATACCGCGCGCCTTTTCTGTCTCTCTTATCGACGTGCTTCCAAAGAACTTGAGTATATAATCTCAAATAAATTGCTCTTTGAATTCACCAGCTCCAAACAGGGAGGCAAGGTGCGGAAACAATGCCGGCTGCGGTATCAATCGGCGGTTTTACGCTTTAGTTTAGCGCATTTGTAAGTAAAGAACCCGGGGCGACGGTGGTAGTATCTCTATATTAAGGATGACTTGCTTGACTGACTGCAAGGCTGGACAAGTTTTTTAAGGATGTTGTAAAATTGCATACAAAATTTATTTTCATGTTTCATGTGTGCTCTGATGTGTTTTTGACCCGCTCCTGCAATATTTTGCGGTAGTCAAAATAAAAGCTGCGCAAAGGTAGAAGCAGGCTGGAGCAGCTTTAAATCGATGTCTGGGGTGTTTGATAAACATCACCGGTGTTATTGTGTTTGCTTCAAGCAAGCTTCTTTGGTTTGTTTCATTAAAATATTGCAGGATTTATAAAACAAATATATTGTATCGATATGTATGATTTTAGAAAAATAGAAGCGTTTTGCCGCGTATACGAGCAGCGCAGTTTTTCCCGGGCAGGCGAGGTGCTTTTTCTTTCCCAGCCAACAATCAGTGCGCATGTTCAGGCGCTTGAAAGTGAAATGGGGGTGAAGCTTCTTGACCGTATGGGCAGAACTGTTCTGCCTACCCCGGCCGGGGTTGTGCTTTACCGGCACAGCATCCGGGCCTTTGAGGAGCTGGATGCCGCAAAAAGCGAGATCAGCAGTCTGATGGGCGAGGTGGCTGGCGAAATTCTGCTGGGAGCCAGTACTATCCCGGCAGGATATATCCTGCCGGATCTGGTTACTGGATTCATCCGCAAGTTTCCGAAAACGTCCATGAACCTGACTGTAAAGGATTCGCATGCCGTAATCCGGGCCGTCCTGAATTGCGATGTGATGCTCGGTGTTGTTGGCGCGGTGGAGAATCACCCGGATCTGGAGTTCACCCATCTGGTTGATGACGAGCTTATTGTTGTTAAAGCGCCCTCGCTGAATCTGCCGGGTAGCCGGAAGAATGCGTACAGTCTTGATGATGCCTGCTCGTGGCCATGGATTATCCGTAATGAAGGCTCCGGCACGCGCAAGACTTTTGAGGAAGGTCTGGGCAAGTCCGGCCTGAGTTCAAGAGATTTGAAGATAGAACTCAAGGTTGACAGCACGCAGGCATCAATTCAATATGCGCAGGCCGGGCTGGGGGTAACTGTTACCTCCAGGCTGGTTGTTGCCGATTTGCTGAAAAGCGGCGCACTGGCAGAGATTCGAATTGAAGCGCTCAAGCTTCCCCGTAATTTCTACGCAGTGCAAAACTTGCGGCGCGGCTTTTTTCCCGCCATGGCCAGCTTTCTTGCTTACATCAGCGAGCAGACGGCCGCCATGCGCGACTCCGTTTAATTAAAAAAATCTTTCAATATCAAGGTTTGTATCATGTCCGACAGCAAGTCTGCATGTTGCTCCGGCGAGTTAAAGCCGTTTCGTCTTGTCGAACAGGCCAAGGCCGCCGGTTGAGCCGCCAAGATGGCTCCAGAGGATCTGGAGCGCGTTCTTTCACGTTTGCCGCGCGACAAGTGGGCTGCCGGGCGTATTCTTACCGGTAGCGGCGACCACGAAGATGCGGCGGTGGTGGCTGTTCCGGCTGGCAAGGCTCTGGTGCAGACCATCGACTTTTTTACGCCCATAGTAAATGATCCCTATAGGTTCGGGCAAATTGCCGCTGCCAACTCCCTTTCGGACGTTTATGCCATGGGGGGCGAACCCTGGTGCGCCATGAACGTGGTCTGCTTCCCTGCTAAATCCGGCCGTCTGGATATTCTTGAAGCCATCCTGCAGGGCGGGGCGGACAAGGTTTCCGAAGCCGGGGCTGCCATGGCGGGCGGGCATAGCGTGGAAGATAGCGAGGTCAAGTTTGGTCTTTCCGTTACCGGGCTGGTGGATCCTGATAATTTTGCCCGCAACAGCGGCCTGACAGAAGGCGTTTCGCTTATCGCCACCAAAGCCATCGGCACCGGAGTGCTGGCAACTGCTGTCAAAGCAGAATGGGAAGGGCATGAGGCGATGGAAGAAATGCTTTACGAAAGCGCCAGCCGACTGAATAAAGTGCCGGGCGAGCTTATCCGCAGATTGCGGCTTAAAGCGGCCACTGACATTACGGGTTTCGGGCTTGGCGGCCACCTGCTGGAAATGCTTGAGGCGTCAAAACTTTCCGCTGTTATTCATGCTGGCTCAATCCCGCTTTTGCCGCGCGCTCTGGAGCTGGCAGAAATGGGTCTTGTGCCGGTGGGCAGCCACGCCAACAGAACTTACCGCGCTTGCGCTTACTCAGCCGATACCTCCGTGAATCCGCTACTGATTGATATGATTTTTGACGCCCAGACATCCGGCGGCATGTTGCTGGCAGTTCCCCCCTCGCAGGTGTCGGAAGCTCTGGATTTTCTGCGTGATGGCGGCGAGACGGCTGAATGCATCGGCGAGGTGCTTTCTTATAATAGCGAAGTGCCCCGGCTGCGCATTGTTTCCTGATAAGAAAATTTTTCCGGTTTTATTATTGGACGCCTGTCCGGTTTTATTCGGAACGGCGTCTGATGATTTTGCCGGACTTTTTATCTGCGCACAGGGATTATAAAATACGGGCCATTTGTGAGCGCTTGTAACGCCGGACAAATTTTAACTGCCGTCCACAGTGTTTTCTTGCGTTTTTCCGGCACTAGTGATAGTCGCTGGTGTTTGTTTTCTTATTTTAGCGCCGGTGCTTAAACCTTGCGCCGGATATAAACGCGAGAGTGGCGGAATTGGTAGACGCACTGGATTTAGGATCCAGCGGTTAATCCGTAGGAGTTCGAGCCTCCTCTCTCGCACCAGAAATTTAACAATAATTCGCCTTTATGCTTAAAAGGAGCCTACTGATGCAATACAAGGTTGAAGAGCTTGCCCCTCTTAAAAAGCAGATTGAAATTACCGTGCCCGCCGCTGACGTGGACAAACAGATTAACAGCGTGGCTCAGAAGTACCGCGCATCCGTTGCGGTGCCGGGCTTCCGCAAGGGCAAGGCTCCCCTGGGCATCGTAGAGGCTCAGTACCACAAGGATATTTATCCGGAAGCCACCGGCAACATGATCGACGCGCAGGTGCGCCAGATTCTTGACGAACTCAAGCTGGAAGCTGCCTCCAAGATCGAATACAAGGCCGAAAACGTGGTTAAGGGGCAGGATTTCACTTACAGCATCACCTTTGACGTGATGCCGGAATTCGACCTGCCTGAGTATCTGGATATTCCTGTTGAGGAAGAAGAAGCGGAAATCGATCCCGCTGAAGTGGACAGCGTGCTGGAAATGGCCCGCAAGGACCTTGCGGAACTGGTTCCGGTGGAAGAAAAGCGCGCCCCGCGCGATGGCGATGTTGCCACTCTCGATATCGAAGCTTTTGATGAAGAAGGCAAGCCCATTGCCGGTCTCAACGCCAGCGGCACTGACATGCTGATTGGCGAAAAGCAATCCTTCGAAGCTTTTGAGGCTCTGGTCAAGAGCGTCAAGGTGGGCGAAGAAAAGCAGGACAATATTTCCTTCCCCGAAGATTTCCCCAATCCGGAATTTGCCGGCAAGGAAATCCAGATCAAGGTCAAGGTCAATGCCCTGAACGAGCGCAAGCTGCCTGAGCTTAACGATGAATTTGCCGCCAAGCTCGGCCAGTACGAAAACCTTGAATCTGTAAAGAACGCCATTACCGCTTCTTTCACCCAGAACCGCAAGAGCATGGCCCGCAGCGCCGCCCAGCGCAAAATGCTGGAAGGCCTGCTGGAAAAAGTGGACTTCCCGCTGCCTGAAGCTCTGGTTACCCGCTTCACCGGTATTGCACAGGCCAACATGTTTGACCGCATGCGCCGCCAGGGCAAGATTGAAGATATGAAGAACCTTGAGTCCATGCAGGCGCAGGCCAAGGAAGAAGCCGAAAAGCACGTCAAGGAATATGTGTTCCTCAACCGCGTTGCCAAAGCGGAAAATGTGGAAGTATCCGAAGATGACATGCTGCACTACATTCACCAGACTGCCATGAGCTCCCGCCGTTCCTTTGAGGAAGTGCGCGATGAGTATGTAAATAACAACCTTCTGGGCGTAGTGCATGACCGCATCATGACTGACAAGGCTCTGCAGGCAATTTACGCCAAGGCCAAGGTTACTTTTGTGAAGGCTGCGGATAAGCCTGCCGAAGAAGAAAAGCCCAAAAAGAAAGCCGCCACCAAAAAGGCTGCTCCCAAGGCCAAGAGCGCCGAGGGTAAAGACGAAGAATAAATTCCGTGCCTGATATACCTGAGTCGTTTGCTTGATGAAAGCCGGTTGGCGGGTGTGTTGGGATAAACTGCGGATTTACAATGTAGCCGGTTTCATCCGGAAACATGATTGTTGCTAAAAACAAAATGCGCTTACGGCGCATTTTGTTTTTAGCGCTTATAAGGACTTGCCTTTTTGCGCACGGTTATTATTATTTATAATTGTAGAAGTGTGCGGTTAGAGTATTGTCCAGTATTGCCTGACCGGGTGCAAACATGGCAGCAAATTCCCGGAATGCTTGAACAGTATTAAGCTCGTATGGCATGCAAGAGCGTGACAATACTGGCATGGGCTGCGTCAGGTCTGAGAAGGGGAGAGTGCCTTGAAAAAGTCCAGACTTTTTCAAAACATTGCCTTTCTTGTGCTGGACGATTACAGCCGCATGGATTAAGCTTGTAGGCCGCATTCGGCTGGATGTTTGTTCAACAATAGCGTTTACAAACATAGCCTGTACAGCGGCACAGTTTACCCGGAACAATTTTTGCAAATAAAATACAACCATACGGGCGGGCGTCAATCTTCAAACGCCACGCCCTCAAATTAAATATTATCCCTATCGCGGCAAGGAGTGAACATGCCTATACCTATGGTCATTGAAAACACCGGGCGCTCTGAAAGAGCTTACGACATTTACTCTCGATTGCTGAAAGACCGCATCGTGCTGCTGGGGGAAGACGTTAACGATCACACCGCATCGCTTATTTGTGCCCAGTTGCTGTTTCTGGAATCAGAAGATCCGGAAAAGGAAATCTACCTGTACATCAACTCACCCGGCGGTGTTGTGACTGCCGGTCTGGCAATTTACGATACCATGCAGTACATCAGCTGCCCCGTAGCCACCCTGTGTATGGGGCAGGCTGCCAGCATGGGGGCTCTTTTGCTTTCTGCCGGTGCCAAGGGCATGCGTTATGCCCTGCCGCACAGCCGGATCATGATTCACCAGCCCTCGGGCGGCTTCCGCGGTCAGGCTACCGACATAGATATTCATGCCCGCGAGGTTCTGCGCCTGAAAGAAAGCCTGAACCAGATCATGGCCAACCACACCGGACAGCCGGTTAGCGAGATTGAAAAACACACGGAAAGGGATAACTTCATGAGTGCTGAAGAAGCCGCGAAGTTTGGACTGATCGACCGGGTTCTCCGTTCGCGCAATGACCTTGCCGCTGAAAAGGAATAGAAAGAGGACTGCATGAGCAATAATAACGACAACAATACCGGCCTTGTCTGCGCCTTTTGCGGCAAGACCGAAGAGCAGGTCAGCAGGCTTATTGCCGGCATGGATTCCGTAGCCATCTGCGATGACTGCGTGAAGCTGTGCAATGACATCATGCTGGATCAGTCCATCAATGAAGTAAAAGAAGAAGGCCGTCTGCTCTCACCGGCAGAAATAAAGGCCAGACTTGACGAATATGTAATCGGGCAGAATCAGGCCAAGAAGATTCTTGCTGTAGCTGTGCACAACCACTACAAGCGTGTCTTTTTTGCCGATCAGCTAAGCTCGGAAATTGAGCTTGAAAAGAGCAATATCCTGCTCATGGGGCCCTCGGGCAGCGGTAAGACCCTGCTGGCAAAAACGCTGGCCCGCGTGCTGCGCGTGCCTTTTGCCATTGCGGACGCCACCACTCTTACCGAGGCCGGTTATGTGGGCGAGGATGTGGAAAACATTCTGGTTCAACTGCTCCAGAACGCGGAATACGATCTGGAAGCGGCCGGAAAGGGCATCATCTATATTGACGAAATAGATAAAATCTCCCGCAAGGGCGACAGCCCCTCCATTACCCGTGACGTGTCAGGCGAAGGCGTGCAGCAGGCACTCCTGAAAATTATTGAAGGCACGGAGGCCAACATTCCTCCCAAGGGCGGGCGCAAACACCCGCAGCAGGAATATATCCGCATGGATACCTCGAATATCCTGTTTATTCTTGGTGGGGCCTTTATTGGTCTGGACAAGATTGTGGAGCAGCGCGTGCGCGGGCGTTCCATGGGCTTTGGGGCCAAGATTCAGGGCGAGAGCAAAACGGAAGACCTGCTTGCCCAGGTGCATCCCAACGATCTGGTCAAGTTCGGCCTTATTCCTGAATTTGTAGGCCGTATTCCGGTTGTCACCCACGTTGATGAACTGTCGGAAGAAGACCTCGTCCGCGTGCTTACAGAGCCGAAAAACGCGTTGATCAAGCAGTATCAGGCCCTGTTCAAGCTGGACCATGTAAAGCTGACTTTCACGCAGGATGCGCTGCAAGCCGTGGCCCGCAAAGCCATGGAACGCAAAACCGGCGCTCGCGGTCTGCGCAATGTGCTGGAAAGCTCCATGCTGGAAATCATGTACTCGTTGCCCGAACATCAGGGCGCCAAGGAGTGCGTGGTTAACGCGGCGGTTATTGAAAAGGGCAAAGCCCCGGTTTATCTGTATGAGAATGACGATATTGATGCGGTAGGCACCTAGCCTGTTCCGCGTTCATACATAAATGACATTCCGGCACGCGCAGCTGCGTGTGCCGGAATAAAGGCGTCGGCAACCGCACTTGCGGGCGCTTTTGGATTTGTATCCAGGAGAATTTATGAGCAATGACTACTCCGCTCCGGGGCTTACCGGCTATCATTCAGACCGCCGGTTGCCTCTTATGCCGCTGCGGGAAGTTGTTATTTTTCCGCACTCAATCATGCCCCTTTTTGTGGGGCGCGGTGCGTCCATCCGGGCCGTGGATACGGCAGTGGCCGAATTTGACAAAAAGATTCTGCTGGTGCCGCAACGTACACCGGATCAGGAAAAACCTGAACCGGGTGACCTTTTTGAGATAGGTACCGTTGCAAAAATATTGCAGGTTCTTAGATTGCCTGACGGCACCGTAAAGGTTCTGTTTGAAGGCCTTTACCGTGCGCGCTGGCAAATGGACGAGGTTGTCCCGCCCAGCGATCCGGCAGACGACAAGGACAGCCCCCGAAAAAGCGGTCCGAGAATCACCGTGCAGATCAGCGGTCCCAACGTGCAGCCAAGCACTCAGGAAGTGCACATTAATGGCGGAAGAAGCGCGGATGCCGATGATTCTTATATGATGGCCAGAACTGCGCCGATTCAGGAGACTGAAACGCCCAGCAGCGAAAGCATCGCCGCTATCAATTCGATGCTCTCCATTCTTGATGAATACAACAAGCTGAACAAGAAAATCCCTTCCGAAAGCCTTGCATCCATGCAGAATATCACCGCTCCGGGCCGTCTGGCCGATATGGTGATGTCTTATTTGAAGCTCGATTACCGCCGCAAACAGGAAGTGCACGAGATTCTTGACCCCGTGCGCCGCCTGCTGGAGGTTTTTGAGATCCTGCAGGGCGAAATCGCGGTAGCCTCGGTGGAACGCAACATCAAGAACCGCGTCAAGAACCAGATGGAGCGCAACCAGCGCGAATATTACCTGAACGAGCAAATCAAGGCCATCCATAAGGAAATGGGCCGCGAGGATGACCCGCAGGCCGAGCTTCTGGATCTTGAAAAGCGCATGCAGGAAAAAGACATGCCGGAAGAAGCCCGTGAACGCGGCCTTTCCGAACTGAAAAAGCTCCGCTACATGTCTCCTTCCGCTGCCGAGTATACGGTGGTGCGTAACTATGTGGACTGGATTCTGGATCTTCCGTGGAACACCATGAAAGAGACCAGTATTGATATTGCAAGGGCCAAAGAGTTGCTGGACAAGGACCATTACGGTCTGGACAAGCCCAAGGAGCGCATCCTTGAGTATCTGGCCGTACAAAAGCTTTCCAACAAGCTCAAGGGGCCAATTCTTTGTCTGGTCGGGCCTCCGGGTGTCGGCAAAACCTCGCTGGCAAAGTCAGTTGCTACTGCCACCCAGCGCGAGTTCGTGCGGCTTTCGCTTGGCGGGGTGCGTGACGAGGCCGAAATTCGCGGCCACCGTCGCACTTATGTTGGCGCTTTGCCGGGCAAGATTATCCAGTCGCTCAAGCGCGTAAAGTCCAGCAACCCGCTGTTCTGCCTTGATGAAGTGGACAAGATGAGCTCTGACTTCCGCGGCGATCCGGCCTCGGCCCTGCTTGAGGTGCTCGACCCTGAACAGAACAGCACCTTCAACGACCACTATCTGGATCTGGACTATGATCTTTCGCAGGTTTTCTTTATTACCACGGCCAACAGCCTGCATTCCATCCCGGCTCCGCTTCAGGACCGAATGGAAATAATCCGGCTGCCCGGCTATCTGGAAACCGAGAAGATGCACATAGCCAAAGGCTTTTTGCTGCCCAAGCAGGTTGAAGCGAACGGGCTTAAACCTGAGAACATTCAGGTTTCTGATAACGCGCTTACGGAAATCATCCGCAGCTACACCCGCGAGTCTGGCGTGCGCAGTCTGGAGCGGGAAATCGCCACTGTATGCCGCAAGTCAGCCATGCAACTGGTGGAAAAGGACGACCTTGATTCTGTGATCAAAGTCGGTTCGCAAAGTCTGGGCAAGTTGCTTGGCGTAAAAAAATACCGCTATCATTCGCGTGAGGAAGCCAGCCAGATTGGTGTCTGCATGGGCCTGGCCTATACTGACTTTGGCGGCGATATGCTTACGGTTGAAACCGCAATCATGCCCGGCAAGGGTAATCTGAGCATCACCGGCAAACTCGGTGATGTGATGACCGAATCTGCCAAGGCAGCCTTGTCCTATGTCCGCTCCAGATCCAATGTACTCGGCCTGCGCAGTGACTTTTACAAGGATATCGACATTCATATCCATGTGCCTGACGGAGCCACACCAAAGGATGGCCCCTCGGCAGGCATCACGCTGGCTACAACCATGGTTTCCGCGCTTTTGGGCATGCCGGTGCGCAACGATGTTGCCATGACCGGCGAAATTACCCTGCGCGGCAGGGTGCTGCCAATCGGTGGCCTGCGCGAAAAGCTTCTGGCTGCTCACCGTGGCAACATCAAGACCGTGCTTGTTCCCAAAGACAACGAAAAAGATCTCAAGGAAGTACCGGAGGCCATTCTCAAGGGGCTGGAGATATGTCTGGTGGAAAACATGGATCAGGTACTGCCAAAAGCCATTGTTGACGCTGACGGAACCTTTTTTGACCATATCAACGAACCGGGTCAGCTTTACCTTTCGCTCAAAAGCAGTGAGCAGGGGGTTGGTCCGACTCAGGCGCAATAGTCTGGGCGCGATAAAGTAAATGGAAGAGGGGGGCCTGCGCCCCTCTCTTTTTAGATAGTTCAGGCCGTCAGGCTGGAATTGCTGTTGAAGATACCAAAAATTGAGGCAAGCATGAATATTGAGGGAATCCGTTCAAGTTTCAAGGCTTATGACATTCGCGGCAAAGTGCCTGACGAATTGAATGCAGACGTCTGTTCCCGGCTTGGCAAGGCTTTGGCCAGCGAATTTCCCGGCACGCGCCGGGTTGTTATCGGGCGCGATGTGCGTCCCTCCGGTCTTGAGTTGCAGCAGGCCTTAAGTGATGCCTTGCGGGATTACGGCATTGAGGTGACCGATATCGGCGTTTGCGGCACTGAGGAAATTTATTTCGCCACAGCCCGGCATGGCTTCGACCTTGGGATAATGCTCACCGCCAGCCACAATCCTTCCGAATACAACGGCATCAAGCTGGTCAAGTCCGGCGCGGTGCCGATTAGCGGCGATTCCGGCCTGTTCGCCCTGCGCGACCGGGTGATCAATTCCGATTTTGCTCCTGCGTCCGGCATTAGCCGAGGCGAGCTTGTCCAGCAATCTTTTCGCGATGAATATATCCGGTTCATGCTGGATAGCTGCGGGCCATCCATGCGCGCCAAGCCGTTCAAAATAGTCATGAACCCGGGCAACGGATGCGCAGGATATGTGCTGGAGCAACTGCTGCCGCACCTGCCCGGCGAGTTTGTCATCATTCAGGGCGAACCTGACGGGAGTTTTCCCAACGGTATCCCCAACCCGCTTCTGCCTGAGCGCCGTGAAGATACGGCTAAAGCCGTACGCGAGCACAAGGCGGACCTTGGTCTGGCCTGGGATGGTGACTTTGACCGCTGTTTCTTCTACGATGCGGACGGCAACTTTGTAGAGAGCTATTACCTGCTGGGCCTGCTGGCTCAGGACGCTTTGCGCAGGCACCCCGGTGGCAAAATCATTCATGATACCCGGCTGTTCTGGAACACCGTGGAACTGGTGAATGAAGCCGGAGGCATTCCTGTACAGGGCAAAACCGGGCATGCCTTTATGAAGGAACGTATGCGCCGCGAAGACGCTGTATATGGCGGTGAAATGAGCGCCCACCATTATTTTCGCGATTTTTACTATTGCGACAGCGGCATGTTGCCGTGGCTTAGCCTGCTTGAAATAATCGCCAGTTCCGGCAAGGGGCTGGCCGAGCTGGTAGAGGCTAGAGTAAGGGCGTATCCGTGCAGCGGCGAAATCAATTTTAAGGTTACGGACGCCGAAGCGGCCAGACAGGCTGTTTTTGAGCGTTTTGCGCCGGTTATCAGGCAAAAGGATTACGTTGACGGGCTTTCGGCAGATTGCGGCGAGTGGCGGTTTAACCTGCGCTCATCAAATACCGAACCGCTTTTGCGCCTGAATGTGGAATCACGAGGCAATAAAGCCCTGATGCTGGAAAAAACTGAGGAAATTTCGGAGATAATCCGTAAATTTTCATAAAAGCGGGAACGAACATGTCAGATATTCGTCCGGTTATACTTTGCGGCGGTAGCGGCACCAGACTGTGGCCCCTTTCACGCGGGCTTTATCCCAAACAGTTTATGGATCTGGATGGCAGCACGCTGTTTGAGGAAACCATAAAACGGGCCATGAAACTGCCGGGCAGCCAAAAGCCCCTGATTGTCTGCAATCAGGAACACAGATTTCTGGCCGCCAGTTTGCTGCAAAAGCATGGCCTGCTTGGCGGTGCTAGTTCTCAGACGGACAAGGCTGCCATACTGCTGGAGCCGGAAGGCCGCAATACTGCCCCTGCCATTGCAATGGCCGCTTTTGCCGCCATGGAAGACGGGGAAGACCCGCTATTGCTGGTGCTTGCCTCGGATCATTCCATCAACCCGCAGGATGAATTTGAAAAATCCGTTCTGCTGGCAGCATCCGCTGCTGAAAACGGAAAACTGCTCACCTTCGGCATCAGGCCGGAAGGCCCGGAAACAGGCTACGGCTATATAATCCACGAGGAACGTAGTGATTCCGGCGTTTTTCGCATTGAAAGCTTTGTGGAAAAGCCGGAAAAAAGCCGGGCAGAGGAACTTTTAAGCGGCGGCAGGTGTTTCTGGAACAGCGGAATGTTCATGTTCCGGCCATCGGTATTTTTGGCTGAGCTTGAGAAATTCAGTCCGGATATGTATGAAGCGGTAAAAAAAGCCTGGGCCGGGCGCTGCGTGGATCTGGACTTTATCAGGCCGGAGAGCGAGGCTTTTCTTTCCTCCCCCTCCAATTCCATTGACTACGCAGTAATGGAGCACACCAGCAACGGCTATGTTGCGCCATTCTTTGCCCGCTGGCACGACCTGGGCTCATGGGAATCTTTTTACGAAACCAGCGCCAAGGATGACAACGCCAACAGCACCAACGGCGATGTCCTGCTCATGGACAGCAGCGGCTGCTATGTGCATTCGGCCTCGCGTCTGGTGGCAGGAATTGGGCTGAAAGATTTGATGGTGGTGGAAACACCGGATGCCATGCTGCTGTTGCCCAAAGGCCGCGGGCAGGATGTAAAGAAGTTGCTGGATGAGCTGAAAAGCCGGGGCAGGGCGGAAACCAGTACCCATCTAAAAGTATATCGCCCATGGGGTTCGTACGAAACGCTGGTGCTGGCGCCGCGTTTTCAGGTCAAGCGCATCATCGTAAAGCCGGGTGCCTCATTGTCGTTGCAGATGCACCACCACCGGGCTGAACACTGGGTTGTTGTCTGCGGCACCGCGCAGGTGCTGGTGGATGAGCGTGAGCAGGTTCTGAGCGAAAACATGTCCGTTTACATACCGCTGGGTGCAAAACACCGGCTTGTAAATCCGGGGCACATCGACCTTGAGATCATTGAGATCCAGTCCGGCTCCTATCTTGGAGAAGACGATATTGTCCGCTTTGAGGATAACTACGGCAGAAGCTGATTAGCGGGGCACTACTGGCAACGCTGGAAGCTGGCTGATGGAATGCTATTGCAACGTTAAAAACTGAACGGCTGGTGCTTTGCCAACCGTCAGGCATGCTGAAGATTTTGAAAAAAATACTGAATCAGCGCCAAAGCATAAAGACATGCTGGGGCGCTGATTTTTTTTATGCGTATCAGAGTATCGTGGCTGCGGACAGGGCTGGCGCTTACATGGTTTGCGCCTTCAAATTTTGTTCTGTTTTCGTCCCATATGCCAGCAGGCTTGAATCACACTGACAGGCGCGAGCAGAGCGAGGCGTAAGCGCAATAAGCACAGTGTTCGCCGCGTTCCGGCTCAAGGCAGGCGGCGCTTTTCATGTATTGCAGGATAAAGCCGAGCAGGGCGGGCAGCTTGTTATCAAGGATATCCGGCAGGTCAAAGAGTTCTTCTTCGCCCAGCAGGTAGCGCTCTTCGCCTTTGTCGCGTAACTCAATCCAGGCGGCGTTCATTACCAGCCGCGTGTCAAATGGCTCGTCACAAACCGCTCCTTTGGCCCGGTCAAGCCTGCCGTGGCGCAGCAGGTAAAGGTAAAGCGGCAGCTGGATATTCCGGTTAAGTTGCTCGGCCACAAGACGCATCAGTTCTTGCTGTTCCCTGCTTGTCGGGCTGCCACATTCAGCGCCTGCCTTCATATTTTCAAGCTCGGAAAAAATGCTTGCCCAAAGTACGTCGTCTGTCCAGAATCCCTTGACCGGGGGCGATATCTTGCCTGTTTTATAGTCCAGAATTACCAGTCCTTTTTCCGGCAATTCAAATGATTGTCTGCCAGCCGGGGCCGAGGCGGTCTCGCCGTCCGGATCAAGTTCCACGCTTTCCAGTTGGGGGAACGGGCGCTCGTCAAGGCGGTCCAGCCTGCCCGTCAAATCAAGCACACTGCCGTCCGGCAGGGTAAGCCTGGCGTTGGCTTCGGTTTCAAGGGCAAGTATTTTTACATTGCCCGGCTGGTTGCCGAGGTACCTTTCCAGACGCAGCGGGGTTATCCGGCGCAGGGCTGCCTGCGCATCCTGCGGAAAATCGGCGATAATCTGGTTTTCGTCCATGGTCAGGCGAAAATCGCGCGCAAGTTCAGGCCACTCCTGCTCCTGATTTTGCAGCAGCTGCCCAAGTTTTTTGCCGTAAAAGCGGGAGAAGCTGTCGTGCAGCAGTTGCCCGGTTTCGCCGGGATCGTCGCCCTCAAGCACTTCGTCCAGCGGTTTGAGGCGCGCCAGTTCCTGCAAATAAAAAGTGAGTGGGCATGTTAGAAAGTAGTTGATTTTACTTGCAGATAGCGCCTTGCCTGAGAGGTAGCCGCTCATGAGTTTTCCGGCCTCGCCATCCAGCGGCTGCCGGTAATCGGTAATGTTAAGGGCTGCCGGAGCGCAGGCAATTTGCAGGTAGGCTGAGTTTTTTTCTGTTTTGCCATCGTGTGCCGCTGCGTCTTTGCCTGGTAATGCGCCAGATAAATTGAACTGTACCGGCTCAAGCAGCTTTCCGGCTTTTTTCTCCTCCTGCCAGAGCAGTTCCTCCACAAAGCGACTTTTAAGTTTTTTGGCTTCCTGCAAGCCCTGACTCTCGATACCTTCTTCCCAGAACAGGTGTACTTCTTCTGCGCCGTTCAGCAGCCGGAAAAAGTAATAGGCCACCATTTGCTGCTTGCGGAAAAGATCTGGCAGGCCGAGCTCGCGGCGAAGGTTGTCCGGCAGCAACGGATCGCTGGAGGCAGCGCCGGGCAACAGGTCGTCTGTTCCTTCCAGAATGAAGACGCGTTTAAAGCGTAACAGGCGTGATTCCAGCAAGCCCATAAGTTGCAGAGCCGTGAGCGGGAAGGCGTCAAACGGCACGCGTTCGTCCCGCACCATCTGGCGGAGAATGGTGAAAAGTACGTTCTCGGCCAGCGTTTCAGAGCTGAGGGCAGAGTTGCGTAATTGCGGAATAACATTCTGCATGAAGCGGTAAAGGCACTCGGCATCAATAGGGAAGCTGGGCCAGAGGCGCTCGCCGCGCTCTTTGAGCATGGCGCACAGCGTTTCAAGTGACGAAGCCATCTGGCTCAGGCTGGCAAGCTCGCGCCAGTCTTCAAGCAGTGAGCGGATAAGTGCTTCCAGCAATCCGGAAACCGTCTGACGCGCGGATTCGTTTTCCAGAGTCAGCAAGGTTTGCCGCATTACAGCAGGAAGATCCGGGTAGCGCTTGCCAGAACGCAAGGCCTTTTCCAGCTTGTGCAGATAGGAACGCCATACGCCGGTGCCGTCTTCTGCAATTTGCCCGTCATCCGGCCTGTCGCCTTCAAGCATTTTCACATACGGGTGGCGAATAAGCCTTACGCAGTCCTTCCAGTAATAACCGCCCTGACGTTTGTTTTCCTGCATGCAGATGATGCACTCAAGCAGCCGTGCCAGCGCGGTTTTTTCCAGCGGAAAACCCATGGAGATGTTCAGCTCGCGCTCGCTTAAATGGTGCAGCACCGGCAACAGCAGGTCCGCATCCGGCAGGATGACTGCGGTGTCACCTTCCTGTATGCGGCTTTCGCTTCCGGCATTGTCGCCATTTTCCGGCGCGGCGTTGAGGGCATATTCCGTGCTTGCTGAGTCGTGCTGCAAAGCGGCATCCGGGCCACTATCCTGCCCCAGCACTTTTTGCAGGGCAGCCAGTTGCGAGTGTACGTCAAAGCCGCTGTAGTAATGGTATTCCGGTTTGCTTCTGGTGCTTTGGCCTAGTAACTCAAAGCTACTTCTCCAGGCTGCCCGCCATTGCTCAAGCCCCGCGCAGCTCCAGTGGACTTTTCTGGTATGGCTGGCCGGTTCTGTAAGGGCGGGATCGGCGTGGAGCAGGATTTCTGCCCCGTTTGCCCAGAGTCTGCGAAAAAGCGTATCTTCGGTACCGTTGGGACTGTAGAATCCGGCTATGAAAATGCGTTTATCCTGCAGAAAAGACGGCAGCGCGGCGGATGAGCGCAGATGTTCCGCAATCTCAAAGGCGGTCAGTGCGCTGGTGGTCCAGTTGCGTTCCTTGAGTGCACGCATGTAAGCAGAGTGAATGCTGCCAAGACGACTGAGCAGGGCGGCGGCGTACTCGGCCAGTTCCCCTTCCATGAACATGAAGTTGGTTGGCTTTATGCCGTGGATGAAGCAATCTTCGAACAGATCGGCAAGCCGGACTCCCCACGGGAAAAAGGCCTGCGCATCAGTGGTTGGCAAAGAATTGATGCTGCCGGGGTTCTCGCGCTGTTCGGCGCGCACGCATTCCAGCAAGAGGCCGATTTGGTCCAGCTTTCCCGCTGTGAGGGCGGGTTCTGCAAGCTCAAGCCGGATTTTTTGGAACACACTGTGTACTGGCATGATTTCCGGCATCAGGATGGGCTTGGTGATGCGCGTATCCTGCCGCAAAAGCCGTTCCAGATACAGGGCCGGCCTTGCGTGCGGAAAAATGAACAGGCAACCGGACAGATTACCGCCGGATTCCGCCAGCGCGTGGTCCAGCATGGTTGCCAGAAAATCATTTTGCCAGCCAACCACCCTGAAGGGCGTGCCCCTGCCGTGGCCCGGTGCCGCAGCGCTGTTCAGTCCATAGGCGCTAGTCATTCCACCACCACTTCCTCAAGGCGCTGTTCGTCAAGATAGACCAGCACCCCGGACAGTTTGCCACTGTTTTTCATGCCCGGCGCAAGCAGTTCCAGATAATGCCGTACCTGTTCGTGATATTCCGGTCTGGCCCGACCGCTTTTGTAATCAACAACCAGCAGGTCTGCGCCGTCTTCAACCAGCAAATCCATGCGGTGCATCTTGCCGTCCGCGTCCATAATAGATTGTTCGCGCCGTCCTTTTTTCATCCACAAAGCGCATTGCGGTAATGCGCAAAACCAGCGCAGGGCGCTCAACGCTTCGCTACGGGCAGTATCCAGACAATCAAAGGGCAGGGCGGTGGAACGCAAGGCATAATCCACTGCCAGCTCGATGGATTTATCATCCACTCCGCTTTGCTGATGATTCTCTGGTATATACAGATTTTCCAGCGCATTGTGGAACAGGATGCCGCGCAAACGCTCGTTGTAGACCGCTTCCGGCACCGGGCTGCGGAAGATGCGCAGGCGCGGCAGCCAGCCCATGGGCCGCCAGTCATCCTCAAGTTCCGGCAACTGGATGGCTTGCCCGGAGCAACCGTATGCTACGGCTGGAGATTCTTCTTGCGCGGTGAATGGGGAGGCATCAGGCACCGTGGCTGTATCGTCATGGATGATAACGGATAATGGCGCTTCCGGCTGGTTCGCTCTTTTGCAGGGTAGCTGGCCTGCCTGTTCTGGAGCAGAAGCTCCCGGTGCTGGCATATCCTGACTGGACTGCGCGTGCGGGTATGGTCTTTGCCCGCGCGTGTAGCAGCCGTTTTCATCAAAAGGCAGTTCTTCCAGCATATAATCAAGAACTCTGGGGATGCTGTTCTTGTTCAGGTCTTTGTCAGTGCCGCCCACCAGAAGGTGCAGTTCTTCCGAAGCGCGGGTCCAGCCCACATAGAGAAGATGCAGCTTTTCCAGCGCGGCAGTGCGTTTTTTGCGGTAATAGTCAGAACCAAGCGCCGCGCCGTCCTTGACGATGAGGTTCAGCCCTTCAAATTGCGTGAAGGCGATTTCCGAGACATTGCGGTCTGTGAAGCGGTGGAAGGGGATCACCACCACCGGGAATTCCAGCCCCTTGGACTTGTGCAGGGTCATGATGCGCACGGCATCTGGCATTTCCGGCATGGAGAGCTTTTCTTCCGCTCCCTTGTCGTCCCAGAATTCCAGAAACGAGGCTGGAGATGATTGCCCACGGCGCTCGGCCATATGCAGCAATTCCAGAAAACGGCGCAGGTAGGCTTCCTGTTCCGGAAAACGCTCCAGCAGGGCATAGCGGCTGTAAAGTTCGCTCATGGTGTCATAGGCGTTCATGAACCCGGACTGGTTATGGAACGGCTCCAGCAGCAAACGCCAGACTTCCGGAAAATCCCTTTTGAACAGGGTGTGCAGGCTGCGGAAAGATGTTTGTGAGCGGCCAGTGCCGGACTGCTCAAGCCGGACGGCAGCCAGCCAGCGCATGAGTCGTTCCGGGGCGATGCCGGCAACAGGGCAAAAGCATTCCGGGCCGCTGATAAAATCCCAAAAGCTCAAATCATCCGCCGGGTAGTCGATAAAGCGCAAAAAGGCCACCAGCCTGCGGATAAGCGGATTGCCGGAAAGCCGGAAGCTGTGCTCGGTAACAACGGGCAGCCCCAGTTCCATGAGCCATCCAGCCGCCAGCGCTGCTTCCACCCCTGTGCGCACCAGTACCGCGATATCGCCGGGGCTTCTGCGCGGCAATAAATCTTCGGCAAACAGTTCCTTGAAAGCTGCGCCCGTAAGTTGCTCGAACTCGGCGGGACGGCAGGGAGGGAGCTTGTGGATACTTACAAAGCCGTCCTGCTCTGCGGATTCTTCAGACTCGGTCCGGGCCGGGGGCAGCTTCTGGCTGGTCTGGGCAAACACCTGACGCAAGGCGGCTGCGGCCCCGGCAACTTCCATTTCCGGGTAATCGCGCGGTAACAGTCTGGCAGCAACCTGCAAGGCTGTTTCCGGATCTTCCAGTCGTGAGAAAAAATCGTTGTTGTGATTGACCACCACCGGGGCGCTGCGCCAGTTGAACTCCAGCGGCGTGAATACAGGCTTAGGCTCAATGGCCAAAAGCTCCGGCAGTTCCGAAACCTTGTCAAAGAGGGTGGAATCGCCGCCGCGCCAACTGTAGATGGCCTGTTTTACATCACCCACATAGCGCACCGAGCCGCCGCGTGAAAGGCATTCCACCACCAGCGGCTCAATAGCTTCCCACTGGGCCGAACTGGTATCCTGAAACTCGTCAATCAGCATGTGCGTAAGCTCAGAACCCATGCGGCAGCAAGCTTCGGAAACACCAGCCCCAAAGTTTAGAACTTCTCTGGCAAGGTTTGGTAGCATGGAACCGGTAATTACGCCGGATTTGGAGCGTAAATCGTCCAGACCGGGGCGCAGGATGGAGGCTGCCCTTGCAAAAGGCAATAAATTCACAGCAGAAGAATAAATTTGCGCTCTCTTATTTTGCAGTTCAAGATCCGCGCACAGTTTTGCGTAAAAGGCCTCAACTGCATCCGTAACCTGATTGACAGCGCCCTTGTTTACGCATTCGGTAAAGCTGGCCTTTTGCGCAAACTTTGAATTTATTGGAAGGTCTTTTGCAGACTCAACGTTCAAGCATTTCTTTAGGAAATTTTTAAAGTGCCCGTTGGGTTCAACAGAGAAGTCTTTCAGAACCTGCTCAAAGCGGCTGGCAGATTCTCGCACTGCCACGGCTGTATGCTCAAGGCGGGCATACAGCATATCACTATCCAGACATGGCGTTTCGCTTGAATCCTGAAATCTGGAGAGAACATCGCGAATATGCACCCGGATGCGCTCGCGCGGGGTAAAGCCTTCAAATTGCGTGTGATAAACCAGATAGGCCGCGCAATCTTCCAGCAACTGGCACAGATCATGCTCCCCAGCAGCGGCCCGGTCCAGCAGTTCGTCATAGAGCGAATCAAGATAGGCGGCATCGTCAAAGGATATTTCAAAATCAGGCGGAATGCCGAGCGAAACAGCAGAAATGCGCACCAGAAGAGCCAGCAGGCTGTCGATGGTTCTGATGTTCAGCGAGTCGTAGCGTTTAAGGATGGATTCCAGCCAGGCCGAGGCTTCGCTGGCAGAGAATTCTCCGGGCTCTTTGTCTGGCTTGCCGGAAGACTCAAGCAGTGAGCCTTGTTCAAGTTTGTTGCTGGACGCAGCTTTTGGGGCGGTAATGGCTAAGTCTTCCAGCACCAGCTTTTTCAAGGCTTCAATAACGCGGATTTTCATTTCCGCAGCCGCCTTGTTGGTAAAAGTCATGGCCAGAATTTCCGAAAAAACTCTGGCCTTGCCTTTACCGGCGCTATTGCGGCAGGCTCCGGTGCAGGTTCCTTCCTGCTCACGCGCGTTCATCTCAGCCAGAAGCTGCATGAAGCGCCGCGTCAGAGTGTAGGTTTTACCAGAACCGGCCGAAGCCTTGATCTTTTCAAGCATAATTCATCCGTGCCGCTTTTACCGGCACAATTAGGGCAATTTAAAGTTTAGTTATGGGGACAGTTTTCGTTTTTCCGACTGCTTTTTGGAGCTGGATATAGACTGGCAGTCAAAAGCAGCTACTTTTCAGGCATCATGCCATACAGACCGCTCTGGCCTGTTGATTCGAGAACGCTGCTCCAGTAGCCGGAACGTACGTCCAGCTTGCGGCGTTTGCGCGTCACCAGTTCCAGAGGCAGGTGCACATAGCGCTCCATTAGCTTGGCCACCACCATGTTGGTTTTTCCGGCCATGGCAGCATGTACGGCGTTTTGCCCGAGCAGGCCGCAGTAGACCTTGTCGTTGGCATTGGCCGGGATGGAGCGGATAATGTAGCTTGGGTCAATATACTTGATGGAATGGGACATGTCTCTGGCATCAAGGTACTGCTTGATTTCCTCACGCAGCAGGCTGGCGATGTCGCCCAGAACCGGGTTACCGGAGATATCGGTCTCGTTGCTGGATTTGAGCAGGTGCTGACCGGCCCCTTCCGCCACTACGATTACCGCATGGCCGCGCCGCTTGAGGCGTTCGTGCAGGGCCGGGAGCAGGCCGCCTTCGCCATCCATGCGGAATTCGGCTTCCGGAACCAGCACGAAGTTGACTTCCTTGGAGGCCATGGTCGCATGCGCGGCAATAAAGCCGGATTCACGGCCCATCAGCTTGACAAGGCCAATGCTGTTTTTAGCGCCCAAAGCCTCGGTATGCGCGCACTGGATGGCTTCTGTGGCCTTGTCCACCGCAGTTTCAAAACCAAAGGACTGGTTGATGAAGTTGATGTCGTTATCAATGGTTTTGGGAATGCCGATTACAGAAATCTTGTTGCGTCTGGCCTTGATCTCGGCAGCCACCTTGGACATGGCGCGCATGGTGCCGTCGCCGCCAAGCATGAACAGGCAGCTTACATTCATGCGTTCCAGAGCGTCCACGATCTCTTCCGCGCTCTGGGGACCGCGCGAGGTGCCTAGAATAGTGCCGCCCATCAGGTGGATGCCGGAGATATTGTCCGGCGTAAGCTCCATGACCTCGTGGTCATACTTGGGAATGAAGCCTTCCAGCCCGTAGCGGATGCCCAGAATGGCCGGGACCTTGTAGTTGTGCGTGGCCTCCATCACAATGGCCCGGATCACGTCGTTCAGGCCGGGGCAAAGCCCGCCGCAGGTTACAATGGCGCATTTGGCCTTGGATGAATCGAAAAACAGATGCTCGCGCGGGCCTGCTGCTTCAAAGGTCACAGGTACGGCAGCCTTGTCGTGCAACTCTTCCACGCTTTCGCTGTCCAGAAAAAAGGAGAGCTTGGCGTCGTCCGGCAGGGTATAGTAGGGAAGGCGCGACGGTATTTTGGCCGCTCCCAGCGAATCTATGTCAGTAGTAAAAAGGCAGTTGTTCTCTTTCTTGCTTTTGGATGGCATCTGAGCATCCTCCAGATTAAATTTTGGACTGTTTCCGGACATGCCGGCGTGTGTCGCTCATAGCGGACAAGCAGCCGTGATATCAGGCAGGGCCGGTTTGCTGACTGTGACGCTGGACCATCCAGTATAAATGCCTTCCAGTAACGTTGCCCGGTAATCTTTTTGAAGCGCTTTTCTGCGCTTTTTCATCTGCTTTTTAGTATGGCTGCAAAGCTTTTTTAGCATGACTGCTTAACGCAGTTGCTAGAAAACCTGCAAGCCGCATGACAAAGCCCAGAGCGGCAGGCAAATCCATAGACCGGCCTTTTGGCGCAGGGGGGCTTTGCTTCTGAATGCAAGGAACCATACTATGCAGGATACTATTTGCAGAGCAAGAACCGCAAGCGGAAAAGCCAGAATATTAAAGCTGAACAGCTCAAGCTGGTAGATGGCTATTCCGGTGTCTGTGCCAATCAGCAACAGGCTGATTACTGCGAAAATCATAGTGATGCCCGAGCAGCGGCTGACCGCGAAATTATAATAATCCCTTCCGAAGTCATCCGCGTTGCGCCTAAGCAGAAGCCAGCAGACGCTGAGCGAACCGGCAAGAGCGGCTGAAGCCGCAAAAGAACCGCTGCCCTGAAGCAAAAGCGGAAATACCAGCCCCTGCAAAGCTTTGGCAAACCAGGTACCGGCCATGATAGCGCTCATGGAGTCAGGCCGATAGTTTTGTAGAAACAGCACCATCACGGAAAAATTTGCGGCAATTACGGCAAGCAGCAGGAGCAGTTGGACAAATGCCGTTTTACGCAGCACCTTCCATAAAATCAGGTGGAGCACCTGCAATACCATTGATGCGGCAATCAGGCCGGAGACAAGCGGCAGGTTTGCCAGCAGCAGGTTATTCGCGTTCAGGGCTGCTTCGCCACCTGTGCCGGTGAAGGAACGGTACATGGCTATGCAGGCCAGAACAGTAAAAATTGCCGAACATATAAACCCGATGCTGGCAATTTGGCGGGCCATATTGTTATAAAAGGCTTTTTTGACAAGACTTTCAGCCGCCCGGAAAGCAAATGCCAAAAGCGGCAAAAAAAGCGCGCCGGACAGCGTCGTTATTATTAGAGAAGAGAGAATCAACGGTAGAACTGCGTGGGTATTGAGATCCATTGGTCATCCTTGATACTGATTTCAGTCCGTTCTTCTATAACGCATGGGCCGGTACTGCAAGCGGCGCAAGTTATAATTCTTGAAAAAAGCTCTATCCTGCAATATGCTGCGGTAATTCCAAGGGTATGTTTTTAAAAATACATACAGAACCCCGGCGCTACCTAACCAAAACTGCAAGTAAGGACTCGGGATGCCAGCATTGAACCGGACTCTGCCCACAAAATTGTTACTCCTGCTCTTAGCTTTCCCTTTTCTGCTGGGCTCGTGCGCTTCCCGTGATGAGGAATTCGCAGAGGCCATAGACAAGCTGCAAATAGACCAGCAACTGCACGAAATCCGCATCGGACTGGTGGAGGAAGAGCTGGATCAGCAAAAATCCAGAATAGAGGGCTTGCAGACCACCCTTGAGAAGATGCTCTACCCGTTGCCGGGCGGAGCCGCTGCAAACGCATCTTCCACTGTTTCCAGCCAGACTACCGGACAGGCCCCCAGACAGGCGTCTGGTACAACTGCCTCTGGCAAGCCTGCCAATTCAGCCAGCCAGACTGCAACAACCAGCCCCAAAGCCAAATCACCGGAAAGACAGGCCTATGACAGCGCTCTTTCCATGCTGTTGAACGGTAACCCAAAAAGTGCCGAGCCGATGTTTACCGATTTTTTGAACAGGTACCCCAACAGCGCTCTGGCCGCTAACGCCGAATACTGGCTGGGAGAATGCTTTTACGGGCAAGGGCGCTACGGCGAGGCTATTCTGGCCTTCCAGAATGTGGCAGCCCTGCATCCCAAACACAACAAGGCTCCGGCCGCGCTTTTGAAAACCGGCTTTTCGTATGAGCGTCTGGCAGACAACCAGAATGCCGTTTTCTATCTTGAACAGCTGGTTGAAGCTTATCCCAATTCAGAACCTGCGCCGCAGGCCAGAAAAGCCTTGCAGCGCCTGCGCTGATTTTTCACGCACGGTACAACGTTGAGTTTCAGCAAGCTATCCGAC
This sequence comes from Desulfovibrio sp. OttesenSCG-928-C06, assembly GCA_030267065.1. Lineage (GTDB taxonomy): Bacteria > Desulfobacterota > Desulfovibrionia > Desulfovibrionales > Desulfovibrionaceae > WRHT01. Next base: position 134,352 of record JAJDJF010000001.1, on the reverse strand, counting down.
CAGCAAAAAGCCGACCTTTGGGCCTCCCTTGCCTTGCACCAGCTAAACGGCATTGGCGCAACCAGACGCAAGAAGCTGGTGGATTTTTTCGGCACGCCCTACAAGGCCATTCTTGCTGTAAAGCAGTGGGGCGAAACCGGGCTTGGCATACGCAGCACCGCCATTGAGCAATTCGAGCGTGGCGGCTGGCGTTCCGAAGCCCGTCAGGCCTGGGAGGCTTTCAGGGCTTGCCCGGCCGGGCTGCTTTTATACAACGACCCGGAATATCCCGCGCATCTCAAGGAAATTCCAGATGCGCCGCTCTTTCTGTCCTACCTTGGTGACCTCGAATTACTCAAAAATTCGGCCATTGCGGTTGTAGGCGCGCGTGACTGCACGCGCGAAGGTCTTGATGTTGCCAAAAATATCGTGCGCGGCCTGACCCATGCCGGAATAACAACCATTTCCGGCATGGCGCGCGGCATAGACCGGGTAGTACATCTGGCCGGGCTTGAAGGCGTGGGCAGCACCATTGCGGTTCTGGGTTCCGGCATTGATGTTCCCTCCCCGGAAGGCAACCGCGATTTATACGAAGTTTTAAGCAAAAAGGCGCTGATTCTTTCTGAATTTTTGCCGGGCGCTCTGCCTAAACCGCAAAATTTTCCAGTCCGCAACAGGATTATCAGCGGTCTTTCACTTGGCGTTCTTGTGGTGGAGGCAGCCATGCGCAGCGGAACACTCATCACCGCCAGACATGCAGTGGAGCAAAACCGGGATGTTTTTGCCGTGCCGGGCAGCACACTTGCTGAAACATCTGAGGGGTGCCGGGATCTTATCCGGCGCGGCGCCAAGGCAGTATTCTCCGCCGAGGATATCCTGCTTGAACTCATGCCTATTCTCAAACCGGAACTGCTGGAACGTCAAAACAGCCGCAATACGGACGCATCCACCCCTTCCGGAGAAAGCAGCAAGCAGGCCAGCACAGGGCAATTTGCACTAAAAGATGTTGAAGGTGGAATTCTGCCTTGGACTGTGCAAACAAAAAATGTTAAATCAAAAACTTCAGAAGATACATGCGCTTCCGGTGTTACGACATCATCTTCGGTGAATATGGCAGTGGAAATTGAAAAACTTTCCGGGCCGGAGGGGAGCGTGGTCAAATTTTTGCTTGCACATGATCGGGTCCACCTTGATGAACTTGCAGCAGAGCTTTCACTGGAAGTTTCCAGCTTGAGCGGTATGCTTGCGATTCTTGAAATCAGGGGGCTGGTTAAGCGCCTGCCCGGCATGTACTATTCCGTAGTATAAAGGATTCAGCTTTTGCAAAAAATACCACTGAAATACGCTTTTGAAGGAATGATTCTGGGCAAGCCGGTTACTCGCGATGACGGCATGGTCATGGCAGGCGAGGGCCTGACCCTGACCGAATCCATCATCGAACGCCTGAAAAGCTCTGGCATCGGCAACATTACCGTCAAGGGCCGCCCTGTACCGGGGCTGGATTCCGGGGATGTGGACCTTGCAAAAATGAAGGAGCGCCTTGGGCATCTGTTCCGGAAATATCAGCAGAACCCGTTGATGTGGACATTGCGCAACATGCTCGAACAGTATCTGGACAAGACAATCGCCTTGCAGGAAGAAGCCGCGCGCGAAGAAAGAAGCGCTGATATAGTTGGCGAAGAAGCACAGGGGCAGAGGTAACCATGTCTCAAGAGCTTATTACCAGTTATAAGGGGCGCATACTGGAGGCCAAAAACCTTCCGGCGCTTCCCGCTGCGGTTCAGGAAATCAGCAAGATGATGCAGAAAAGCGACTGCTCTACGGATCAGGTCGCCGGAGTTATCGAGCGCGACCAGTCGCTGGCCGCCAAAGTGCTCAAGATGGTCAACTCGCCGGTTTACGGCTTTCCCGGCCGCATTACCAACGTCAAAAACGCTCTGGTGCTGCTTGGCATCAACGTCATCAAAGGCCTGATTGTTTCCACCGCTGTGTTCGATCCTTACAACAAGCACATGGTTGGACTCTGGAAGCACAGCGTGGCCTGTTCGCTTGCCACGGTCGAAGTTGCCAAGGCCGCCGGGTTCCAGCATCCGGAAGAATATTCAGTAATGGGCCTGCTGCACGATATCGGCAAGGTGGTTTTTGCCATGCAGATTCCCGAAGCCCGCAAGGAAGTAGACGAACTGGTCGTCAGCCGCGACCTGATGTTCAAGGACGCGGAAAAAGAGATCATCGGTTTTGATCATGGCCGGGTAAACTCCTGGCTGTGCGAGCACTGGAACTTGCCGCTTACCCTGAAAGAGGCCATGATCTTTCACCACGATCCCATGAAGGCCCAGTTCCATCCAGAAACAGCCGCCGCCGTGCATGTGGGCGATTTTATGGCCCGCCTGTTCGAATGCGGCTCTGGCGGGGACGATAATGTACCCCCGCTTGACCCGCGCGCGCTCAGACTTTTGAATCTGAACCACAAATCAATTGAAAGTATCCTTGACGAGCTTATAGGAATTTACTCCGACAGCGCCAACCTGACGATAATGTAATGGAAGAGCTAAAATTCAACGGCATTCTGCTTACGGAAGACCCGGTTCTGAAAAACCGGATTCTCGGTTTTTGGTCAACCCCGTCCATATCCTGGTCTGTCTACGAGAATGCTACCGAAGTTATCAGCAGTTTTCAGAGCAACGAACTGCCGGGGGTGCTTATTTGCACCGGTTCCGGGCTTGAGTTTGCCGCAGCGCTCAAAAGCGAGAACATTTATCGTCAGATTCCGGTCATTATCTGCCTGACGCGTGACGAATTTGAAAACAGGTTTGATATTCATAATTCGGAAGTAGACGAGTTTTTTGTTCTTCCGGGTGATGATGATGAGTTCAGAACGCGCGTGGAGCTTGCAGTACACCGTGCCAGACGCAATCTGGACGCGAACCCGCTGACCAGACTCCCCGGCAATACCAGCATCATCAACTATATCCAGTCCTGCATCAACCGCAAGGAAGCTTTTTCCATGGGGTACTGCGATCTGGATTACTTCAAGTCTTTCAACGACCGCTACGGATTTGCCCGTGGCGATGAAGTCCTGATGATGACGGCGCGTATCATCGTGAATATTCTGCGTCAGGTATCGCCAGACAACTTTTTTGTTGGCCATGTTGGTGGCGATGACTTTATTTTTGCCATGCCCTGCGAACAGGCGGAAACCGTGTGCGAAAAAATTATCGCGGCTTTCGACAATATTGTGCCCCAGTTCTATGATGCTGAGGACCGCCAGAAGGGCGGCATAATTTCTCTGGACCGGCAGGGCGTGTTACGCTCCTTCCCCATGATGGCTATTTCCATTGCTGTTGTGACCAACCATAACGGAAAGCTCAAGCACGTTGGCGAAGCCTCGCAAATCGCCATGAACCTCAAGAAGAAGGCGAAAGAGAACCCCAAGAGCAGTTATGTGATGGACCGCCGCGGTTTTGCAGGAAATGAGTGAACCAAAAGCCCCCTTGCCGGACACGGTGGAGATGTTTCTGGCCCATCTTGAGCTGGAAAAAGGCTATTCACTTGCCACGGTAGAGGCTTATGCCACGGATTTAGCCCAGTTTCAGACCGTACTGGCAAAGTCCGGGCAGGACCTCGGCGCCCCGGCTGAAATAACCAAGCAGCATATCCGCAAATTTCTGGCAGATCAGCATAGAAACGGTGCCAATAAAAGCAGCATTGCTCGCAAGCTTTCAGCTTTGCGGGCTTTTTTCCGTTTTTGCGCAAGACTCCGCCTGATCGAATCTCTGCCCACAAGCGGCATCTCCAATCCCAAACAGGAAAAACGCCATCCTACAATTCTGAATGTGGATCAGACCTTTGCCTTGCTGGAGCAAAAGCAGGGAGGGGATAACAGCGCAGCTCAGGACCCAACAGTGGAAACAGGCCGAGCCGCAGACAGTGCCCCGGAGAAAAACGCCGCCAGATATGCCGCTGCCCTGCGCGATATAGCTCTGGCCGAGCTGCTTTACGGTTCCGGGCTGCGCATCAGTGAAGCCCTGGCTCTTGATGTAGGGCACATAGACCTTGAAGAAAGCTCCATCAGAGTTCTGGGCAAAGGCGGCAAGCAACGGCTGGCGCTACTTTCCGACAGTTCCCGTCTGGCCCTGCGTGCCTGGATGGACGAACGCCCGGCCTTACTGCCGGATGAAGCGTCGGATGGCAATACGGCAGGCAAACCAGTCAGCCGGGAAGAAGCTCTTTTTCTTGGCGCACGCGGCGGCAGGCTGAACCGCAGGCAAGCCCAGCGTATTATTGAAGACCTGTGCAAAAAAGCGGGCTTACAGCAAAGCGTGTCGCCACACGCTCTGCGCCACTCCTTTGCCACCCATCTGCTGGAGGCAGGCGCGGATATGCGTAGTGTGCAGGAGCTGCTTGGGCATTCGCGGCTTTCCACTACCCAGCGCTATACACACCTAAACCTTTCAAGGCTTATGGAAGTGTACGACAAGGCGCATCCAAAATCGCGTGGCTAGTCTTGCTTTGACGTTCCCTTATTTTGATAGCAAAAATCCGCAGCCTCCCTATGGACGCTGCGGATTTTAAATTTATGGCTCTAACTATCTGAGTATATGTAGTGTTTTGCTTTACGCCGCTTCAGATATTCCTGAATGAGCAAGTACACCGCTCGTTTTCTATTGGGTTGTCTACTTGGCTATCTGCGCCCGGCGGTACTGGGTAAAAGCGTCGCGCACAGAGGTGTACGGCTCCACAGACATGCCCTTCATTGTATCGTAGGTATCAAGCAGCTTGTCAAAATCGTTGAAGGTGCGGAACGCGCTTACACCAAGGCTGACTTCCCAGTCGTCAATGATGTAGGTCAACGGGTCCATGAAGTGGTCCATGCCCATGCCCAGACTGTCCCTGACGTTACTTGGGCCAAGCAGGGGCCAGACAATATACATGCCTTCACCCAGTCCCCATACGCCAAGGGTTTGCCCGCCGTCCTCGCCGGTTGGCTCCACTACTTTTTTGTGGCTTTTAGCCACGTCAAAGATGCCGCCGATACCGGCAGTGCTGTTCAGGATAAAAGAGCTGAACTCCACCCCGGCTTCCATGCCCTTGCCTTGTAGCAGGCTGTTTACTATGCGCACCGGAGCCTTGAGGTTATGGAAAAAATTGCTGATGCCGGTGCGTACCGGCTGTGGCGCAATAAAGGAATACCCTTTGTGCAGAGGGCTGAGTACATAATCGTAGGTTACGTCGTTGAACTGGAACCAGAAGCGGTTCCACGGCTCAATGGGGTCAGCAATAATCTGGTGCGCGCCGGTAGCCTCAAGGTATTCGTCATCATCATCCAGAGACGGGACCGCAGAACCGCTACTTTCAAGCTGGGAGTCCGCAAGCTGGCTATCAACACTTCCTGCTGAGCAGCCAAAAAGCAGGGCGCTCATGATAACCAGCAAAACCGCTCTGCAAAGCATCTTACTGGTCGGCATGGTTCTTGTCCTTGGTCTCTTTTGCCTTGGTGCGGATGGTGGCAATAAGCTCCTCCGGCTCCTGCTTGCTCAGGATATCCTGAAACTGATTACGATAGTTCTGCACCAGACCGACATTCTCAATGATCATGTCGTAAATCTTCCAGCCCCCGGCTTTTTTGATCATTCTGTAGTTAACCGGGGCTTCCTTGCCTTCATAGGGGAGGGTGGTCTGAATTTCCACCTTGTCGCCCTTGGAACCCATAATTTCGTTCACAAATTTGAAGCGCTGACCATCATAGGCCATCAGCTTGCTGTTGTATGTTTCAAACAGCAACTCGCCAAAGGCGTCCACAAAATCCTGCTGCTGTTGCGGGGTAAAAGAGCGCCAGCGCCCGCCAACCGTGCGTGCGGAAAATTCGCGAAAATCGCATACAGCGTAGATTTTGTCCTTTACCTGCTGCATCAGCGGCTGGTTTTTGGAAGAATCCTTGAATTCCGGTTTGTCCAGAATTGCAAATACATCATCAAGTGCGGCCTCAAGAGTTTGCCGCGCTTCGGATTTTTGCTCCGCAGCCATGGCAGGCGCGCAAAATATGGCAAGTAAAAGTAAAAGAGCTGGTATAAGCCGTTTCATTATTCAACGCCTCCGAAAACATATTTGCTGATCAGAGATTCAATATCAATGGTGGAGATGGTGTCTTCAATCTCGTCACCGGCGGCCAGCAGGGTGTCTGATGCCCCGCCTGTTTCAAGGTCTATGTACTTGTCGCCGATAATGCCGCTGGTCTTGATGGCTACGGTGGCATCATCGTAAACCTGCAACCCGTCCTGCAGGCGCATTTTCACATCGGCGCGGTAAACATGGTTCTTGTAATCAAGACCGATATCCACCACCTTGCCAACGGAAACTCCGGCCACCTGCACCTCTGCGCCCTTGCGCAGGCCGGTGATGGAATTGAACTTGGCAGAGAGCACATAGCCCTTGTCTTCAAACAGTTCGACATCGCCGAGTTTCAGGGTCAGATAGGCAACGGCCAAAAGTCCCAGAAAAACGAAAACGCCTACAGAAAGTTCATTACCATATTTTTTCATATCCCTATCCAGCCATTAAAACTTTTTGCATAAGATTATTGTTTTCTAATGAACTTTTTCAAAGTCAATTTGCTCTAATTTCGTCCAAGCCACTGATCCAGCGCTGACTGCACTTTGGCCCTGTCTTGCGGTGGCAATGCAAAACGCTGGTTCCCGCCTGTTTCCGCAAAATTGGCATTACGATCCAGAAAACGCTTCAGGAGCGGGTCATCACTGTTTTTAAAGTCCTCAAGTGGGCCGTTAAAGGCAATGCCGCCGGCATGCAGAACCATAACATGGTCCGCGATGGTGAAGACGCTCTGGATATCGTGGCTGACCACGACGATTGTCATGTCCGGGTTCTGCTCTTTCAGATTAACCAGTAGCGCGTCCATCTGGGCCGAGTTTATGGGATCTAGCCCGGAGGTAGGCTCATCGCACAGCAGAATTGGCGGCGATGTTACCATGGCGCGGGCCAGTCCGGCCCGTTTGCGCATGCCGCCGGAAAGCTCGTTGGGGTAATATCCGGCAAAGTCGGCCATGCCCACCAGTTCAAGGGTATGCAGAACAACCTCGTTGACCAGTTTTTCCGGCAGCTTGGTGTGCTCGCGCAGGGGGAGTCCCACGTTTTCCAGCAGGTTCATGGAGCCAAGCAGCGCGCCGTCCTGAAACAGCATACCCATTCTGCGCCTGATGCGCCGGAACTCTTTGGGAGGCAGCGAGAAAATATCATACTCGCCCATCATGATCTTGCCGGACATGGGCGTGCGCAGCCCGACCAGATGGCGCAGCAGCGTGGACTTGCCGCCCCCGGAACTGCCGAGAATAACGGAAATTTTGCCGCCGGGAATGCAGGCATTTATTTTATTGAGTACCACCTTCTGATCGTACCCCAGAGTGAGGTCAACCAGCTTGATGTCCCAGCTTTTTGATGTTTCAGCGTTCATCGTCAAAACCTATGCCATAAAGAACGTGGTAGCCACATAGTCGAAAATAAGAATGAGAATGCACGAGAGTACCACGGCCGATGTGGTGGCGCGGCTTACAGCTTCCGGCCCCACGCTGTCCGTGCGCATATGGGTGAAAAAGCCCTTGTAGCAGCAGACAGTAGAAACCAGCAGCGCGAAAATTATGGATTTTGCAAATCCGCTGAACAGGTCGTCAAACTCCAGCGCGGTCTGCACCCGGTGCATGTAAATGCCGCCGTTGATGCCGAGCAGGATTACGCCGGTAAAGTAGCCGCCCATAATCCCAACCACGTTGAATACAGAGGTGAGCATGGGAAAAACGATGAGCGAGGCGCTCATGCGCGGAGCAACCAGAAAGGCGTAAGGGTTGATGTCCATTACTTCCAGCGCGTCCAGCTGCTCAGAAATACGCATCACGCCAATCTCTGCTGTCATGGCGGAACCGGCGCGTCCGGTCACCATGATGGCGGTGAGCACCGGCCCAAGCTCACGCACAAGAGCCAGAGAAATAAGCGTGCCAAGCATTCCTTCTGACCCGACAGTAGCCAGCGCGTAGTAGCCCTGCAAACCGAGCACCATGCCGGTAAAAAGGCCAATCAGGGCAATCAGGAAAAGGGAATCAGAGCCGATAAACTGAATCTGGCGCAGAACCTTGCCTGCCTGCTTGCCAGTAAAGATATTGCGCAGGCCAACAGCCATGAAGATGGACATGGCACCAACTTCCCGAATCAGAAGAAGCAGGTTGTCCAGCAGGAAAAATGGTAATCCCAGTATATTTCTGGCAATGGCACTCATAATGGACTCTATTTCAGGTCGTTTTAAAGCTTTTAATTTCTGTACCGGATACAGTCTAAAAAAATATTAATGTTTGCGGTGGTTGATACCGCCCAGGACAAAATACGCTTTTTGAAAATGCCCTAACCGGCCACGGCTTTTTTCTTGCGCAGCAGGGGGCTGTTCAGGCTGAACTGCTTGAGCTTTTGCTGAAAACCGGCCAGTTCTGCCTCGCGTCCGGTAAAGCTGACCAGAACCCTGTACCAGGTGGCAGCGCTTGTTTTGTGCAACTCTATCTGCGCCGGAATACCGCCTGCATTCAGGCGCTGAGTAAGATTCTGCGCCTGATGTAACTGGTTGAACGAGGCTACCTGATAGATAAACTCGTAAACCGTTATGTCCGAAGACTGGGCAGGGGGTACGGCAGGTTGCGTCTGGCTGGGCTGTGCGGGCTGTATTACCGGAGCTGGTTGAGTGGGCTGCGGCCTGACATTTTGTGCTGCGGCAGGAGCCGACGCATTGGTGGAGGCGGCAACTGAGCCACCCTGCGCGTTATCCGGCGGGGACTGCAAGTTGTCCTTGAAGTCCAGTTCTTCACTGCGCAAAAGGGTATCGCCTTTGAACAGCGCGTCCAGTTCGCCGGTGGAACCGGCAGATGCCTGCGCGTCAGAGCCGGACGCACCACCAGCATCCTGCTGGCTTGCGCCGGACGGAGTGTTCGCTCCATCTTCAGTTGCGGTAAGTTCGCCAGTGGCCTCGGCAGATGGCGGACCGGGCACGAACACGGCCAGCGGGCCAAGATGCTCGCGGGTATTATAACCGCGCCCAACCATGACCCCAAGGATGAAAATCCAGATCAAACCGGCTATCAGTACAATCAGGGCGGTCACGAAAACCGGCATTCTCATCTTGATGGTGATGCAGCGGCCACCGCCGCCCGTATTCTGCTTGTTGTCCATATTCATCGGTTTTGTCCGCCAAAACAGAGGATTTTCCTGCTCTGTTCCGGCGGACAATATAGTTGGTTGCGATTATTCGCCACAAAGGGCGATATCAGTCAGGTTTATGGCCGTCAGCTACATGCTTTCAGGGGCAGAAACTCCAAGCAGGTCCAGACCGTTGCGCAATACCTGCCGCACTGTCAGCAGCAGGTACAGGCGTGCCTGAACCACGTTGGCGTCCTCGGCGTTCAGCACCTGATGGGATGCGTAGAAGCCGTGCAGCTCTCTTGCCAGTTCCATCAGGTAATAGCTGATGTGGTGCGGAGCCAGCGCAGAAGCGGCGGATGCCACCAGTTCTGTAAAAGCATCAACCCGGCGCAAAAGCCCCAGTTCAGATTCTTGTACAAGATATCTCTGGTATTCGCCAGAGTTTTCTTTATTCAATTTCAGACCGCTTTCTTCAGCCTTGCGCATAATCGAGCAAATTCGCGCATGTGCATATTGGACGTAGTAAACCGGGTTGTCCATGGTGCGCTGCTTGACCAGTTCAAGGTCAAAATCCAGCGGGCTGTCGCTCTTGCGCGAAAGGAACATAAAGCGGGCGGCATCGGTGCCTACTTCCTTGATTACATCAATAAGAGTCTCGAATTTTCCGGCCCGGGTGGACATGGCAATCTGCTGGCCGTTCTGCATCAGGTTGACCAGTTGCACCAGAATAACGTCAAAGGAATCTTTGGGCTTGCCCAGCGCGGTAATGGCGGCCCTCATGCGCGGCACATAGCCGTGATGGTCAGCGCCCCACACGTCAACAAGATACTCGAAGTCGCGATTGAACTTGTTCTCGTGGTAGGCAATGTCCGAGGCAAAATAGGTCAGGGAGCCATCAGACTTGCGCAGTACGCGGTCCTTGTCATCGCCAAGGTCGGTGGTTCTGAACCAGAAGGCTTCGTCCTGCTCGTAGGTATGACCGTTTCTGGTAAGGGTTTCAAACGCCTGCTCAACCGCGCCGTTCTGTACCAGAGAGCGTTCCGAGAACCAGATGTCATGATGCACGCGGAAAATCCTGAGATCTTCCTTGATGCCGTCCAGAATGGACTGCATGGCGTACTCAAAACAGATATCCTTGCCTTTTTCCGGTTCAAGGTTGGGCAATTCCGGCTTCTTTTCCCAAAGTTCACGAGCGATATCAATGATATACTCGCCGCGATACCAGTCATCCGGCCATTCAACTTCGCGTCCGGCCAGTTCCAGCAGGCGCAGCCAGACGGAAAGACCGAGAATGCGCATCTGCTTGCCTGCATCGTTGATGTAGTATTCAGTTTGCACGTCATAACCGGCAAAACGCATGATCCGGGCCATGGAGTCGCCAATTGCCGCACCGCGTCCGTGCCCGATGTGCAGCGGGCCGGTGGGGTTGGCAGAGACAAACTCGACCTGAACTTTTTTGTTCTTGCCGGAATCGCTGCTGCCGTATGAATCGCCTTTGCCCAGCACCAGTGTGACGGTTTCGCGCCAGAATTCAGGTGAGAATCGCAGATTGATGAAACCCGGCCCGGCAATATCAGCCGCGACGATGAACGAAGCCGCCTCAAGAAGCTTGCCGGAAATCTCACCGGCCAACTCGCGCGGATTGCGCTTGCTGGGCTTGGCCAGAACCATGGCGATGTTCAGGGCCAGATCACCGTGGTTAGGGTCTTTTGGAGCTTCCAGACTGACTTTGTCCGGCCACTCAAGTCCCATATCAGCCACGATTTTTTTAAGAATTGCGATCAGTTCAACTTTGGCGCGCATGTTTTGTATCCTGTAACCTGTTTAGGCGCGAGCGGAGTGCATTCCGCCACTGCCTTTGTTCATGTCAAAAGCGTTTCCGCTCAAGGTCGTTTCATTTGAATTTCGTCAAACCGGGCTATCTGACAAGCAGGCTTGTGCCCATTGTCTCAGGAAAACCGGTTTTCCGGCAGGCTCACAGCAGTTAAAGCCTGTCGATAATTTTTGAAATGGCGGCAGAGTCCAGTTCGCCATCGCCTTCCTGCCGTGCTTCGTCCAGACGTTGCAGGCACAGGGCGCTCACCGGCATGCCCAGCCCCAGTTCTTTGGCCAGTCCGTCAACAATGCCCATGTCCTTGTGATGCAAGTCAATCTTGAAGCCGGGCGCAAAATCCTGTTCAATGATGCGCTGTCCGTGCAAATCCAGCACGGTGCTGCGGGCAAAGCCGCCCATGAGCGCCTCGCGCACGTTCTTGATATCAACGCCAAGGGTGCGGGCCAGCCGGAAGGCTTCGGATACTCCCATCAGGGTGGATGTGAACATGATCTGGTTGCAGCTTTTTGCCACCTGACCAGCTCCCAGAGCCCCAATGAGTGTAACCTTACTTCCCATTATTGAAAGCAACGGTTTAACTTTTTCAAAAACGTCAGGCTCAGCGCCGACCATAATGGTCAGCGTGGCTTCCTGCGCGCCTTTGGTGCCGCCCGAAACCGGGGTATCCACAAGGATGATGCCCTTTTCAGCCAGCTTTTTGCCAATCTCGCGGGTGGTAATGGCAGAGATGGTGCTCATGTCGGCCACAATCAGGCCGCTTTTGCCGCCATCGATCACACCGTTTTGGCCCAGCAGAACAGCTTCAACATCAGGAGTATCACTAAGGTTGGTGAACAGGAATTCGACCTGTTCTGCTACTTTGGCCGGGCTGTCACACCAGACGGCCCCTTCGGAAATCAAATCCTGCACCTTCTGCTTGTTTCTGGCCCAGATATGCACGGTGTGTCCGGCTTTCATCAGGTGACGGGCGCAAGGTTTGCCCATGAGTCCAAGTCCGATATATCCGATATTCATATTTCTCTCCCGTTTATCAGCCTGCCTGCCAAACCGTGCCTACAAGCGCTACAGCGTGCAAGCTGTCCGGTGGCTGGCAAGATAGCGCCAGTCTCAAACTGCGCGTTTACACTGCAAGCCGCAGACTTTTAAGTCCGGCCTGCCATAATTACAACTAAAAAATGCGCACTCCGCCAAGCCAATGTGCGCTTACGCGGCCTTTAAGCTCCTGCCCCAGCCAGGGGGAGTTCAGGCTTTTGGAGTGAATGCTCTCGCGGTTAACAACCCAGCTTTCAGCCGGGTCAAACAGGAAGAAATCCGCAGGATCTCCGGCTTTGAAGCCGTTAACCGGCAGGTTGAAAATATCAGCCGGGCCGCTGGCCCAAAGCTCTTCAAACCGCCTGCCCGTCAGAACTCCCTGTTCCACCAGCGCCCAGGTCAGCGCAACCGCTGTTTCAAGGCCGATAAAGCCGCATGGAGCCTGATCGAACTCCACTTCCTTTTCATGCGCGGCGTGCGGAGCATGGTCTGTGGCAAAAATATCAATTGTACCGTCAGCTACAGCCTCGCGCATGGCAGCGACATCATCCTTGCCGCGCAGGGGCGGGGAAACCTTGAGCAGCGTGCTATACGAGGCAAGGGCTGTATCGTCCAGCAAAAGATAGTGCGGGCAGGTTTCCGCTGTGACTTTGACCCCGCGCGTTTTGGCCCAGCGGATAAGCTCCACTGACTGGCGGCAGCTTATGTGCGCCAGATGCACAGGCAGGTTAAGGTATTCGGCCAGCATGACGTCACGCGCCACCTGAATGGCCTCGCCAACACCGGGCTGTCCTTTAAGGCCAAGCTCCATGGCGCTTTTTCCCTCGTTCATCTGCCAGCCGGCAGCCAAATCCGGATCCTCGCAGTGGTCGATGACCTTGAGGTTCCAGGTGGCGGCATATTCAACTGCGTGGCGGAACAACTCGTTGTTCTTTACCGGTTTGCCGTCATTGGAGATGGCTTTTGCTCCTGCCTCGGCAAGCTCGCCCATTGGGGCCAGTTCCTTGCCGTCAAGACCTGTGCTTAGCGCGCCAATGGGGTAGAGGGCCGGGCCGTGTGGATGGGTGAGACGGGCTTTTTCCAGCATGGACTTGGTGACAGAGGCGTTGTCGTTGACCGGGTTGGTGTTGGCCATGGCCATAACCGCGCCAAAACCGCCGTAAGCCGCCGCCGTCAGGCCGCTCTGGATATCTTCCTTGTACTCATAGCCCGGTTCGCGCAAGTGAACGTGCGCGTCAATGAAGCTGGGAAAAAGCAGTTTGCCTTCGGCCTGCACGGATTCAACGCCGGAGGGAGCTTCAATGCTTCCGGAAGGGCCAGCGGCGGCAATGCGTCCATTTTCCACCAGCACGTCAAAGCTGGCGTGTTCGTGGCGGCGCGCTCCCTTGAGCAGAAATTTATGGTCAGGCTTGTTCATCTAAAATCTCCGTAATTCGCTGTATCTTGCCACGGATGTCTATGCCTCGGGCTGTGGCGCGTCGTTTCTGGTGCCTAGGGTGTAAAGAATAGCCATACGCACGGCTACCCCGGCGTTTACCTGATCCAGAACCAGACTGTTGGGCGCATCTGCCAGACTTGAAGCAACTTCCAGCCCACGGTTCATGGGGCCGGGGTGCAGCAGTGGCGCGCCCGGAGCTGCCAGCTCCATCAGTTTGGGGGTTATGCAAAAACGCGAGGCATACTCGGACAGGTCGGGCAAAAGTCCCGCAGCCTGACGCTCCAGTTGCAGGCGCAGACACATGACAGCATCCGCGCCGCGCATGGCTTCGCCAAGGTCGCTGTGAACCTCCACCGGCCAGTCCGCAGCATTGGCGGGCAGCAGGGTTTTAGGAGCAAATATTCTGACTTTGGCGCCAAGCATGGTCAGCAGCTTGATGTTTGAGCGGGCCACCCGGCTGTGCGCCACATCGCCCACAATCAGCACTTTTTTGCCCTCAAAACCGCCAAGTTCGTTGTTGCGCCAGAATTTGCGCAGGCTGTAGGCGTCAAGCAGGGCCTGAGTAGGGTGGGCGTGCCAGCCGTCACCAGCGTTGACAATGGAACAGCTAAGGCGTTCGGCCAGAAAACGGGCCGCGCCGCTGGATGAATGGCGAATTACGATGATGTCGGGCGACATGGCCTGCAAGGTCAGGGCTGTGTCCTTGAGGCTTTCGCCCTTGTTCAGGCTGCTGCCGCTTTTGGCCAGCGAAAAGGTATCTGCTGACAGCCTTTTACCGGCCATGTCAAAAGATACCTTGGTCCGGGTGCTGTTTTCAGCAAAAAAGAGGATGATGCCCTTGCCGCGCAGGGTAGGCACCTTTTTAACCGGACGGCTGTTGACTTCCTGAAACTGCTCGGCCGTATCCAGCAGGTAGTTGACCTCGCGGACGGTCAGATCATCCACATCCAGCAAATCTTTATGCGGCCAGATGAAGTTTTGCATGCATATTCCGTTTTCAGGCGGGCGTAGCCCGTTTAGGATTGTTCAAGTAAGCTCAGGTCTTGTATCATAAGCTTTCCCGGCCTTCCAGTGCTGGAGCGCACTAACTTTGAAAAAGTTTTGCTGGCGGCGTTTAAAATATATAACCCCCATCCTGATAAAAATTATCCAACACGTTCAAACCGCTGGGCCTGAAAGCTTAAATACAATTATCTTGACAAATCGCTACGGTATCTATAAACCGTGCCTTCCAGACTATGGCCCCACCTAAAGCGTTGAATCTCAACGCTTCTAAAGGCCTTGCGCTAGCTGGCATTCGGCTTTGGCAGGCGTTTTGATTTTAAAACGCCGCTTTTCCGGGTCTCCCGGCCACCTCTATACGGAGTTTGTATGAGGTTACAGCCTTGGCAAAAAAACCTACCCTTCAAAGGTGGAGTGTTGAAGACTCCGCCGAACTGTACGGTATTCGCAACTGGGGAGCAGGGTATTTCGACATCTCGCCTGAAGGTGATGTTGTAATACGCCCCTCGGGACGCAAGAATCCCGTTAGCGTCAGTATCCCATCCATTATCACCGGAATGCGCGAAAGAGGGCTTGATATGCCCGTGCTTCTGCGCATCGAAAACATTCTTGATTCGCAGATCTCCTCACTGCACGAGAGCTTCCGCAAGGCCATCAAGACCTTGGGCTATCGCGGTGAATACAGGGGAGTCTTTCCGATCAAGGTAAATCAGCAGCAGCAGGTGGTTGAAGCCATTGCGCGCTTTGGCTCCCATTACCATCACGGTATGGAAGTCGGCAGCAAGGCCGAACTGTTTGCCGCCCTTTCGCAACTGCGCGACGAAGAAGCCTGCCTTATCTGCAACGGCTACAAGGACGAGGAGTTCATTGACCTTGGCCTTTACGCCCTGCGCCTTGGCTACCTGTGCTTTTTTGTTGTGGAGATGCCAAGCGAGCTTGACCTTATCATTGAGCGGGCCGAGCGCATGGGCGTCAAACCGCTTATTGGCGTGCGCGCAAAGCTGGCCAGCAAAGCCAGCGGGCACTGGTCTGAATCCGGCGGGGAACGCTCCACATTCGGGCTTTCCACCACCCAGATTGTAGACGCGGTGGACACCCTGCGCGCGCACAACATGCTCGACTGCTTCAAGCTGCTGCACTACCACCTTGGCTCGCAGGTTTCCAACATCCGCGACATTCGCGGCGCTGTTATGGAAGCTTCGCGCATCTACGCCGGGCTGGTCAAGGAAGGCGCCCCCATGGGGTATCTTGACCTTGGCGGCGGACTGGCCGTTGACTATGACGGCTCGCGCACCAACTTCCTTTCCAGCCGCAACTACAGCCTTGATGAATACTGCACGGACGTTGTGGAAGCCGTCATGACCATCCTTGACGAAAGCGACACCGCGCACCCAAGCATCATCACCGAATCGGGCCGCGCCACGGTTGCTTACTATTCAATGTTGCTGTTCAACATTCTGGACGTGAGCCAGATTGAGCACAAAAGCGAGAGCAATACCGGAGAGGCTGGCGAAGCGGACGAGATTCCCGTAATTCCAGACGATGCGCCGGAAGCCACGCAAAACCTGTTACAGGTGCTGAACGGCCTGACTCTGCGCAATCTTCAGGAATGCTACAACGACGCAATCTACTACCGGGACGAGGTGCGCCAGCAGTTTCTGCACGGTAAGGTTAGCCTGCGTGAACGGACCATAGCGGAACGCCTTTTCTGGGTAATCATCAAACGTATTGCGCTGGCAAAGCAGAAGCTACCGCATATCCCCAAGGATCTGGCCGAGATCGATCTGGTCCTTGCCGATATCTATTACGGCAACTTCAGCGTCTTCCAGTCCTTGCCGGACTCATGGGCCATCGGGCAGCTTTTCCCGGTTATGCCGGTGCACCGTCTGGCCGAGGTCCCAACCCGGCAGGCCATCCTTTCGGATATTACCTGCGACAGTGACGGGCGCATCGACCACTTCATTGACGTGAATCAGGGCGTGAAAAAGACTCTGGACGTGCATGAACTGAAAGACGGCGAAGAGTATTACCTTGGCGTGTTTCTTGTGGGCGCGTATCAGGAAACTCTGGGCGACCTGCATAACCTGCTGGGCGATACCAACGTGGTTTCCGTACGCATCAACGATGACGGCGAGTACGAGTTCATGCGCGAACTGCGCGGTGACAGCGTGGCTGATATTCTTAGCTATGTTGAGTACGACCCGCGCCGCATAGTGGAAGGACTGCGAAAGGTGGCTGAACGCGCGGTGCGCACCGAGCGTATAAAACCAGCCGAACGCCAGATGATCATGCAGGCCTTTGAAGACGGATTGCGCGGCTATACTTATTACGAAAGGTAAGAGTTTGGGGTTGTTTAAGGGGGATTTTTTGCCTCCGGCGTCTGGGGTTCGCAACCCCAGACCCCATTCAGGTCGATGACACTCCTGCTGACTTGGAATGCTTTTCATCGGCTTTGGCTCTCGACCCTTTTTATATAAATAACTTATGAGCTTCTGGAATAACCCCATAATGCGGGGTGCAGGGGCCAGCCGGTCCCTGCCGGGGATTCTCAAGGGGCAGCGCCCTTTGAGCCGCCGGAGGCATATACATACTTACGACAAAGAATATTTCGGAGAAATAATGAAAAAAGTACTGATTATCGGCGCGGGCGGTGTTGGTTCTGTTGTGGTGCACAAGTGCGCGCAAGTGCCCGAAGTTTACGGCGAAATCATGCTGGCAAGCCGCACCAAATCCAGATGCGACGCCATTGCCGCGCAGGTAAAGGAACTGACCGGGCGCGAAATCAAAACCGCTGCCGTGGATGCGGACAACGTGCCGGAACTTGTGCAGCTCATCAAAAGCTTTGGTCCGGATCTGGTGCTGAACGTGGCCCTGCCGTATCAGGATTTGCATATCATGGATGCCTGCCTTGAAACCGGCGTGGATTATCTGGATACCGCCAACTACGAGCCGCTGGACGAAGCCAAGTTCGAGTACAAGTGGCAGTGGGCCTATCAGGAGCGCTTCAAAGAAAAAGGCCTGACCGCATTGCTTGGTTCCGGCTTTGACCCGGGCGTAACCAACGTGTTCAGCGCTTACGCCATGAAGCATCACTTTGACGAAATCCACCAGCTTGACATTATCGACTGCAATGCGGGCGATCACGGCCAGCCCTTTGCCACCAACTTCAACCCGGAAATCAACATCCGCGAAGTTACAGCCAAGGGGCGCTACTGGGAACGCGGCGAGTGGGTGGAAACCGACCCGCTTTCATGGTCCATGAACTTTGATTTCCCTGACGGCATCGGCAAAAAGAAGTGCTTCCTGATGTACCATGAAGAGCTGGAATCGCTGGTGCAGAACCTTAAAGGCATCAAACGCGCACGCTTCTGGATGACTTTTTCGGACAACTACCTGAACCACCTGAAAGTGCTGGAAAACATTGGCATGACCCGCATTGACGAAGTTGATTTTCAGGGCCAGAAAGTGGTTCCCATCCAGTTCCTCAAGGCGCTCTTGCCAGACCCGGCCTCGCTCGGCCCGCTGACCAAGGGTAAAACCTGCATCGGCTGCCTGATCAAGGGTGTGAAGGACGGCAGGGAACGCACCTACTACGTCTACAACATCTGCGACCACGAGGAAGCTTACGCCGAGGTGCGCTCGCAGGCCATCAGCTACACCACCGGCGTTCCGGCCATGATTGGTGGCATGATGATGCTGACCGGGCAGTGGAAGAAGCCCGGCGTGTGGAACATGGAACAGTTCGATCCGGATCCGTTCATGGCTGCCCTCAACAAGCACGGTCTGCCCTGGGTGGAGACCTTTCTGGACTAGGGCGTACACACCCTAATACAGGTTGAGGCCGCATAAAAGTACTTCCGGGGGAAGGAACCACAAGGAGCTGAGCCCCTTGAGGTTCCTTCCCCCGGACCCCAATCCTCCTTATCCCCATTATTCGGCTATACAAAGTTTGTAGCAGTTATGACCTGTAAGGATTTTTGCTTTTTCAGCGTAACTGTTTGACCTTTCAGAAAGTAAATTTTCAGGAAACAGACATGTCCATAAACGTATCGCCCTGGCTGGATATTTTGCCGCCCGATTTGCCAACCCCTTGTTTTGTGGTGGATGAAGACCGCCTGCTGGCTAATCTGGAGATTCTGGATTCGGTACAAGAGCGCACCGGAGCCAAAATTCTGCTGGCCTTAAAGGGCTTTGCCATGTTCAGCACTTTTCCGCTGCTGAAAAAGGTGCTGCACGGAGCCTGCGCCAGTTCTCCGCACGAAGCACGGCTGGCCCGCGAGGAATTCGGGCGCGAGGTCCACACTTTTGCCGCCGGGTACAGCGATGAAGACATGCGGGAAATCCTGCAAGTGTCGGATCATGTTGTGTTCAATTCATTTGCGCAACTGGAACGCTTTGCGCCGTTGGTAAAAGCTGCGGGTGAAGCGGCTAATGGCGTTGCGGGCAATGTGAGTAGCGGTTCGGCTCAATGTGGACGTAATTGTAAGGTTGAGATCGGGCTGCGCGTCAATCCTGAGCATTCCGAGGGCGCAACGCCGATTTACGATCCTTGTTCCCCCGGCTCGCGTCTTGGTATCCGTCTGGCAGACTTTGCCGGGCGTAGCGCTCAGGATTTGCTTGATCTGGGCGTCAGCGGGCTGCATTTTCATACCCTTTGCGAACAGGATGCCGCGCCTCTGGCCCGCACTCTGGCGGTGGTTGAAGAAAAGTTCGGCCACTACCTGCCGCATCTGAAGTGGATTAACTTTGGTGGCGGGCATCACATTACAAGGCCGGGTTACGATCTGGACCTGCTGTGCTCCTGCATTGAAAGAGTGCGCGCTAAGTACGGCCTGAATGTTTATGTGGAACCGGGCGAGGCTGTGGCCCTGAATACCGGCGTGCTTGTATCCACGGTGCTGGATGTTGTTCAGGCCGACATGCCTGTAGCCATACTGGATACCTCTGCGGCGGCGCATATGCCTGATGTGCTTGAAATGCCTTACCGCCCCGGAGTAATCGACTCGGGCGAGGCTGGCGAAAAGGCCTGGACCTGCCGTCTGGCCGGAAAATCCTGTCTGGCCGGGGATGTTATCGGCGAATACTCCTTTGACGAACCGCTAAACCCCGGCGACCGGCTGGTATTTCTGGACATGGCTCACTACAGCATGGTCAAGACCAACACCTTTAACGGACTGGGACTACCGGGAATAGCGCTGCTCAAGGCCGGAACCCACGAGTTCAGAATGGTGCGTTCTTTTGGTTATGAAGATTTCAGGATGCGTCTTTCGTAAGCGCTTTGACTGGCGTTATTGCTGCCCGGCTGGTAGCCGACAGTTCTGTAACGCATTGTCATTACCGATTGACACGAACAGCTTTGAAGACGTTGCTCTCGCATTACAATAATCAGGAAGCGAAAAATGAGTCAGTCCAAAATATTTCTTGAGTCAGAAATTACGCCTTTAGCGCCGGAAGAGTGCCGGTTTCATGTAATCCCGGTACCTTATGAGGCCACAGTATCTTACGGTGGCGGCACCAGACTTGGGCCGCAGGCGATCATAGAAGCCTCAAGCCAGCTTGAAGCATGGACAGGCCGCAATCTGCCACTTGAGCACGGCATCTACACATGGCCCGAAGTTGATTGCGCCGGAGACGCAGAAAAGGTGCTTGGCAATATCGAAGCAGCCGTACAGACGGCGCTGGAACGCGGCCCGCAGGGGCCCAGCCCTGATTCATTGCGGAACAAACGCGTTGCATCTGAATCTGCCAGTGATGCTATCAAAAGTAGCGCTACCACAAACGATACTCTCGCTGCTGACTCCAGCTCCAAAAGCTGCTGTGCGGCCCCTTGCCTGCCGGTGGCGCTGGGGGGCGAGCATACCGTCACCCTTGGCTTGTTGCGCGCGCTGAAAAAGCGTTACGGGCATTTCGGGGTTATCCAGTTCGATGCCCATGCGGATTTGCGCAACAGCTACGAGGGCAGTCCCTACAGCCATGCCTGCGTGATGCGCCGGGCCGTTGACGATTTGGGGCTGAACCTGTTCCAGATTGGTGTGCGCAGCCTCTCGCCTGAGGAAGTTGAGTTCCGCAAGCTGCGCGGCATTAGGCACCTTGACGCGCGTGATGCCCGTTTTCCGCTGGCAGGCAGCATTCCGGGATGCACGCAGGGACGTATGACGGACAAGCAATGTGAAGACACAGCAAAAAACGTTGCCGGGCAAAACTCCGGCAGCGGGCAGGGTGGCCTTCTGGACGGGCTGATCCCGGCTGATTTTCCGGAACTGGTCTTTTTGACCTTTGATATTGATGCGCTGGACGCCTCGCTCATGCCGGCCACCGGCACACCGGAACCGGGCGGTCTGTTCTGGTGGGATGCCCTGCGCCTGATTGAGGCTTCGCTTGGCGGACGCACCTGCATCGGGTTTGACGTGGTGGAGCTGGCTCCGTTGGCAGGGCTGCACGCGCCAAACTTCACTACGGCCCGGCTGGTTTATGAGATTATGGGTATGTTTGGCTAACAACTACATACATATTGCAAGCTAAAGCGTTTTTTCTTTGAATAAGTATAAACGTTCAACAGTACTATGCTCTAACTAAAAAGTCCCGGCATATCATTTGATATGCCGGGACTTTTTAGTTGAACTTATACTGAGGGGGGCTGGGGGTAATCATTCCCCCCCAGCCGCCGGAGGCATAAAACGCAAATTAAACCTGGGCACCGTCATGGCTGCGGTTGGCAGCGCGTTTGGCGGCTTCCTTGGCGTCTTCTTCCTGCTTGATCTGTCTGGTTTGAATGGTTTTTTCAAAAACAAGCAGAATTGGGCTGGCAACAAAGATGGACGAGAATGTACCCACCAGTATGCCTATGAACAGGGCCAGTGCGAAGTCAAAGATGATATCGCCGCCCAGAATCAGCAGGGCCACAACCACCAGCAGGGTGGTGAGGGAGGTCAGCACTGTTCTGGACATGGTCTGGTTGATACTGGAGTTGATGATATTGGTGAGGGGGCTGCGGTTGCCGCGCAGGTTCTCACGGATGCGGTCAAATACGATGATGGTGTCGTTGAGCGAGTAACCAACAACCGTCAACAGTGCCGCAATGATGGTAAGGTCGAATTCCTTATCCAGCAGCGAGAAGATCCCGACTGTTATGAACAGGTCATGCAGGATGGAGATCATCGCCCCAAGCGCAAAGGCCAGTTTTAGCCGCCAGCACACGGCCAGCGTAACCAGCGTAACACCTATAATTTGCAGGCCTTTGGGCACACCAATCGCGTCAAGCCCAAGCATGCTGCCACCAAGCACCACCGCCATAATCAGCGCGGTGCCCCAACGGTGCTCAAAACGGCCCGAAATGTAAACGGACATGAGCAGGGTAGCAAGATAAAGGGCTTCCAAAGCTTTGGTGCGGAAGTCCGCGCCCATTTTGGGGCCAACCATTTCCAGACGCTGGATTTCGTAGGTCTGTCCGGGCAGATTCTGGGCAAAGGCCGCGTTAACGGTATCGCGCACCATCTGGGCGCTTACGTCCTCATTGCTGGAAAGGCGCAGCAGGTAATCCTGCGAGGTTTCGCCAAAGCTCTGCACAACCAGTCCGGGCAGGTCGCTGTCAGCGAGTGCCTTTTTCAGTTCCGCGTCAGAAAGCTGCTGGTCGAACTTGATCTGGACCACCGTGCCGCCGGCAAAGTCAATGCCGAAGCTCGGGCCGCCCTTGATAGCAAGGGAAGCCAGTCCAACCAGGATCAGAACTATGGAAATGCAGTACGAAACCTTGCGGAGTCCCACAAAGTTAATATTCAAGTTGTTTGGTATAAGATGCAAACCCATGTGCGACTCCCTTAGATGCTGATCTTGCGGCTTTGTGGCTTGATCCAGAGGTCAAAGATGGCTCTGGAGACAAAAATAGCCGTGAACATGGAGGCGATAATGCCCAAAGTGAGCGTTACCGCAAAGCCGCGTACCGGCCCGGTGCCGAACTGGTACAAAATAACCGCCGCGATAATCGTGGTCAGGTTGGAGTCCATAATCGTAAGCGTGGCGCGGGAGAAACCGAGCTTGACGGCGGCTTCCGGGGTGGAGCCGATGCGCAGCTCTTCCCTGATGCGCTCAAAGATAAGCACGTTGGCGTCCACTGCCATGCCTATGGTCAGCACAATACCGGCAATGCCGGGCAGGGTGAGGGTGGCCCCAAAAGCCGCCATGCCCGCCAGCAGCAGGATGATGTCAAACAGCAGCATGGTCGCGGCAATAACGCCGGAGAAGCTGTAGTAAACAATGATGAACAGCACCACCGCGCACAGCCCGATGAGGGCGGCGTTGATGCCGCGGTTGATGGAGTCCTGACCGAGCGAGGGACCAACGGTTCTTTCTTCGCCGATTGTAACCGGAGCGGGCAAAGAACCGGCGCGCAGCACCAGAGCAAGGTCGTTGGCTTCTTCAATGCTGAAGGAGCCGGTAATATTGGCGCTGCCTTGCGAGATTTTTTCGCTTATGTTGGGCGCGGAATAGACCCTGCCGTCCAGCACAATGGCCAGATTACGGTTAACATTCTCGCCGGTGATGCGTTCGAACATGGCCGCGCCGCGTCTGGTAAATTTGATAACTACGCAGGGGCGGTTATGCTGGTCAAAGTTCTGGTAGGCGTCTTCAATGTATTCGCCGGTGAGTACCGCATCGCGCTCAACCACGATGGAACCGTCTTCCAGCCCGGAACCGCGTCCAATCAGGGGCAGCTTGATGGTTCCGACAGGCAGCAGGCCACGGCTGGCGCGTTCCGCTTCCATGGAAGAAAGGTTGCGCTGGATGTGGAACTCAAGGTGCGCGGTCTGGCCGATAACCCTGATGGCTCTTTCGGTATCCTTCAGGCCGGGCAACTGGATGATGATGCGGCGCTGGGCTTCCTGCTTGCGAATGTCCGGTTCGGCCACGCCAAACTGGTCAATACGGTTGCGGATAGTCTTGAGGGCCATATCCAGAGCCATATTCTCGCGTCTCAGCTTTGCTTCGTCCTTGAAGCGGGCCGAGTAGCGGATTCCACCATCAGGCTGGGCCACAGCGTCATAACCAAGTTCCGGGAACTTTTCGGCCAGGAGTTTCTCAAACGCCTCGCGCTTGCTTCCATCCGGAAGCGAGAAAACCAGCCTGTCCTTGTCGGAGCCGGGGCGGGTGGTATGCAGGCCGTCTTCGCGGGCGGTCTGGCGGATATCCTGCCCCATCTGGCTCAGGGAGTTTTCTATGGCCTTGTCAACGTCAACGTCCAGGGCCAGATAGATGCCGCCCATCAGGTCAAGACCAAGGTTGATTTTGGCTTCCGGCAGCGTCTTACCCAGCGGGCTTTCCTGTACGGCAGGAATGCTTGGCAGTAGGTAGGCGAGCGCAAGAAGCAGAATCACCAGGGTCAGGCTTATTCTCAAAATAATGCTCTGTCTCATTGGTACTCCGGCAAACACGAAATATAATTAAACTTGCTGGTCAACATAAACAAAATCATAACTGTCTGAGCGCAAATATTTATGCGGTAAAGAACAAAATCGGTACAGGCAGGGAACAGCACAAAATATGCAAGGTTCGCCTATTGCAAGGTGGCTTGAAGGTATCTCACTACAGGGTGGTTTTCCTGTCTGCCGTTATCTGCTTGCATCACCATCAAAAAACCTTGTTTCCGCATTTATCTGAACAACGAGGGTGTCTTCGGGAACTGACCGTATGGCAGGAGCATTGACCTGAAAGCAGGATAAGTGCTGTAAAAATGCCGGTGGTCCTGAAGTCAGTCCGCTTCATCGCTGTTCCGGGAAATACAAAATAGGGGCATAAGGGGTGATTGGCCGGATTTCCGCGGCTGGGTGCCCCGGAATGTTTATCTGTCATACCGGGAAAGAGGGAGCGCCGGAAAAAAGCAGAACCGCCCGCGCCGGATTTACCGGTGCGGGCGGTAAAATGCTATTCTTCGTTATCGTCTTGCACTTCTTCAACAACTTCTTTTTTCTTGCCCTTTTTCAGAGGAACGGGGTTCTTCTGGTTGGCGGGCAGAACGTTGAGAGCGCTTCTGAGCATGTAGAACTTGACTTCTCCGGTATCAACCACCACGTTGTCGCCGTCAAATTCGGCGATACGGCCGTAAATACCGGCGCTGGTGACAACGGAATCGCCCTTTTTCAGGCTCTGGAGCATTTCCCTGTGCTGCTTGGCCCTTTTCTGCTGGGGGCGGATGAGCAGGAAGTAGAATACAACGATGATAAGAACAATGGGCATGAAGCTGCTAAGCATTGCAGCGGTGCCGCCTTCAGCTCCGCCCTGAGGGGCGACGCCCATGGCGTGGGCTATGCTACTGAACATGAGTCCTCCTGGATAGCATATTTATCTTTGTTACTTCACCTGCGCATTGCACAGGCGGACGCCACTTCAACACGGCCCCGGCATCTGGGCATTAACCACAAATTCAAACTTATTGTCTTTAACTGACATTAACTGTCGTTAATTGACAAAGCGTATTTATCTATCCTTGGCAGCGCAAAAACTCAATAATTTTCTCAATCTTATTTTACTCCACATTTTGCACGTCAAACGCGCTTGCGGAACAAAAATTCGATACTGCATCATCAGGCTGTTGCGGCAGACTGTTTATCCCATCGTATATTCCGGCTAAGTGCCACCATAATAGCGGCCGCCACAGCCATACTGAAAAATGCATAATCAACGCCAAACCACTTGGTTATTGCACCGCAAATAAGAGGGGCCGCAGTCTGGGCCAGACAAAGAGACATGCCGTAGGCCGACATAAGACTGGCCCGCTGTTCTGTGGGAGCCTGCGCCACCATGGTGGAAACAACAGTGGTGGAGCACAGCCCGATTCCAGCGCCAAACAGCAAAATGGGCACCAGATGCAGCCAGAGTATTCCAACAAACGGAATAATTGCCAGTCCAACGGCAATGCAGCTTTGTCCGGCAACCAGCAGCTTGTGCGGCGAGGTGCGCGAGAGCATCTTGCCTGCCCAGGGAGCGGTTATGGCGGCGCTGATGGAAAGCGAGCCAAGTATGTATCCGATATGCGCAGGACTGGCCTGATGCTTTGAGTCTGCCAGCAAGGAAAAGCAGGTCAGAATCGGCCCGTAGGTGATGAACAGGTTGAAAAAGCCAAGCCCGAGCAGGGCCAGAACCTTTCTGTTGCGCAAAAGGCCCAGTACTGATTGAAAATAGCCTTTTAGCGGCGGTTTGTTTTCCGGCTTCTGCAACGGCTGCCGGAAGCTGAACACGGCGGCGGCCAGAGCAATCAGCGGCAAAATAAATATGGCCTTCCAGTGTATGTTGGCCAAAAAACCGCCTATGGCGGGCGAAAGTGCCAGCGTCACGTTAAGGACAGACCCGTTTACGCCCATCATCCGTCCCAGCTTCGGGCCATTAAAGGTATCGCCTATCAGCGTGGCTCCAAGCATGCCGAAGGGCGCAGCACTGATGCCCTGCACGGCGCGCAACGCAAGCATGGTTTCAAAACTGGAGGTAAAGGCGCAGGCCGTTCCGCTTAAACCGAAAATTATCAGGCTGGGCAAAAGGACGGCTTTTCTACCGTAGCGGTCGGCAAAAAAACCGGCCAAAGGTAAAAACAACAGGCCCGGCAGGGTAAAAGAGGTGATCAGCAGGGCGGTTGTGACCTCGTCCGTGCCAAAGTGCCTGCCCAGAAGCGGCAGTGACGGTGCTACACTGGAAACCCCGATGGCGATCATGGAGGTTACGGTAACGGCAATGACCATTACGCGCTTTTCCGGCGCGGAAAGCTTTTCCGAATAAGTGCCGGACAAAGTCATATCTCCATGTAAGTGGCTGTCTGCGCCGCTTTTTCAGATACGCTAACGCTATAAAGTCTGGCTCTTTTTCCTTCAAAACCGGGCTGCATCTGTTTGTAGATCCAGGCCGCGATGTTTTCCGATGAAGGGTTTTTCTCAGAAAACATGGGAGTGAGGTTGAGATCCTTGTGGTCAAGTTGTTCAAGCACTGCTTTAAGCATGGTCTTGATCTCCTTGAAATCCATAAGCAGCTCAGTGTCTTCGCTGAGTTTTTCGCCTTCTACCACAACCTCGACAGCAAAGTTGTGCCCGTGCGGAGATTCGCATTTACCTTCGTAGTGCCGTAGGGCATGACCGGCCGAAAAATCAGAACGGACGGCCAGACGCCAGAGTGGGGATGCCATAAGTGGATACCTTCAAGATTGAATTGATGCGTGGCAGGTGAGAAATCCAGGCGGAATCTCCGGCGCTGCCAGAAACTGTACTTTTCACAAAACCGGGCCAATGACAAGCTAAAAGCCTGCATGACCCGGCTGGCGTCTGACACATGCCAGGCATATAGCAAGGCACATAACTGGTAATATCTATGTCACATAGTTTATCCTGTTACGCCAGTGCTGTATTCTGGTGGCAAATTTTTCGAGTATCTTTCAGTTTTTTAAAATGAAAAAGGCGGTCCGGAACATCCGGACCGCCTTTAGCCATCAGGCTATACAGTTATTCTTGCCTACTTGAAGAAGGTGAATTCAACCCTTCTGTTCATCTTGCGACCAACCAGAGTGCTGTTGTCAGCAATCGGTTCTACTTCGCCGTGGCCCTGAGTGATGATGCGGCTGGAGGCAATGCCCTTGCTCACCATGTAGCTCTTAACGGCGTCAGCGCGGCGCTGGGAGAGGCCAACGTTGTAAGCGGGAGCGCCAACGTTACAGGTGTAACCGTCAATGCGCACCTTCAGGTCGTCGTCCTGCTGCAGATCGGCCAGAATGGTGTCAGCCACCTTCATCTGGGATTCGTGGATCTGGGCGGAGTCAAAGGCGAAGTGAACGTCATTGGCGCTCATTACGACCTTCTGGTATTCCTTCTGAGGAGCAACCGGAGCGCCCCACACGCGGTCAACAAAGTCCTGCACGGCTTCGTCGCTGGCCAGGAGGTCAGCAGCTTCAACGTACACGGTGCAGGGGTTCACAGCGGCCATGCCGTCAACGATAGCTTTTTCTTCCGGCTCATTGGCGAAAGAAACGATGTGCAGGCACATACCCGGCTGGGTCTGGTAGAACACGCGGGTTTCGTTGATGGAGTTGCGGCCCTGGCCGTAAGCGCCATCGGTGAACAGCACTACAGCGCCGTCGCGGGGCAGGTCGGCATACTGGCTGCCGAGGCCGTCAAGGCCGGTACCGGCGGAAAGCACGCTGCGGTCACGCACATAGTTGGCGGCGAGGGCGTCAATAGCCTGCTGCATATCAGCGCGGCCATAAGCGCCGAACTCTCTGGGAGCCAGCTTGGGAGCGAAGAGGTGCATACCGGCGGTGTAGTCTTCACCGGGGATCAGGGCGTTGATCTTGGTCAGCAGTTCCTGAGCCAGAGCAATTCTCTGATTGCCGGTCTTTTTGTACTTCCAGCCCATGGACATGGAGTAGTCAACCAGCAGGTCAAAGCTTTTGATTTTCTGACCGGGAGCGGCCGCGAAAGCGGTGCCGGCCAAGCAAAGGGCCAGCAACGAGACGATAAAAGCACAACTGAGTTTTTTCATTTGGAGCCTCCGTTAGGAAGTTGTGTAAAAATTAAAGGTTAACTGTACCCCAACGCAATAACCGAACTGATGCCTAATGTAAAATCTTTTAAGATTATATTTCCATTAGTATCGACCTATTGGTTAATATACTACAAAATTTCTTTTTCCGCTAGTAGAGCGCTCTTTAGTGATTCCTCAAGGGTAGGGTGCGCAAAAATGATCTGGTTTTTATCCCAATGTTGTTGAACCATAATGGTTGCCGGAGTTACAAGGTGCGAAACCCCATGCCCCCACCCGGCCACGGAATACACTTTTCCGTCCACCCAGGCAACTTTTATCCAGCCCTGATTGCAACCGTAGCTCTGGGCTATAGGGTTGGCTACAAGCTGGCTGTACGATACGGCAACTTCCTTGCCCTGCGGCTTGAATTCTTTCAGCAGCTGGTCCGTATGCGGGCCAACATGCATGATTTCGTTGTTGCCGTAAATACAGGATGGCATAGGCTCGCCGTTATAGGCGCCGGTTTCCCGGCCCAGAATATGGGCTACCGCATAATGGGCCTGATGCTCTGCGGCGTGGGCCAAAAGCACACGCTTGTTGGCATCGCCAATGGCATAAATACCGGGAGCGGCCAACAGATACTCATCAGTTTCAATCCAGCCGGGACCAAAAAGCTTGATTCCGGCCTTTTCGGCTTCCAGACCTTTTGAACCGGGCTGGCGGCCAACGGCTATCAACGCTTTTGAAGCCGTAAGCTCCTCGCCGTCCTCAAACCTAAGCACTGCGCCTTCGCACTCACTGACAACTTCCTTAATCTTGCGCCCAGTATGGATTTGCCAGCCTTCGCGGGTAAGTTGCTTGGCCAGCGCGGCGCTGACCTCGGCATCTTCCGAAAGGGCGATGCGGTCCATTATTTCCACCAGCGTAATCTTTGTGCCAAGGCGTTTATAGAAATCGCCCATTTCAAGGCCGATAACACCGCCGCCCACAATAATCATGCTTTCCGGTGCTTCCTTGAGATTCAGGGCGCTGGAAGACGAAAGCACGTTACCCCCGTCCGGAGAAACACCGGGGAACTTGGCCGGAACGGAGCCAGTGGCGACAATACAGTTTTTAAAACTGACCTCGCGCACCTCATTTTCTTTAGTATTGATACTAATGGTATTGGCATCCTTAAAAGAAGCACTGCCGTAAACCAGTTCAATACCAAGGGTCTGCACGCTTTTTTCAATGGAACTGCGAAGAGCCTTGATGTAGCGATCCTTTTTTTCCTGAATCTGGGCCAGATTAAAGAATATTTCGCCTTCAGCGGCTTTGGTCTTTTTTTGAACGGCAAACAGATGCCCGCTGGCAGTGCTGCCAAGCAGGAACTTGGTGGGAATACAGCCGGAATTGACGCAGGTGCCGCCAATAAAGCAGGATTCCACCAGCATGGTCTTGAGGCCGTTTGCGTTGGCGAGGATGGCGGCCTCACGGCCGCCTGCTCCTGCGCCAATAACAATCAAATCATACGTCATCTTTAAGTACCATTTCTCTGGCTGCTTTGGTCTCGTCAAGGCGACGCACCGGCAGATTTACCGGCGCGGCATGCAGGGCATCCGGATTCTTTTCCGCTTCCTTGAGGATTGCAATCAGGTCGTCACAGAAAAGGTCCAGAGTTTCCTTGCTCTCGGTTTCCGTAGGCTCGAACATCAGGCATTCCTTGACGATGAGCGGGAAATAGATGGTGGGAGCATGGTACCCCTTGTCCAGCAATGCCTTGGCGATATCCAGAGCCTTTACGCCCTGCGCCTCGGTGGTAACAGCCGAAGCCACAAACTCGTGCATGCAGATTTGCGGGTAGGGGATATCAATATGCCCTTCCAGACGCTTGCGGATGTAGTTGGCGTTGAGCACAGCGTAGTCGGAAGCCTTGCCCAACCCCTTGCCGCCAAGGCGGAGCATGTAGGCAAGCGCCTTGATATACACGCCAAAATGCCCGTAGAAAGGCGTAACCTGACCAATGGACTGGGGTAGGTTGTATTCCAGCCCGAATTTTCCGTCAGCCTTCTTTATCACGCGCGGGCCGGGCAGGAACGGCACCAGACGTTCGGAAACGCCAACCGGGCCGGAACCTGGGCCGCCGCCGCCGTGCGGGGTGGACATGGTTTTGTGCAGGTTCAGGTGCACAACGTCAAAGCCAACATCGCCTACGCGCATACGTCCCATGATGGCGTTCAGGTTTGCGCCGTCATAATAGAGCAGCGCGTCAACCGAACGGAGCTTTTCCACCAGCTTGGGCAGATGGCGCTCGAACAGGCCAAGCGTGTTGGGGCAGGTCATCATCAGGGCGGCTACGTCGTCATCCAGCACTGCTTCAAGCGCTTCCGGATCAACAATACCGTCCTTGGACTTGATGTTCACAACCTCGTAACCGGCCAGAGCGGCGGTTGCCGGGTTGGTGCCGTGAGCGGCGTCCGGCACAATAACTTTGGTTTTCTTGTTGCCTTTGGCTTTGTGATAGGCGGCGATAAGCAGCGCGCCAGTCAGTTCGCCCTGTGCTCCGGCCATGGGCTGCATGGTGAATGCGCTCATGCCGTTGAGTTCGCAAAGCAGACGCTCGGTTTCCCAAATGGCCTCAAGGCTGCCCTGAACCAGCGCTTCGCCTTCCGGCAACTGGGCCAGCAGCGGGTGCGCGGCGGTAAAACCGGGCAGGGCCGCGGCAGATTCGTTCATCCGGGGGTTGTACTTCATGGTACAGGAACCGAGCGGATAGAAGTTGCCGTCAACGCCGTAGTTGAGCTTGGAAAGTCCGGTAAAGTGACGGATAACATCAAGTTCGGACATTTCCGGCAGGGCCGGGCGCTTTTTACGCAAAAGCGTTTCCGGCAGCATCTTTGCGGCGGAAGTTTTGGGTACGGCGGGCATTACGCCTTTGCGTCCGGGTTTGGACTTGGCAAACACGGTTTTCATATCTTGCCTCCCAAAGCATCGCCCAGAGCCGCAGCCAGAGCGTCAATCTGTTCTTCGCTGTTCTTTTCGGTACAGGCAACCAGCAGGATGGAATCCATGCCGGGATACCATTTGCCGGGCAATGCGCCGGGCAGGATGCCCTTGCCGAGCAGTTTGGACACGGTCTGCGCAGCATTACCCGGCAGGCGCAGGGCAAACTCGTTGCCAAAGGGCGCGGCGTTGAGCATGGTCACCTGCGGCAGTCCAGAGAGCTTTTCCGCAGCGTAGCGGGCCAGTTCCATGCCGCGCTCGGCAGCGGCGGCAAGGCCGTCCGGTCCCAGCAGGCAAAGGTGGATCAGGGCGCGCAGGGCGCAAAGAGCCTGGTTGGAGCAGATGTTGGATGTGGCCTTGGCGCGGCGGATGTGCTGCTCGCGAGCCTGAAGGGTCAGCACATAGCCGGTTTTTCCCTCAAGATCGGTGGTGCGGCCCACAATACGGCCGGGAATCTGGCGGACCAGCTCCTTGGTGCAGGCCATCACTCCAAGATAGGGGCCGCCAAAGTTCAGCGGCTGGCCGATGGACTGGCCATCAGCTACGGCAATGTCCGCGCCCATCTCACGCGGTGTTTTCAGCACAGCCTGAAGCACCGGGTTTACGGAGAGAATGGAGAGTGCTCCCTTGGCCTTGGCTGCGGCAAAAACATCGTTATAATCGCACACGTTGCCGAAGAACGTGGGGTTCTGCAGCACCACTGCGGCAGTGCTGTCGTCAATGGCCGCGATAATCTGCTCTTTTACCGGCAGTCCGGCGTCACAGTTGATTTCAACTATGTCCAGCTTCAGGTTGTCGGTAAGGGTGTGCAGCATGCGGCGGTAAAGCGGGTTCACAGCCGCATCAATTACGATGCGCTCACGCCGGGTGGCACGCACAGCCATCATGCAGGATTCAAAAATGGCGCTGCCGCCGTCATAGACGGAAGCGTTGGCAACGTCCATTTCCATAAGGTTGCAAATGGCTGTCTGGTATTCAAAAATGGCCTGCAAGGTGCCTTGCGCGGCTTCCGGCTGGTAGGGTGTGTAGGCCGTAAGGAACTCGCCGCGCGAGACCATGGCGTCAACAGCTGCCGGAATAAAATGATCGTAAAAACCTGCGCCAAGAAAGCTCATTTCCACAGTGGAGTTAGCTCCGGCCATGCCCTGCAAACGTTGCAAGGTGCCCAGTTCTGTCATTCCTTCAGGCAGGGCGAACTGCTTGGGGCGCATATCTTTGGGGATATATTCAAATAAATCGTCCAGGCTTTTTACTCCCACGGTGGAGAGCATTTCCCGGGTTTCTTCATCACTATGCGGTACGAATGGCATTGCGGTATCCTGCCTTTAGGCGGAAATAACGTTTTTATATTCGTCTGCCGAAATCAGAATGGAGGGCTGGGCACTGATTTTAACCTTGATCATCCAGCCATCGGTATAGGGAGCGCTGTTAAGGATTTCCGGCTGGTTTTCCAGCATGGGGTTGACTTCAATCACCTCGCCGCTGACAGGCGAGAACAGATCGCTGGCGGCCTTGACTGACTCGACAGAGCCCATTTCCTTGTTTTCCTCAACCATATCGCCAACGGCGGGCAGTTCAACAAAAGTGACATCGCCAAGCTGATCCTGAGCAAAATCAGTAATGCCCACAACGGCGATATCGCCTTCCATACGCACCCATTCGTGGGTGTCCACATACTTGAGTTCTGCCGGGATGTTCATCGTTTCTCTCCTTAGATTTTGTGACCGGGTCGGGCTATAACGCCTGACAGCTTATATTTTATAACAACGCTGAAGACTATCAGAAAACCCTTTAAAGCTCCATAACAAAAAGCCGCTTCAAAATAGCCAGGGCCAGCGCATTATCGTCTTTTCACACATATTCATCACAAGCAAACTGACCATACCAAAACTATAGTTGTATACCGCATTGCTACAAATATTGGAGCCTGCTATTCCTGTAAAAGATATACACATAAACCATGGGGTAATAAGCAAGGCATCGCTATTACACGGCCTGATAGGGAGCCACCAAACATTATATAGTAGCGTAATAAAAAAGGCTCGCGAGGTTTTCCACGCGAGCCTTTTTAGCATGTTTTATTCATCATCAAGAGCCAGAAAAAGTTCTCAATAACTATAAACAGATCTTGCGCTGCACTATGAGCGATTTTCTCCCCGCCACGCAAAAAGCTTTTAACGGAAAAGTGATCCATATCGAACCTGAACAACCAGCATAAAATGTCTTTTAACGCTGATAAAAACCGGCTCTAGTCAGCACTCTCAAAAGCCTGATTCACCAGAGCGCGGGCCTCGGTCTTTAAAGTAGCCAAGTGCTCGCGGCTAAGCAGGCTTTCGGCGTAAATCTTGTACACATCCTCAGTACCGGAAGGACGGGCCGCGAACCAACCGTTGGCGGTTGTCACCTTGAGACCGCCGATGGGCGCGTTATTGCCAGGCGCACTGGTATAAATTTCGGATATCGGGTCTCCGGCAAGGGTTTGCGCGCGCACGTTTCCGGATGAGAGTTGCTTGAGGATTTTTTTCTGCGCTGCACTGGCCGGGGCATCCTCGCGTTCATAGTATGAAACGCCGAACCTGTCCGTAAGCTCATTATAAAGAATAGCCGGATTCTTGCCGGTAACGGCGGTCATTTCAGCCGCCAGCAGGTTCATGATGATGCCGTCCTTGTCCGTACTCCATGGGAGCGAATCCATACGCAGGAACGAAGCCCCGGCGCTTTCCTCGCAACCAAAGGCGCATTCGCCTGTGAGCAAAGGCTGCACGAACCACTTGAACCCGACCGGCACCTCGTAAAGTTTGCGCCCCAAAGAAGCGCTTACCTTATCCAGCATGGCGCTGGTAACAACGGTTTTACCGAGGCCTGCGGTCTTTTTCCAGCCCGGCCGGTGGGAGAAAAGATAGTTGGCGGCAGCCGCAAGGTAATGGTTGGGGTTCATCAGCCCAGCCGGAGTGACTATGCCGTGCCTGTCGCCGTCCGGGTCGTTGCCAAAGGCCAGATCATAACTGGCGCAATGTTCAATCAGACCGGCCATGGCCCATGGCGATGAGCAGTCCATGCGGATTTTGCCGTCCTTGTCCACTGTCATGAATGAGAATTGCGGATCGCTCAGCGCGTTCAGAACAGTGATATTCAGGCCGTATTTTTCCGCAATCGGCTCCCAGAACGGGTAAGCGGCCCCGCCAAGCGCATCTGCCCCCAGGCGCAGGCCGGAAGCGGCAATGGCACGCATGTCCACAACCTTTTCCAGAGCTTCAACGTAGGGCGTGATGTAATCGTGCTCATGCATACAGGCGCACTTGATGGCCCGTTCGTACGGCAGACGTTTTACCTCGCCAAGGCCTGAGCGGATCAGTGCGTTAGCCCGCTGTTCAATCCATGATGTGATGTCTGTATCCGCAGGCCCGCCATGCGGCGGGTTGTATTTGAAGCCGCCATCTTCCGGCGGGTTGTGGGAAGGGGTAATGACAATGCCGTCTGCCAGCGGCCCGGAACCGGCACGGTTGAATTCCAGAATGCTGAAAGAAATGACCGGCGTTGGCGTAACGCGGCCCCCGGCGTGAATAAAGGTCTCAACGCCGTTGGCGGCCAGCACTTCAATGGCGGTTTTTTGCGCGGGGAGTGAAAGGGCATGGGTGTCCATGCCCATAAAAAGCGGCCCCTTGATGCCGTTCATGGCGCGGTATTCGCAAACGGCCTGGGTAACGGCAAGGATATGCGTTTCTGTAAACGAGCCGTTGAAAGAGGTGCCCCGGTGCCCGGAGGTTCCGAATTCCACCATCTGGCCTGGCTCGTCCAGAACCGGTTTATTGGCGTAATAGGCGCGCACAAGTGCTTCAACGTTCAGCAGAATATCCTGCGGCGCCTTTTTTCCGGCCAGTTCGCTTGCAGACATGACGGCCTCCTGTTTGTTCAGTAAATAATTCAGGTTGAACAATGTATAGAGGCGAAACGCTCAAGCCTTAAACTCTATACGTTGAACAGGAAGTGCACCACATCACCATCCTGAAATACATATTCCTTGCCCTCGGTACGCAGTTGCCCTGCAGAGCGGGCTGCGGCTTCGGAGCCAAGAGTAACGTAATCATTGTAGGATATGACTTCTGCCCGGATGAAACCCTTTTCAAAGTCGGTATGGATTACTCCTGCGGCTTGCGGGGCTTTCCAGCCTTTCTGGATTGTCCAGGCGCGCACTTCCTTTTCGCCTGCGGTAAAGTAACTGATCAGCCCTAATGTTGAATAGCCCGTACGGATGATTTTATCCAGACCCGGCTCTACAATATTATAAGATTCAAGAATTTCCTTTTGCTCGTCCGCATCCAGCCCTTGCAGTTCTTCTTCAATTTTGGCGCAGATGGTAACGATTTGCGAGCCGCGTGCGGCAGCGATTCCCTTAAGCTCGTCCAGAAGCGGGTTACTGCCGCCGGAAGAAAGGGTTTCCTCATCCACGTTGGCACAGAAGATAACCGGCTTGGAAGAGAGCAGGCTGAGTTCCTGAATGCACTTCTTGTAAACGTCGCTCTCGCTGCCCTTGAAAGAAGACGCGCTTTTGCCCTCGTTCAGATGTTCGGAAAGCGCGGATAGGTCATCGGCCAGCGCTGCCATGGCTTTATCTGCCTTGGCCATCTTCTTGGTGCGCTCAAGGCGTTTTTCCACGCTTTGCAGGTCGGCCAGAATCAGTTCGGTATCGATGGTTTCCACATCGCGCGCCGGATTGACCGCTCCGTCAACATGGGTGATGTTATCATCCACAAAGCAACGGGTTACATGCAAGATTGCCGCGCATTCGCGGATATTGCCCAAAAACTGGTTGCCAAGGCCTTCGCCTTTGCTGGCACCGCGCACCAGACCGGCAATGTCGATAAAATCAACGGTGGCAGGCAGCAACTTTTGCGGCTTGACCAGACTTTGCAGCTTGGAAAGGCGCTCGTCCGGCACTGTGACCGTGGCTTTGTTCGGCTCGATGGTGCAGAAAGGGTAGTTGGCGGATTCCGCATTCTGGGCCTTGGTCAATGCGTTGAACAGCGTGGATTTGCCCACGTTGGGCAGCCCGACGATACCAATGCTCAAACTCATATGCTCTCCTGATATTCCTGAATATTCCTGATTAAATCCGCTAAACTTGCGCGGCTTGCTTACTTCACAGTGTCTGCCATGCTTAATCCTTGGCTGGGCCGGTAAACCGGCGCACAAGGAGCTGCATGCAGGCCTAGACTTAAAGACAAAAAATGGCGTAACCACTGGGGCAGGGGCCGAAAAAAATGCGCATAAAAAGCTCCTGCCGGGTTTTGACAGGGCTTAATACCTGAGCTTTGCCGCAAGGACAAGGCTTTATAAACACCGCTACGCTTTAAAGTTGGCTAAGCGCCGTAATTGCGGTAAACTGCGCCATCATGAACTATTTTTCCATCTGCTGCATAATCAAGGACGAAGACCCGTTTCTGGACGAATGGCTCACATGGCATTCGCTAATCGGGGCAGAGCACTTCTATATTTATGATAACGACAGTGCTACTCCGGCCCGCACACATCCGGCGGTAAAAAAATATCTTGATGCCGGGCGTGCCACCGTGCTGGAAATATCCGGCAAGGAAATGCAGTTGAAAGTTTATAACCACTGCCTGCAAGAGTTCGGCAAAGACAATTTCTGGATAGCCTTTATCGATCTTGACGAGTTCATCTGTCTGCGTACGCCGGGGCGCGAAATAATGGATGTCCGCCCGCTGCTGGCAGAGTTTGAGGATCAGGCAGGTCTGGGGCTTAACTGGCAGCCCTTTACCTCAAACGGACTGCTCGGTAGCCCGGATGATCTTGTAATATCCAGCTATACGCGCATTCCGGTCAAACGGAACCGCGACAACTGCCACATCAAAAGCATCATGCGCCCGCCGCATGCGGTTTCGGCCAAAAATGCCCATACATTCCTGACCAGCCCCGGCTACCAGATGGTAAACGAGGAACACCGGCCCATCCCGCAGGGCTGGCCCTTCTCGCAGCCCAGTTACGGGCGCATATGGCTGAACCATTATCATTACAAGTCACAGCAGGATTACGAGTTCAAAATAGCCAGAGGCAGGGCTGATGTTGTAAAAGACGACAACGCGGACCTGAAATACAGGGCTTTTTACGCCCACCTGAACGATACCAGCAAGAAGACTCTGGAAATAGCCAAACATGCGCCGTACGTCCGGGACTGGGTTGAGTGCGATGAAGTACCGCCGCAACTGCCGGTGCCGGGGAATGATTCCGGGCAAAACGGGCTGGGGAATTACCTTGAGCTTTGTCAGGAATTTTTAAGCGGCAAAAGGACGCTGGCCACTATGCCTGACGGGGCAAACGGGACTGGCGGAGCAGACACAGCATCTACAAGCCGTGAGCGCAGCCTTAATCTGGCACAGGCCGTACTTTGCAAGGCTGTCTGTTTTTTTGAAGGCGAGCAGCAGTTATGGGTGGTACGGGCCACCTTGTACCGGCTACAGGGCAATTTTGAGATCGCATGGCGCTTTATCAACAAGGCCATAGGCATGGGCGAGCACCCCTTTGTGTATGATGAGCTTTTTCACCTTACTCTGGTCAGCAAGGGCAAAGAGAAAGCGGCAGAAGTTCTGGAATATATGAAAGATTTGCCACGCTACAGGCCAGACGACCCGGCCTATGTCCAAAAACTGGAACTGTATGAAAAGCTGGTCAGGGGAAATTAAAGTAAATTGACTTTGAAAAAGCTTATTTGCTCGGGCGACGCGACAGCAACGCCCGCAAGCTTGTGTAAACAGTAAAAAAGTCTTTTTATATCGCTGCCTCATAAGAAGCAGGCTGATATAAAAAGACTTTTTAATACCCGGCTGGGTGTAAGTTTTTTGCAGGCTACGGCATCACAATCATCCGCTCCGTGGATACGGCATGGCGGGTGGTATCGTAGATATTTGTGCCAATCAGCCTTGCGCGGTAGGCATCGGCCTGTTCACGCGGGCAGTAGGAAAACTTGAGCGTACCGGTGCTGGGGTTGAAAATTTCCGAAAGTTTGTCGCTCTTATATGTTTCCGAGGGCTGGAACGGGCAGCCGGGGCAGTCTTCCGGCCCGGACACGCCGTCAATCTCCAGAAGAACAGAGTTCAGGTTGGTATAGACGCCGCTCATTACAGCGTTCACTTCCAGACACTTGCCTGCCGGAACAATGTCCACCTGCTGCCAGACAAAGGAGCGGGAGCTTTTTCTGGGTTTGGGCGCGCCGGCCTTGCCGCAGCCTGAAACAGGAATAACCAGACAAAGGGCCAGCATAGCCAGAAACAGGGCAAAGAAAGTTCTTTTAGTCATTCCGTTTTTTCTCCCCACAGCATTTTCCATTCATTTATAAGCTCAAAGGCCCGCATGGGGCTGATTCCATTAATATCCAAATCACACAGCGTAACCAGAAGCGGGTGCCTTGCGGGTTCCACATTATGCGTTACCGGTTCAGGTTCCGGCTTTTCAGGTATGGGCAGTCCGGGCAGGGTTTGCATGGCCTGCTCGTCACGCGTCAGGGACATATCCAGTTTTTTGCGCTGGCGGTCAATGCTTTCAAGCCGTTCCAGAATCTGTCTGGCCCGCTGCACTACCGGACCGGGCACACCGGCCAGACGCGCCACCTCGATGCCGTAGCTGCGGTTGGACGGCCCGGGCACCAGCCTGCGCAAAAATACCAGTTCGCCGCCCCATTCGCGAATAGCCACGTTCATGTTGTGCACGCCGGGCAGCTCCCCGTCAAGCACGGTCAGTTCATGATAATGAGTGGCGAACAGGGTGCGGATGCCGCCAGTTTTTGCGCCGGAAGCCTTGCCCTGACTGCCGAATTTGACGCCGGAAAGCGCCTCCACCACCGACCAGGCCAGAGCCAGACCATCATAAGTACTGGTGCCGCGCCCGATTTCGTCAAGAATCACCAGACTGCGCTTTCCGGCCTGACGCAGGATACGGGCCGTTTCCATCATCTCAACCATGAAGGTGCTTTGCCCTTGCGAAAGGTTGTCTGATGCGCCAACACGGGAAAATATGCGGTCGGACAGGCCAATTTCAGCCTCGTCAGCCGGTACGAGCGAGCCCATCTGGGCCATCAGGCAGATAATGGCTGTTTGCCGCAGCACCGTTGATTTACCGGACATGTTCGGCCCGGTGATCAAAAGCAGGCGGCGGCGTTCGTCCATGTGCAAATCATTTGGAATGAAGTTGCCCTTGCCCTGAATGCGCTCGACAACCGGGTGACGCCCCTGACGGATGCGGATATCCAGCCCGGCGTTAATAGCAGGCAAAACCCATCCGTTACGGCGTGCCGCATGAGCCAGACATTGCCAGTAGTCTATCTGGGCGATGATCTGGGCCATATACATGAAACGCGGGCGCAGGGCGGTTATCTGATCGCGCAGCCGTAAAAAGAGCGTATGTTCAAGGGAATTGCGCTTTTCTGCGGCGGCAAGCATTTTTTGCTCCAGCGCGTTCAACTCGTCCGTTGTGTAGCGCTCCGCATTGGCAAGGGTCTGGCGGCGGATGAAATGCGCAGGCACACTGTCCGAAGCCAGACGGCTAAGCTCAAAATAATAGCCGAACACACGGTTCTGGCCCAGCTTGAGTTTTGGCAGATTGTGCGCGGCTTTTTCCCGCTCCCAGAGTTCCTGAATGCGCTGCTCGCCGTGCTCGGCGAGGTCCATGTACTCATCAAGTTCCGGGTGAAAGCCCTGACGGAACAGCCCGCCTTCGGTGATGGTCAGGGGCAGGGTATCGGCCAGAGCCTTTTTGAGCAGGTCGGCCACGTCTTTCAGGTCATCCCATTGTTCAAGTAGAGCCTGAAGCTTTAACGGATTCTCGCGGCCTTCAAATTCGTCGGCTGTCTGGTAGCGCCCGCGCTCAAGCGTTGCCTGTTTGAGAACTGTCCGCAGTTCCGGCAAAACCTGCAAGCTTTGTCCCAGAGCGGAAAGATCGCGCGGGTAGCCGCGGTTAAGACAGATGCGCGTACTCAGGCGCTCAAGGTCGTGCACTGTTTTAAGGCACTTGCGTACGGCCTCGAGTTTTTCCGGCTCCTGCACAAAATGCTGCACAACGCTCTGGGTTTCCTGAATGGGCGCAAGCTCGCGCCAGGGCTGGCGCAGGCGCTCTTCAAGCAGGCGCGCGCCCATGGGGGTGACTGTTTCGTTCAGCACCTGCCAGAGCGTTCCAGCGCCTTTTTTTCCGTCCAATCGTGTAAACAGCTCAAGGTTGCGTTCGGTCACCTCATCAATAATCAGATACTTGCCGAGATTCAGCGGAGTAAACGGAGAAAGGTGGCGGGCCTCCTGCCGCTGGGTCTGTTCCAGATAGGCCAGCAGAGCACCGCAGCACATGGTAAGCTCGTCTTTTCCGGCCAGACCGAGCGAGTCCAGTTCCTTTACTTCCTGAGCCTTGAGCAGGCGCTCGCAAGCTCCGCGCAGAGCAAAATAGCTGTTTGCGGGGACCGGAATCTGCCTGATTCCCTCAAGGTCGATACTGGCAGGCGATTTGAACTTGCCACCAGCGCCATGCGGCACCAGAAGTTCGCGCGGGGCCAGCTTTTGCACCCACTGCCACAGTTCCGGCTGCTTGTTGCTGTGCAGGCCGGACCAGCTGCCGGTTGAGTTATCCACCCAGGCAAAGCCGCCGCAGCTCTTGTCCTGATCCCAGAAAAAAGCCCCAAGATAATTGGCGCCCTTACCACTGAGGGTTGATTCCTCAACAACCGTGCCGGGCGTAAGCACCCTTGTAACAGCGCGTTTTACCAGCCCCTTGGCGTCTTTTGGGTTTTCGACCTGATCGCAGACCACGACCTTGTAGCCCTTTTCGATGAGCTGGGGCAGGTAGGTCTCGGCTGCGTGGTGCGGCACGCCGCACATGGGGATGGGGTTGTCGGCGTTGGGGTTGCGGCTGGTCAGGGTAAGCTGCAACTCGCGTGCGGTTATTTCCGCGTCTTCAAAAAAAAGCTCAAAGAAGTCGCCCATGCGGAAAAAAAGCAGGGCGTCCGGGTATTCAGCTTTAACCCCCATGTATTGCTCGAACATGGGGGTCATCTTGAAGCCTTTTCCGGCAACAGAGTCTGTGACAGAGGCATCTGCTCCGGCTTCTGCACTGGCAGCTCCGGGTCTTTTAGCAGGGGCAGCAGGGGCAGTAGAGGCGGGATTACCGGGAGTAGCGGTATTGCCGGAAGCCTCCGGGACGTGATTATTTTCGCCAGTGGCGGCCGTGTCCGGCACAGCTGGAACGTCATCAGTGTCTTTGAAAAGTTCTGTGGGCATTAAAATCTTTCAAGCTTGAAGTTTTGGCGCGTTTAATCCGGTTTTGGAGTGTTTATTCCAAAACCGGAGTTCCATGACAAAAAAAGTACTTTTTGCCGTCATCTGGTGCTAAATCAGACACAAAATCTGGCACTGAACATCCCAAAACATCTGATTTTCGGGAATTTCTGGATATTCAGGCAATTTATTCGCTAAGCGTGAACTTGTACCCGGCCGAATGCCAGCTATGGCATCTGGGGCAGCAGTAAAACAGCACATCGCGATGCAGGCCGCAGACAGCACAGACAAAACGCTTGAGCTTGCCCGACTGCTTGATGAAGAATTCCAGATCCGTATCCACGATGGGCGGCATGCCATACTGATTACGGGCAATTTCAAGCTGCGTGAGACGTCCGAACCAGAACTCCGGCTGGATAACCAGCGTCTTGTTGATCCACTGCTCGGCCTCATCGTTACGTCCGTCGCGCTGCAAGATAAGAGCGGCGTAGTAGTAGGGGCCGATTTCCGGGTTACGCGTTCCTATAACCGGCAGGAAATGCTCCAGACACAGGCGGTTGAATTCCCTGAATATCTTTTTCCGTTCCACAGAGGGCGCAGAAGCCGCCTTCGGATTACCGTCCGCGTACTGTGCGAGCAGTTCTTCAAACAGCATGAAGCTTTTGTCCGGGGCAATCCTGTCCAGAGCCTTCTGGAGCATCTTGGCGGCGGTGGGCCACTTGCCATCTTTGGCTTCCCTGATGATCAGCGCTGACCATGCCTCAGGCGAGGCCGGGTAAATCTTCAGGGCCTTGTTGAAAAGGCGCAGCGCTCTTTTTGGTTCTTCCGGAGACAGGGCCAGCATCTCATGCCCGTGACGGACCATGTAGTGGGCCTCGGCAATCCGGTTACCAATGGCAGAATAGTAATGGGCGGCCTGTTGCCAGTCGCCTGCGTCAGCGTAAAGCCCGGCCAGTTCCTCGTTGATTTGCTTTTGCGGCACGCCAAAGCGGGAAGCCTCGCTGTAGGCTTGCAGCGCCCGGTCCATTATTCCGGCCCGGCGGTAGTCCTGCCCCAGCTCAAAATAGGCGCGGGCCTTGAATGAAGAGGCCAGCTCCGGACGAACCAGCAGGCTTTCGCGAATCTGCACGGCACGTTCAACATCGCCCTTGACCCGGAAGAGGTTGCCAAGAGCCAGATAAGTCTCCACCGCATCGGGGTTATTGCGCACAACCCGGGAGAGGTCGCGGATAACGGAAAGCGTGTCGCGTTCATCGGGCGTAGTGCCGGGAGGGGCCGCGTCAATGATGCTATCAGACGCGGCAAAACCGGATTTTATGCGTGACCATAATGACATGCTACACCTCGGGCAATGCCGGTTTTGCCGGGGCAGGCGCGGCGGGTTCCGGCTCGGGAGCAAGGGGCAGCTGCCTGAAACCTTGCAGTTCCTTTTCCATAATCTTCATCTTCTTCCTGTTCTGACTGTTCTTTCTGGCCAGCTTGAAGCGATCCAGCCCAAGCAGCAAAAATGTAAACAGGCACCCGGTGGCAAAAGAGGCCAGAATAACGAAAAACGCCGGAATAGGGCCGGAAGTCCATGACAAATCGTTAACGTAAAGCTTGAAGTTAAAGACAAAGTCTTTTTCAAGCTCGGAGCTGTTTTGCAGGAAAAAAAGCACGATTCCCACCAAAAGAACCAGCAGGATGAAGGTTTTTATAAATCGCATCAGTTAGCTCCAGTCTTATGCTATTGCCGCGCCATAAGGCAACGGCTGTGAATTTCATACTACTTTTAAAACATAACCCCAGGCAAGCTGGAATTATTCATGCAGCCGGGCGAAAATCAATACTGCAAGCCTTCAAAGTGCGGCAGCAGCGCGGCATAGGTGTCTTCTATATGTTGCGGGATTGTGCGCACATCGGCCATTACCGCCATAAAATTGGAATCGCCGTTCCAGCGTGGTACCAGATGGCAGTGCAGATGCTCGCGCACTCCAGCCCCGGCTGCTTCGCCAAGGTTTATGCCAACGTTGATGCCCTGCGTCTTGAAGTGCTTCTTAAGGATATCCACACAGGCACTGACCAGATGCATGAGGTCGGCGCTTGTGGCCGGAGCAAGATCAGTAAGGCAGGCGGAATGCCCGTAGGGCGCAACCATGATATGCCCGTTGCAGTAAGGGTACTTGTTCATAATCACAAAATTGTACCTGCCGCGGAACAGAACCAGACGTTCACGGTCACGGCTTGTGTCCTCATCAAGGCAGAATACGCATTCACCAGCTTTTGGGCCGAGAATATATTCGATGCGCCACGGTGCCCAAAGATTTTTCATACCACCTCTTTTACCTGAACAGCGTTGCCGGATAAGCTGCTTGCAAAATCACGGCAAGTTGAACTGTATCCCTGCCCGTATCACAAACTATAACCCAGTATTTTTTACACTTTAGCGGGCCGGGAGGCAAGCACGCTGTAAAGACCGGAAAATATCGCGTAAAATCCACATGTTAAGCAGATTTCCCCAGTCAATATAACTCATCTGGTCAATTCACGACCATTACCTGTAGTATCCGCAGGCTCCTCCAGCTTTGCCGGCTCATCCTGTACAGCCTTGGATGCAGCCTCCTCAAGCGCTTTTCGCTCAAGTTCCTGCTTATGAAAATTCTCCATTTCATCAAGCATCTGGCGGGCAAGGGCCAGCTGTTCCTCGCGCGTGGAGGCAATGCCATCCGCCTTGGCA
This sequence comes from Desulfovibrio sp. OttesenSCG-928-C06, assembly GCA_030267065.1. Taxonomy (GTDB): domain Bacteria; phylum Desulfobacterota; class Desulfovibrionia; order Desulfovibrionales; family Desulfovibrionaceae; genus WRHT01. Next base: position 90,415 of record JAJDJF010000001.1, on the reverse strand, counting down.
CCAAGCAGGGCGCTGAGCAGATGCCCGATTTCCGGCCCCTGCGGAGCGCCTATGGAAAGCAGGTCATCGCCGGTAATATCAAGCTTCATGTTCCAGAGCCGCGAAAGGAAGTTGGAAAGCTCCTTCTTGATGCCGCGCATGTTGTTCTGCGACATCAGATAGAGGATTCCCTCCAGCGGAATCTTGATCAGGATGCGGTACAGCTCGCCCATACTGCGCTCTTCGCTCTTGGTCCATTGCAGCAGCTTTTTGGAAGCGTTGCGGGTGGCCTCGCGCAACTGCATAAAATCGTTACGCTGGCGATTGGGCAGGGTAAAGCGATCCAGCACCTGTGCCATCTCGTTGTATTTGGCATTGGGGCAGAGGCAGAGCAGGTACACAACCCAGTTAGCAGGCTGCTGCTTGAGGAAGAGCAGTTTGTACCACGAAAGCACGTCCTCAACTTCCGCAATGGCACTTTCTTTGGTTGCGGTAAGCCCCAGCAACGGGTGAATCTGGCGCAGCAGTCCAAAGCTGTCCATACGCTGCAAACAGAGCAGGGGCGACTTTTCATCAAAAATATGCCGCATTTCATTGAATATTCTTGAACCGGACAGCTTTTCAAACAGTCCTAGCTGAACGCAATTCTTGATCAGTTTTTCAGCCTGCGGCCCAATCTTGAAGTTAAAGCGCTTCTCGAACCTGATGGCGCGCAGGATTCTGGTGGCATCTTCAACAAAGCTCAGGGAATGCAGTACGCGAATGTTCTTTTCGCGTATATCGTTCATGGCGGAGAATGGGTCCACCAAATCGCCGAAGTAATTGCGGTTCAGTCGGATAGCCAGCGCGTTGATACTGAAATCGCGCCGGGAAAGGTCCATCTTGATGGATGAAAGCTCAACCGTTGGCAGAGCACCGGGGTATTCGTAATATTCCAGCCGGGCCGTTGCCACATCAATGCGCTGTTCCTTGCCATCGGCATCATTAAATATAACCAGAGCAGTCTGGAACATGGGGTGCGCCCTGAAGCGCCCCTGAAGCTCCTCAGCCAGACTTCTGGCAAAAGCGATGCCGTCGCCCTCCACCGTAATGTCAATGTCCAGATTCACCCTGTCCATGAGCAGGTCGCGCACAAAACCGCCAACAGCGTACACGCTTACCTGCAAACGGTCCGCCAGATCGCCTACGATCCGCAGCAGATTGATATGCGCCTGCGGAAGCTTTTCCTTCATCACGCCTGCGATATTGCGTTCTTTTTGCGTTGTTACCAGCGGGTCGCCTTCCGGAATGCGGATGGAATCATCCAGAAGCAGGCGCATGATATCGGTTCTGGTAAGCACACCCAGCACGTTGTTGCTCTTGTCCACCACCGGCACCAGACGCTGGCGCTGGCCAAGAATAATCTCCATGGCCGGGTAAAGGCTGGATGAAGGTAAAAGGGTGCTGGCCCGGCTGTTCATAAAATCAGAAACAGGCTGGTCGCCAAGCTTGTGTCCAACGGCTCTGGCCGCTATCTGATACTCAATCAGGCCAACGCTCTGGCGGGTGCCCTTGGCTACCACCGGAGCAGCCTTGAGGCCATAACGCAGCATGATGCTCTCGGCCTGGGCAAGAGTGTCAGTATCTTCCACCAGCTTGGCCGGAGCGGTCATTTTGGTGCCAACGTTGATTTCCTTGTGAATGGTCGAGAACAGAATGGCAAAAAGCTGCGCCTTGACCTCTTCCAGCGTCTTGTCCTTTATGGATGCGGCTGCGGCATAGCTGTGCCCGCCGCCACCGAAAGAAGCGCAGATGATGCTCACGTTGATTTTTTCCGGAATACGGCTGCGAGCCACAACCTGCACCCGGTCGCCCATCTGGGCCAGCGCGAAAATGACCTTGGATTCCTTCTCCATGTCGAAAATCTGGTGCGTGAGTACCGCAAAATCGTCAACATATTCATCCAGCACTACTGAGGTAGTCACAATGGAAATTCCGTGCACCTCGTGGGTTACGGCGCTTTCAATCATCCTGTTCAGAAGCTGGACCTGCTCGCTGGTGAGCGTGGTGCTCATCACATCCTTGATGATGCTCAGATCCATCAGGTGTTCGCGCAGCCAGGCAGCGGCGGTAAAGTCGTGCACGGTTGTGGAATCATAGACAAAGGCCCCGGTATCTTCATAGATGCCGAGTCCAAGCATGGTGGCCTCGTCCATGGTGGGGTTGATTCCCCTTTCCATGAGCAGATGGGTCAGAATGGTGGTGGTAGAGCCCCATTCCTTGACCACGCTAAGCTCGGCGGGCAAATCGTCATCAGAGTCCGGGTGATGATCGTAGCAGTGAATAACCAGTCCGGGATTGTCCAGCACTTCCGCAATCTGTGGAACGCGACCGCGCTGGCGTGTATCGACTACCACCAGCGTTTTGACCTTGCTGAGATCATAATCCTTTGCCTGGCGAAAGCCGAAAATATACGCAATACTGTCCAGAAAATAGTTTACGCCGGTTTTTTCGCGGTATGATGGAGCCACGATTTCGGCACCGGGGTAGAGGAGTTTGGCGGCGACCATGGCCGAAAGTGCGTCAAAATCAGCATTGACGTGCGCTGTGATGATCGTTTCAGGAGCAGGCAGGTGTTCTGTTGTCATAGATCAATCGGATTGGTTGCGGTTAGAGCGGGGGTGATGGGCCCGGTGTACCTGGGCCAGGCGCTGCGCCTGGACATGGGTGTAAATTTCTGTGGCGCTGATGTCTGCATGGCCCAGAAGCATCTGTACGGAACGCAGATCCGCGCCTCCTTCAAGCAGGTGGGTGGCAAAAGAGTGCCGGAAGGTATGCGGCGATATCTCACGCCTTATTCCGGCCATGAGCGCGTATTTGCGCACCAGCTTCCATACCGCCACCCGGCTGAGCCCTTTGCCGGAGCGGTTCAGGAACACAAAATCGCTGACCGGGCCAAATTGCGGTCTCCAGAGCGAAATATACTGTTCCAGCCATTTTACGGCTTCAGCATGAACCGGAACAATCCGTTCCTTGGCCCCTTTGCCGAAAATACGAAGTATACCTGCCTGCGGGTCAAAATCAAGGGGCTTTAAGGCCACAAGCTCTGAAACGCGCAAGCCGGAGGCGTAAAGCAGCTCAAGCATCACCCGATCGCGGAATCCAACCTTGCCGTGCGTGTCCGGCTGCTCCAGCAGCGTCTGCATCTCGCGTCTGCTCAGAACTTCGGGCAGTGATTTCTGTATTTTCGGGTTTTCAAGAAAGCGGGCCGGGTCGCTTTCCATTATGCCTTCCTCGCGGGCAAAGGCAAAAAAGCCGCGCAGGGCGGAAAGATGCCGGGCAAGCGTTCTGGGAGTAAGCTGTTTGCGCCTGATGTAAACGATATAAAGAAAGACATTCTGATCCGTAACGTCTTCCACTTGCAACCCGTGCTCGCTTATAAACACACAAAAGTCAAACAAATCAGACTGATATGCAGAGATAGTATTCTCGGCCAGCCCCTGTTCAATAATCAGGTGCTGGATATATGAATCGAGCAGGGCGGCTGATTCCGGCGATATCTGGGGCTTGTCGCCTTCTGGCGCGTCCGGTAGTGCATCAGCGGCAGTTGTATTTATGGCCGGCATGTCTGCGTCTGCCCCGGATTTTGAGGCCTTTTTCCGCACCTCTCCGGAATTAATGCCGTTTTTTTTACTGCGATCAGGATTCATATCCGACTATCTTTACACGGGCTGGCAAAAACAGCAAGATGCAGTCCGAACGGCTGATATCTAACTACCTGACACCTTATATTAAAGCGATAATAAAGCATGCCCAAATCCATCACAACAGGCGCAGCCGCCTATATCGGACTTGGCTCCAACAGCGGCGAAAGCCTGCAAAACCTGAATACGGCGCTGGATGCCATCAAGACCATTACGGGCGTCAGGCTGCTTGCCGTCTCGCAGGTGTACCGCACCGAACCGCAAGGCGACGCGGATCAGCCCTGGTTCTTTAATCAGGCCGCAAAACTCGCTCTGAACATCAAGCCTCATGAGCTATTGAAGGAACTGCAAAAAATAGAGAACAATATGGGGCGCGAGCGAGATCCACAAAGACGCTTTGGGCCGCGTACAATTGACCTTGATATTTTGCATGTGGACGGCGCAAAACTTGATACGCCAGAACTGACGTTGCCGCATCCGCGCATGTGGGAGAGGGCCTTTGTGCTGGTTCCGCTGCTGGATGTTGCCGGAGAAGAATTCGGCAAGCAGATGGAGGCTGCATTGTCCAGACTCGATTACAGACTGGATAATGACAAAATATACCAGAAAGGCTAGAACTTGGGAGCGCCACCACAGTCGCGCAGCGGAAAATTTCTCCACAGGAGCCTCAAATGCTTAGATTTATCATCATCGGACTGGCTATTTTTGTTGCCTACAAACTGTTTTTTAACGATCTAAAGCGCAAAAAACAGGGCGACAAGGAAGCAAGCGCCAAAGAACAGGCCCGAAAAAAAGAGTCCGGCGAACTGATCAAGGACCCTGTTTGTGGTAGCTATGTTTCCATTGATGATAGCGTAACCGTAAAGGACGGTGACAAGATCTATCACTTTTGCAGCTATGAATGCCGTGACAAGTATCTGAAGCAACTAGAACAGGGCGGCCGTGAAATTCCGCGCACCAACAGCGAAAACGACGAGGAAGAATAAACAGACATCGAGCACCGCAGACACAGCAAACAGGACCACAACAAACAGACTTTAAACATGCCAGCCCGGTACCAGACAGAATAATCCAGCAGGAGAATCTGCGCGAGATAGCGCCAAGAACACTGCATAATAACAAGGGAATCTGATTCATTCAGGTTCCCTTTATTTTTAAAATTACGCCTTACGCAGCACAATCATCAAAAAAGTAATTCCAGGCCCTCAAAGAGCCCCTGAGAGCATTGGCAAAAGCGTGAGCCTATTTGCACGGATTACAAATTACAAAAGCATCACGTTTATTTCGTGTATTTCGTGCCTAGTGTAGCTTTATATTAATGTCCCATAATGTAAATTATGTTAACTTTTCAATCTGTAACCATTCAGCAAACATCAATAATTTAAACATGTTACCTACTCAGGTAAATAAAAATCAACAAAACCACGTCAACCCTATTGCCAAAAGACATTGAGTTGAGATATATGAACATCAGTGCGCGGCTCCAGGGCATCTGCAAACAAAACGCGCAGCGAGGTATAAATATGGCTATCAGCTTTGACGACTTCTTCCGTAGAGCATGCGAGGCTACTGGCGCAAAAACACAGATGGAACTTGCTGCCCTGCTTGGCATTAACCGCTCTGCCATTACACAGGCAAAGAACCGGGACGCGGTTCCGGAAAAGTGGCTTTTGAACATCTCGCGAAAATTCGCTGTATCACCAGACTGGCTGGAACATGGGGATGAGTATCAAAAAAAGATTTTAAGGCCCGTACAGCTCAATTCTGACGCTTTCCGCTCTGGCAGCGGCTATGCGAGTATTTCAACCAGCAGACACGCCGAGCCTGACGGAGATCGCTCCGAGATTATCAGCATTCCCAAAATCAGCGCGGTTCTGTGCGCCGGCGGCGGTTCCTTTGACGTTGAAGGAAGTGTCATTGACCATATCCCGCTCCCTTCCCCCATGCTCCACTCCATAGGCAATCCCGGCAGCATGATCTTCATGGATGTATCTGGCGACAGTATGGAGCCCGGAATATATAATGGCGACACGGTGCTGATTGATCAGTCCTTTAAAAGTTTTGCCGCCAATACTGTTCTGGCTGTTGGCTACGACGAAACGATTTTTATCAAGCGGCTTATTCGCTACGCTGATGGCGGACTGGGATTGATTTCAGATAACCCGGCCTATGAGCCAATCAAACTTTATGGCGATGAAATGGACTCATTCCGCATCATCGGAAAGGTAGTCTGGCTCTTTCGCAAAGTAATCTAGTTTTTATCGCCCGGAGCAATTCCTGCTTTGGCAGACTGCTCCGGGCAAATTTTTAACAACAATGTTGCCTTTTATAAACCCAGGAGAATTATCATGCAAAAACGTTACTGCACTTGCGGCCAGGCTGTTATGGTTGACTACATGTTTTCTAACTCCATGTGTGACACCATGTTCAGAAACGAAACAACGGAACAGGAGCATTCCAAAGGCGAACTGCTTCTCACCTGCCCTCACTGCACAACGCTGCTGAATATAAACAATCTGCGCTAAGCACTGATCAAGGATGGTAATACAAGCCCCTGAACTCAGCAAAGCTCAGCACTTTGGTGACTTGAACCGCCAGAATTTGAGCATGTTAACGATTTAAGGCTACCTACTTGCTTTTTGGTCATAACTGTTTATATTTCGAGTCCGGCCAGCATCCCTGTTTAAGCGTGGGGATACAGGCCACTCCCAGATGGGGGCGCACTGGTTTCGACGGGGACGTATGAAGCCTTAATTGCGGGCCGAGGCGCCGCTGGCCTCGTAAAAAGCGGCACAAAAGTAATTGGCAACGATTACGAATACGCTTACGCAGCTTAATTAAGCCGCGCGGTTGTTTTTGCAGACGCCTGATAAGCGAAAACAACTGACATACTTTATCAGGCTGGCGCCGGATGATGTCTTCCGCTGAAGGCGCGAGAACCTTAAGGAGGGCTGGCGGCAGGATGCCCTGACCAGGGGCGGCCCCTGCCGTAAGAACTTATACCTGGTCTACGCCCGTAGACGTTATGAGTGGAATGTTTTCGGACGCGGGTTCGATTCCCGCCGCCTCCACCAACCAATGGTCTGACAAAGACCTGAAAAGGCCAAAACTCCTTGAAATAGGGATTTTTGGCCTTTTTCTTTAACTCATGAATCCTGCCGGAACTCACTTTGTGCCAAATTGAGCCTGACTTGTGCCCATTCGTGAGGCCAGCCATGACTCGATCCGCTTGACTGTGCGGCTATTGTTCATTTAGCTTTGCGCCAGAAAAAGGTGTGTCATGTCAATAAGAACAGCAATAGACAGAACTGGTGAGTTAATAAATGAACTCCTGACAATGTGGGAAGCTTCCGTAAGAGCAACACATAGCTTCCTCACGGACGACGATATTATTTCCATAAAGCCATATGCAGAACAGGGCTTCATAGGTATAAGCAACCTTGTATATACTGTAGATGAAACAGGAAGTATTTCTGGTTTTATGGGAATTGAAAACGGAAAAATCGAAATGCTTTTTATTCACCCGCCACATAGAGGGACAGGGCTTGGAAAAAACTTTATACATCACGCTCTTGACGTTTATAAGGTGCAATTTGTTGATGTGAACGAGCAAAACTCACAGGCTGTTGGCTTCTACAGGCACATGGGGTTCGAGATTGTCAGCCGCTCTCCTCTGGACGACGCTGGAAGGCCATTCCCCATTTTGCATATGAAGAAATAGAACACTCCTAACACCTCACCATAAGTAAAAAGCCTCTTGAAAGAGGCTTTTTACTTATGTAACCGCAATTGCCAAAAGCATCCGCATTACCTGAAACATCAAAATTGTCCTGAACATCAGCTACTGCCAGGATCATAAAAAAACGCCCTGCGCAATCTGTCAGGAAGTGACCTCGAACAGGTTGGCATCCAGTGACTGCCATAAATACCAGGAGGCCACCGAGCAATACGGAACCCATTTTTTTCCGGCTTTCTCCAATGTCGCCTTGGGACCGTAAAGCTTTTTGACCGCGCGCTGCAAACCGGCGTCAGCCAGTGCCAGCACATTGGAATGCTTAAGGTTAAAAATCAAAAACATCTCAGCCGTCCAGCGCCCGATTCCCGGCACTTTCAGCAGCTCCGCCAGAACATCATCGGATGGCAGGCCAGACAAATCATCTATTCTCAGCTCACCAGCCTTAACCATTGCGGCCAGCGCTCTGACATAGCGAATCTTTGGTCTGGAAAGCCCGCATGCACGCAATTTTTCCTCATCAGCCGCCAGAACAGGTTCAGGTTCAAAACAGCCTATCAACTCCTCCACCCGCCCCCTGATGGTATGGGCGGCTTTAACCGAAAGCTGCTGACCGATTATGGCGTTACACAACTGTTCAAAAGGATTGTCGTTTTGCGTTTCACACAACAGGCATGGCCCGGCAAGGTCAATCACCCGGCCCAGAACCGGATCAGCCAGACGCAAAAAGTCTTCTGCCTGACGCAAGTTATCGTGATTCAGAATGATGCCCTTGCGCTTTGATTTACCGGTTTTCCTGCTTTGTGACATGTTTACCCGCTATACTGAGAATAATTCAGGACGCAGCTCCAGCAGCCGCGTATTGACCGCAACAGGCTGAATAAAGTAGCAATGACGTATCATTAACCATCAACAACAAGGCAGCCGGCAATGCAGTCCAGAATGAAAAAATACCCTTTATCCAATGATCAAATCAAGAAACTTCTGGAAGAAGAACCGGTTGGACGTCTGGCAACCATCGGTGAAGACGGCTACCCTTATGTGGTTCCGGTTCACTATGTTCTTGCCGGAGATTGCATCTACATGCACGGTCTGGCTGCCGGAGAAAAAATCAGCAACATCAAACGCAACACGCAAGCCGGGTTCGAAATAGATCGAATGAACGGACTCTCGCAGGCTGACACCCCGTGTGACACCAATACCGTCTATGAAAGCGTGGTTATCCGTGGAAAAGCGCGCCTTGTTGAAGATGAGGCCACGCGCGTAAAAATCCTTGGTTCCATTGTCGCCAAATACACCCCGCAGCACTCAGGCAAAGCCTTCCCGGATACCGTCATGCGAAAAACTGCGGTTATCGAACTGACAATCGAATCCTGCACCGGGAAGTATTACCCGGCTTAATGACTGTCTGGCCCCTCCACGCCTTGATAGGGCCAACTTATCATGTGCAGCCAACAGCTGATACTTTCAGGATAAAAAAGGACGCCGCTTTTTGCATAAAAAGCGGCGTCTGAATGTAGAACGGACAAGGTTTTCCGGAACATTCGCTCCAGATAACTCTTTGCTGTTTGCTGATTACTTACAGGGCTTGGCAATAAGCACGGGAACAGTGGAGTGCTGCAGAACATGGCTGCTGGCACTGCCCATGACCAGATTCTGCAGGTCGCTATGTCCGCGGCAGCCCATGACGATCAGCGTACAGCCAAAATCTTTGGCTGCGGCGGCAATGGTGTGGCCGGGCTCGCCGTAAAGAACGTGCGTTACGCAGGGGTTGCCGAGCTTGGCAAAAAGCTCGATGCAAGGGGCAAATATCTTTGCAGCTTCCTCTGCGTGTTCTTTTTCCAGTTGCGCGCGCTGCTCGCCGCCAATCAGACCGGGTATGGGAGTAACGCAATGAAGCAGGTGCATGGTTTCCTTGCCTGGAAGCCGGGCTGCCAGCCTGTAAGCAACTTCACAGGCGTACTTGGAGTGTGCTGAGCCATCCAGCGGGAGCAGAATTGTTTCTGTCGACACGGTTAGTCTCCTTGATAGATATTTCCAGGTAAATACAGCCGCAAAGCCGGGCCGGTCAATTTAACTTTGTTCAGCTTTATTTTATACCATATCTTATTTTTGCGCGCCTGTGAAGACGCGAAAACAGCTGCATAAACAGCATTTATCAGGAATCAGCAGCTAATCCCCCTCCTGCCCGCCCTGTACGTCAAAAAGCGTCATTAATACCGCGACATTGCCGGGGCAAGCTGGCGCAGTACAAGAATTGCTGAAGCATCCCAGCCGCAAATCAGGTTGACTATATGGTTGAACGTTCCTAAATATAGCAGGCACTTCAACACACAGGATTTCAAACACATGCCTATATATAAAACCAGTGGGGTTTGTTCCCGCTCCATTACCTTCAATGTATCGCCGGATGGCCTTGTAAGTGGCGTAAGTTTTGACGGCGGCTGCCACGGCAACCTGCAAGGGATTGCCAAAATGGTCGAGGGCTGCAAAGCTTGGGAAGTAATAGACAGGCTGGAAGGCATCCACTGCGATAAAAAGGCCACCTCATGCCCGGACCAGCTAGCCCGTTGCCTGCGTGAATATCTGGAAGAACATGATATTCCGGCTGAAAAACACCTGTTAGAAAACACGCCAAGGCCTTCGTAACCCCCTGTTACAGGCCATGCCATCGACATTTGACGCCACTATAAACGTGCTTCATTTACAATTGACTGTATCATAACAGTTTTTAGCATGGGGATTATATGTCCGACCATCCATCACTGCCTCAAAATGTAATCGATGCTTTTCATCTGATGTGGAGTAAATTTCCCGGTCCTGTTACGCTGGTGCATCGTAGCCGCATGATAATGGCTGCCAATCCGGTTGCTGTCAGCATTGGGCGCAATCCAGGCATAAAATGCTCTCAAATCCCGCCGGCTTCCGCGCATGCAGGTTGTCTGGCAGACAAGACTCTGGATGAAGGGCTCGCCAAACTCAAGCTGATGATCACGCCTGAATACCAGCGCATGGCTTACTGGGTTCCCATTGAAGGACACCCTGAATACTTTCTGCACTTCAGCACAGCCCTGTCAGACAAGGACTAGCTTCGCCAGACTGACGGCATTGCAAGCAATACAACCAACATGAATAAAACACACTCCTGCCCGGCCCTGCTGGTTTCCGCTCCGGCCTCAGGGCACGGCAAAACCACCATCACGGCGGCGCTTGCCCGCATGCATTCAAAACGCGGACGCAAGGTACGGGTATTCAAATGCGGCCCGGACTTTCTGGACCCAATGATTCTGGAACGCGCCTCTGGCGCTCCTGTATATCAGCTTGACCTGTGGATTCAGGGCGAGGTCGAATGCCGCAGGCTACTTAATGAAGCCGCAGCCCAAGCGGATCTTATTCTGGTTGAAGGAGTGATGGGACTATACGATGGCGAGCCGTCCGCAGCGGATCTGGCCATTCTGTTCGGCATTCCGGTGCTGGCCTGCATTGATGCCTCGGCAATGGCCGGAACATTCGCGGCTTTGGCGCATGGACTTGCCACCTTTAAGGCCGGGCTTCCGTTTTCCGGCGTTTTTGCCAACCGCCTTGGCAGCGCCCGGCATGCGGATATCTTGCGCAATTGTCTGCCGCCGCACCTGCGCTGGTACGGCTGCATGTTCCGCGATGCGGATATTGCCCTGCCCTCGCGCCATCTGGGGCTGGTGCAAGCTGAAGAGCTGGACGACCTTGACCGCAGACTGGATAGGCTTGCGGATCTGCTTGAAGCCAACTGCGATGGAACATTGCCCGAATCAGTAAGCTTTGCGCCCGCAACATCCACAGCCGTCCAATCGTGCGCTGCGCAGTCACACATTGCAGAACAATCACATATCGTAGAACTGCCATATATTGAAAAACGGGCAGATGCTGAAGAACAGGCCAGTCTTTCAGGTCAGGCATCACGCGCAGACCATAATCTCCCAACCGCTACAGGCGAGCTTGCCGGTCTGCGCATCGGTATTGCCCGCGATCAGGCTTTTTCTTTCATTTATCAGGCAAATCTGGACCTTTTACGCAATCTGGGTGCGGAGTTATCCTTTTTTTCGCCGTTATCGGACAACAAACTGCCGGAAGTGGATAGCCTCTACTTCCCCGGTGGTTACCCGGAACTGCATCTGAACGACCTTGCCGCCAACACCGCGCTGATTGCCGAAATTCGCCAGCATCACTCGTCCGGAAAGGCGATTTTGGCTGAATGCGGCGGCATGCTCTACCTGCTGGAATCACTTGAAGACCATCAGGGCCATAAACGCACGCTGGCCGGACTCATCCCCGGGCGGGCCAAAATGCAAAAACGACTTGCCGCGCTTGGATCACAAGAAATCACCCTGCCGGAAGGAACCCTGCGTGGACACACCTTTCACCACTCTATTCTGGAGACAGAGCTTGAGGAGCTGGCCCGCGGCACTTACCCGGCAAGCTCCAGCCGCAAAAATCAGGCTTCGCGCACAGGCGAGGCCGTGTACCGGCTGAACGGTCTGACCGCCTCCTACATCCACCTGTATTTTCCGTCCAACCCGCGCACAGCCGCGCGCCTGTTCAAACCGCAAGGATAGCCAATGTCTACCGGCAAAGCACTCATGGTTCAGGGCACCACATCGGATGCCGGAAAAAGCACTGTTGTTACCGCGCTCTGCCGCTGGCTAAAACTTAAAGGCCATTCAGTGGCGCCGTTCAAGCCGCAAAACATGGCCCTGAACAGTGCCGTTACCGAAGACGGCGGGGAAATCGGGCGGGCACAGGCTGCGCAGGCTGTGGCCTGCGGCCTGCCCGCGCATACGGACATGAACCCGATCCTGCTCAAACCTAACAGCGACACCGGCTCTCAAGTTATCATCCACGGGCATGCCATTGGCAACATGAACGCTGTGGACTACCACGAATACAAAAAAATCGCCCGCAATGCCGCGCTGGAATCCTTTAACCGGCTGGCCGACAAGTACGATATCGTTATGGTTGAAGGTGCGGGATCTCCGGCGGAAATCAACCTGCGCGACAACGACATCGCCAACATGGGCTTTGCCGAAGCAGTGGACTGCCCGGTTATTCTGGTGGCGGACATTGACCGGGGCGGCGTGTTCGCGCATCTGGTAGGCACTCTGGAAGTGCTGCCGGATAATGAGCAGCGCCGGATAGCAGGCTTTATCATCAACCGCTTCCGGGGCGATATCACACTCCTGCAGCCCGGTCTGGACTGGCTGGAAAAACGCACCGGCAAGCCGGTAATCGGAGTGCTGCCCTACCTGCACGACCTGCATCTGGAGGCCGAAGACGCCCTGAACACCAAGCAGGCGGCAAAAGCGGAAAACGCCCTTAAAGTAGTTGTTCCGGTCACGCCCAGATTAAGCAACCACACGGATTTTGACGCCCTGCGCCTGCACCCGCAGGTTGAGCTGACCTTTGTGCGCGACGGGCAGCTTCCCCCTGCGGATCTGATTATCCTTGGCGGCAGCAAAAGCGTGCGTTCTGACCTTGAATTCCTGCGCGCCAAGGGCTGGGAAGATTCAATCAAGCGCCACTTGAGATATGGCGGCAAGGTGCTTGGAATCTGCGGCGGCTTCCAGATGCTGGGGCAAAAGATACACGACCCGCAAGGCATAGAAGGCCCGGCCGGTTCGGTTGACGCTCTTGGACTGCTGGATATGGAAACAACGCTGCATCAGCAAAAAGAATTGCGCAATGTGCGCGGCGAACTGCTTATTGAAGGTGGCAGTTCACAAAGCGCCAGCGTAGCCGGTTACGAGATTCACGCCGGAATATCCACTGGCCCGGCCATGCAGCAGCCCTTTTGCCGCGTAAGCGCAAAAAGCGGAACAGATCCTGGCAAAACAGGTGATTTGGCGGCTTGCAAAAATGCCGACCCAATTGACGAATGCACCAGCTATTCCTTGTTGCCGGATGGCGCGGTCAGCGCCGACAAACAGGTAGCCGGAACTTACCTGCACGGCGTGTTCGATGCCCCGGAAGCCTGCAAGACTCTACTCGCCTGGGCCGGAGCTGGCGCAACAGAACAACCGGACTACCGCGCTCTTGTAGAAAAAGACATCAACCGTCTGGCAGATATGGTAGAAGAACATCTGGATACCGGGTTACTTCTGAAATTGTGCAAACTTGAAGTTCAAGCTTAAAAAATAACCTGCGACTGTTTTTTGCTTGAAGTCAGGCCGTTTTTTCGGCAACTCAGGCTCAAAAAAGTTAATCGCTCAAAAACATAAAAATAACGCGCGTTCATATGAACGCGCGTTATTTTTTATAAAAGCCAAATCTTGAGCGCATTTCAACGCTCAAAAGAAAAGCTGTTTTTTCAAGGCTAGAGCATTTTAACTTTGTTAATTTGCTCTAATTTCCCGAACAGCCGCAGCCGCCCGCACATGATGCGGAAGCGCAACTGGAGCCTTCGTTTGCAACCTGCTCGTCGGTCATGTGGCGGTATGGCGAGATCTCGCGCAGTCTGCCCACTACCGATTGCAGCTTCTCAGCCACAAAATCCACTTCTTCCATCGTGTTGTAACGCCCAAGGCTCAAACGCACCGAGCCGTGCGCAAAGGTGAACGGAACCCCCAAGGCGCGCAACACATGCGAAGGCTCAAGACTGCCGGAAGTACAGGCCGAACCTGAACTTGCGCAAATGCCCCACTGGTCGAGCATCAGCAGAATGGCCTCGCCCTCAATGAACTTGAAGGAAATGTTGGTGGTGCCGGAAAGACGGCTTTCCGGGTCACCGTTGATAATCGCGTCCGGAATGGAGCTGATCAGCCTGCTTTCCAGACGGTCGCGCATGGCCCTGAGGCGGGCATTTTCCGCGTCAAAATCGCTGGCAGCAAGCTCAAAAGCGCGGCCAAGGCCAACAATGGATGGTACCGCCTCAGTTCCGGCCCTGCGTCCATGTTCCTGATGCCCGCCGCGCAGGAAAGGCCTGAACGGAGCGCCACGGCGCACATAAAGCGCCCCAACGCCCTTTGGCGCATGAATCTTGTGGCCCGAAAGCGCCAGATAGTCCACCGGCAGTTCGGAGAGGTTGATTTTAACTTTACCCACGGCCTGTACGGCATCGGTGTGGAAAAGCACGCCGCGCTCGCGGCAAATGGCACCGATTTCGGCAATGGGATAGATATTGCCGGTCTCGTTGTTGGCGAACATTACGGAAACCAGCGCCGTATCCTTGGAAATAGACGACTTAAGCTCATCCATATCCAGCCGCCCCTTGCCATCAACGCCCAGAAAGGTCACGCGGTAACCGCGCTGTTCCAGAAACTGGCCCATGGCCAGCACCGCTGGGTGCTCAACCTTGGTGGTAATAAAATGCTTTTTGTCCGGGTTGGCTTCCAGAGCGGAATAGATGGCCGTGGAATCGCTCTCGGTGCCGCAGGAGGTAAAAATAAGTTCCTCCGGCTTGCAGCCAAGCAGGGTCGCGCCCTGCTCGTGTGCGGTAACTACCGCCTGCTGCGATTTTCCGGCAAAAGCATACATGCTTGAAGGGTTGCCGTATTCGCCTTGCAAAAACGGCAGCATTGCCTCCAGAACTTCCGGAGCCACGGCAGTGGTGGCGTTGTTGTCAAAATAGATTGGCTTGCCGTTCAACATTACGCAACCTCCCGGACTACCAGATCAGGCTCAACCTGATCCCGCAGCGCTTGTTGCACCAGCCCTTCAATGGTCAGGCGGCTGGACGGGCAGTTGGTGCACATGCCGCGTAAAGCCACAGTAACTGTCTTGCCGTCAATATCCACAAGCTCAATGTCTCCGCCATCCTGCTTGAGGCGCGGACGGATTATATCTTCCAGCACAGACATTACTTTTTGCATACGCTGGATGTTTGTTAAAGGAGCAGCCTCTGAATCGGCCTTGGGAGCCGCTTTGGGTGCCTTTTTACGAAAATCCGCAATGCCGCCAAGTCCGGCCGCAGAACCTTCAAGTATAGCTTTAATTATAGACTGGATGCCTTCCTTACAGTCGCCGCAGGCCCCGCCAGCCTTGGTAAAGTTGGTCACTTCCTCTACCGTGGTAAGGTTGTTTTCCTTGATGGCCCGCACAATCTGTTCTTCTGTCACGCCAAAGCAACGGCAGACAATCCTGCTGTCATGATCATGCGCCAGCGGCGGCTCACCACGCCAGTTGCGGATAGCTGCTTCCAGAGCCTCCTGCCCCATTACCGAGCAGTGCATCTTTTCTTTTGGCAGCCCACCCAGCTGGTCGGCTATATCCTTGTTGGTCAGTGCTTCCAGCTCCTCAACAGTTTTGCCCTTGACCATCTCTGTCAGTACAGAGCTGGAGGCAATGGCGCTTGCGCAGCCAAAAGTCTGGAACTTGGCGTCAACAACGCGGTTATCCTCAATTTTAAGATAAAGCTTAAGGGCATCGCCGCAAGCCAGGCTGCCCACTTCGCCTATAGCGTTGGCGTCCTTGAGCTCGCCCACGTTCTTCGGGTTCAAAAAATGCTCCCGAACCTTGTCAGTATATTCCCACATAAGTTCTCCTATGGCTAATTGCGTCAGCCTTGCGGCCCGCAGTCTCCTTATATTCTGCAACACTCCGGAAAGTCTGTAACACCAGAAAAAGCAGTGAAATTCATGAAATCATGATATCCGGCAACAAGCTGGAACCGGCAATCAGCCAGCCAGATCCCAGCACTTACTAATATAGCCTGCTACCATAACTTATATAGTAGTGCCTCAGTCTATGTTTGAAAAGATGCCTATAGAAATTTTTTCACAGAATATTTTTTATTTTAATGGCATCTTTCTATTTTAGCCGCGCCAATACAGGAACACATGTCACGTTATAAAAATGACTCAAAATGAATCACAATCAATAAAGTGGTACGGGACTAGGTCAGATAGCAATCCGCAAACCAAAACAGACTAAAGTCGCCCTGAATTGACACACACCGGCACATCTGACATTAAAGCCTGCACAAAGCGCCAATACAGGCTTAATAGGGAATTCCTGTGAAATTCAGGAGCGGTTCCCGCCGCCGTAAGTCAAGCGCGCTGCAAGGCCCTGCTGCTTGTCCGCGTAACCGGAAAAAGCAGCCGGACGCCACTGGTGAAAACCGGGAAGGCTGCCGGGCAGTTTTTGACAAGCCGGAAGACCTGCTTTGTTTTTGATTATGATCATGATCCATCGGCAACGGGGCCTTTGCACGATGGTATCCGGGCGCGGTTTCTCACGCGCTTTCAGCAAAGTCCCCAATATCTTCCGGAGCATTATAGATGCAGTTTGAAACCATTAGAAAACGTAATGGCGAAGTAGTCGATTTTGACGCCTCCAAAATAACGTCCGCCCTCTCCAAAGCAGGCGCGGCCACCGGTGAGTTTGACGAACGCGAAGCCCGCCGCCTGACCATGAAAGTGCTGAACCTTGCCAAACATCTGGTGGCGCAAACATCTTCAGTTGTTCCGGAAGTTGAGGAAATTCAGGATATCGTGGAATCCGTGCTGCTGGAATCGCCATTCCGCAAAACCGCCAAGGCCTATATTCTTTACCGCGACCAGCGCGCCCAGATGCGCAAACTGGCAGCCGCCGGAAACCTTGACCTGCTTGACGGCTACCTGAACCGCAAAGACTGGCGCGTGCGCGAAAACAGCAATATGGGCTACTCGCTCCAGGGGCTTAACCACCATATTTCATCGGATCTTACCTCCGAATACTGGCTCAACCGCATTTACACCCCGCAAATACGCGACGCGCACAAGTCCGGCGACCTGCACCTGCACGACCTGAACCTGCTTTCCGTCTACTGCGTGGGCTGGGATCTGGCAGACCTTTTGCGTAACGGCTTCAAAGGCATTGCCGGAAATGTGGAAAGCGCCCCGCCCAAGCATTTTCGCTCCGCCCTCGGGCAACTGGTGAACTTCTTTTACACCTTGCAGGGCGAAGCTGCCGGGGCGCAGGCTGTTTCCAGCTTTGACACCCTGCTGGCCCCGTTCATCAGGCATGACGGTCTGGAATACGATGACGTGAAGCAGGCCCTGCAGGAATTCGTATTCAACATCAATATCCCTACCCGCGTTGGTTTCCAGACTCCGTTCACCAACATTACCATGGATCTGGTGCCGCCTTCCACGCTGGCCAATACCCCGGTGGTAATCGGCGGCGAGAATCAACCCTCGCTGTACAAGGATTACCAGCATGAAATGGACATGCTCAACCGCGCCTTTGCGGAAGTGATGATGGAAGGCGACAACAAGGGCCGCGTCTTTACATTCCCCATCCCTACCTACAACATCACCAAAGATTTTGACTGGGACAGCAGCCAGTTTGACGCAGTCTGGAAAATGACCGGACGCTACGGCGTGCCTTACTTCTCCAACTTTGTGAACTCGGATATGTCGCCGGAAGACGCGCGCTCCATGTGCTGCCGCCTGCGTCTGGATAACCGCGAGCTGCGCAAGCGTGGTGGCGGTCTGTTCGGCGCCAATCCGCTTACCGGCTCGGTGGGCGTTGTTACCATCAACCTGCCGCGTCTGGGCTACACCTCGCGTAACGAGGCCGAATTCAGAAGCAAGCTCGAGGCGCAGATCAACCTCGGCAAGCAGAGCCTTGTAATCAAAAGAAAGGAACTGGAGCGTCTTACAGACTCCGGCCTTTATCCCTACACCACTTTCTACCTGCGCGAAGTAAAGGCAGGCACCGGAAGGTGGTGGACCAACCACTTTTCCACCATCGGCATTGTCGGCATGAACGAAGCCTGCCTGAACCTGTTCGGCAAAGGCATTGCCACTGACGAAGGTCAGGCCTTTGCCATGCGCACCATGGACTTCATGCGCGACATTCTGGCAAAGATTCAGGAAGAAACCGGCGATTTCTTCAATCTGGAAGCCACCCCGGCCGAGGCGACCTCTTACCGGCTGGCCATGCTTGACCGCAAGGAATACCCAGACATCATCTGCGCAAATGACAGCGAATCAGGCCAGCACCCGGCCCCGTACTACACCAACTCCACGCACCTGCCGGTGGAATTCACCAACGACATCTTCGACGCGCTGGACCTGCAGGACAACCTGCAAAGCCAGTATACCGGCGGAACGGTCTTCCACGGTTTTGTTGGCGAAGCCATTACCGATATCAACATGGTCAAGGCGCTGGTGCGCAAAATAACCTCGCGCTACACCCTGCCGTACTTTACGCTCACGCCGACTTTCAGCATCTGCACCACCCATGGTTACCTCAAGGGCGAGCAGTACACCTGCCCGGAATGCGGACAAAACACCGAGGTTTACTCCCGCGTGGTCGGCTACCTGCGCCCGGTCAGCCGCTGGAACGACGGCAAGCAGTGCGAGTTTGAGCGCCGCAACACCTATGTGGTGGACGGCAGCGAAACTCCGGGCATCAAAAAAGTTCCTGCCGCAGCCGCAAAAGCGGCCCCGGCTGCCAACCCGGGCAATATGAACCTCAGCTTCAATACCGGTCTCGCATCCGGCGCGGCTGGAACCAAGGCGAGCTAACCCTTGCTGACAGGCGGACTTCAAAAACTGACCACGCTGGATTTTCCCGGCGTGGTCAGTTCAATTGTTTTCACCAAAGGCTGCAACTTCCGCTGCCCCTATTGCCACAACCCGGAACTGGTGGCGCTTGGCTTCTACCTCAAAAATCCAAAACACCAGTCTACGAGTGATGCAGACCTGATGCCACATGCCACAGGCCAACCGACTCAAGCTGCCACTGTTCAGGAAGCTGCAACCACAGTCCCGGCAAACGCCAGCCAACTACTGGAGCATTCCAGCGCAGCGCAAACCAGCCACGGGCAAGCGGCAACCTCTGCACCATCCCCATACTGCGGCAATCTTGAACCGCGTGCGGAAATGGAAGAACTGTTCCGCTTTCTGCACAAACGGCAAGGACTGATTGACGGGCTGGTAATCAGCGGCGGCGAACCGTGCCTGCAACCTGATTTGCCGGAATTCTGCCGCGAGGTGCGCAAGCTCGGCTACAAAATCAAACTCGATACCAACGGCAGCAGGCCGCAAATGCTGCAAACGCTTCTGGACTCATCCCTACTTGACTATGTGGCGATGGATCTTAAAACATTACCTGCGGCATACTTCAAATACGGTTTTTGCCGCGAAGCGGACATTGAATCGCGCCTGCTGCAAACAATGGATATCCTGCGCGATTGCGGGTTACCGTATGAATACCGCACCACCTGCGTTGCGCCATTCATAGACCGGGAGATAATCCTGGAGCTGGCCCAACTGATTGGAGCAAGCGGAAGAACAGGAATGGCAGGAGCGGCAAAAACTGATACGCCGTGGTACTTCCAGAAGGCCCGGCTGAATAATGTCCTGTCGCCGGAAACACCGATGGAGGCGCTATCTGATGAGACTGTTGCCGAACTGGTGGCGGAAGCGGCAAAACTGGCCCCAAAAGCGGCCCTGCGCGGCGAGTAAACTTTCTGGCCTCCAGTATCAAGCGGACTGCAAGTAAACAGTCTGACTGCCTCTAACCCAGGTACAAGTTTAGCCCTGTTAAACCATTGGAACCAGACCTTGGGCAGGTAGCAATCTATTTGTCCATTTGCAAAAATTAGGGTATTCACCACTGTCTTGACGTTTTGCCGCAAGCGGAACAAAAGCTGTCAGCCATAAGCACAAGGCAGCCGCCCGCAAACCTGCGACACTGACAACTACAAAGGCCGGAAACAGACCGGCAGCAAGCACTTTATACCGGAAACACAGATGTATAATCCGAATGACGAAGCAAGCGTGGAAGCTGACCGCAAAAAAATGATGCAAGCCCAGTACAAGGGCGATCAGGTAGTCAGAGCGCTTGGCATAGAACTGGTAGAATGCCGCCATGGTTACGGCAAGGCAATAATGCCGCTGGACGGCAGGCAGGGCAACGTGCTTGGCATAGCGCACGGCGGGGCCATCTTTACTCTGGCTGATATGGCAATGGGGATGGCGGCTTACGGCAGCGGCTACCTCTGTGTTACCCTGAACACCAACATCTCGTTCCTCAAGCCCGGCCTCAAGGGACCGCTGGTGGCGGAAGCCAGACAAATCAGCGAATCCACAAAAATCGGCAATATTGAGGTTTCCGTAACTGATGCGGATGGGCAGCTGATTGCCCAGGCATCCTACATGGCTTACAAGAAAAACCCGGAACACTTCCGGGAGCATCTGGAGTCGCTTCACGCGGCTGAATAATTGCACGGCTTTGACCGCTACGGCAGAATGGCCCAAACGCGTATGTGTTTCAGCCTTTCTGCCTTTGAATGAGAAAATGAAACAACAGCCCGCATATTTCAGGGCTTCAAGGAGACAAAAATGGCTTACGACCTTCGTCTGGTAAAGCTTGGCACTGGTGAAATGGTTATCGGCAAATATGATGCCGACAAAAACGTCCTCAAGGACGTGGCAATCCTGCAAATGATTCCCACCCAGCAGAACATGCAGATGATGCTTCTGCCCTACGGCTACCCCTTTGATCAGGAGTTTGACGGGGAAATCAGCTACAGCCATGTAATGTACACCTACAAGAAGTACCCGGAAGAGCTCAATACCAAGTACATGGAAGCTATTTCCAACCTGACCCTCTCCACCGGCGGACTCGGAGGCATGGACCTCAAGAACCCGCAGGGCGGCGCAGGCATGTCCGGTCTGATTCGCGGCAAATAGAGCCACAGTCAGCACATTGGCAATTCGTTTCATGATTCTGAACCGGCTCGCTGCAGCCGGTTCAGAATTGCGTTTTTATGCACCCAAACAGACTCAAGGCACGGAACAAGATTGAGACACTTACTTAGCATTCTTCCCAAACCCAGCCGCTACATCGGCATTGAAGAGGGTTCGGTTCATAAAAACGCGGACGAAACGCACCTGCGCGTGGCGCTGGCCTTTCCGGACATGTACGAAGTGGGCATGTCCTACCTCGGGCACAAGATTCTTTACGGGCAAATCAACGAGCATGATGGCTGGCTGGCCGAGCGGGTATTCACCCCCTGCGCCGATGCAGGGGCCATCCTGCGGGAACACGAAGCCCCGCTGTGCAGTCTGGAATCGGATATCCCGCTGGCGGAATTTGACGTGGTCGGCTTCAGCCTCACGCACGAGCTTTGTTATACCAATATCCTGTATATGCTGGATCTGGCCGGAATCCCCTTCCACAGCGCCGACAGGCTGAATGCGCCCGGCCCGCTGATTGTGGCCGGGGGCGGCTGCACTCTGGCTGCCGAGCCGGTAGCGCCATTCTTTGACGCCATGTTTCTGGGCGATGGCGAGGAAGTCCTGATGGAGTTCCTCAAGATAGTCGAACAGGGCAAGCAGGAAAAACGCGGCAAGGCCTGGGTGCTGGAAGAAGCCTCCCGCATTCCCGGCGTGTACGTTCCGGCATTTTTTGAAAGCAGTGACTCCAGAACCCCGCCGCGCCCCCTGCGCGATGATTATTCAAAAATAACCCGCCGAGCCGTACGCTCTCTGGACGACACTTACTACCCCATCAGTCAGGCCGTGCCGTTTGGCGCGGTACATAACCGGCTGACTCTGGAAATTGCCAGAGGCTGCACGCGCAGCTGCCGCTTTTGTCAGGCCGGTATCATCTACCGCCCGGTGCGCGAACGCAGTGTGGCAAATCTGGAAGAACTGCTCGGCAAATGCCTTAGCGGAACCGGGTATGACGATGTATCCTACCTCTCGCTCAGCACCGGGGACTTCTCGGCCCTGAAGACATTTTTCAACAGCACCATCGACCGTTGCGCGGCCGAGCAGATTTCCGTATCGCTACCCTCGCTGCGCGTTGGCTCCATTGACGATTCCATCATGGAGCGCATGGCCGGAATACGCCGCACCGGAGCAACCCTTGCCCCGGAAGCCGGCAGCCAGCGCCTGCGCGATGTAATCAACAAGGGTATTACAGAAGAAGAAATTATCCTGCACACGCAAAAGCTCTTTGAGCACGGCTGGCAGCAGATAAAACTCTATTTCATGATTGGCCTGCCAACAGAGACGGACGAAGATCTCGAAGCAATCATGGCCCTGTGCCGCAAAGTGCGCGATGCAGCCGGGCCGGGCATCAAACGGCTTCAGGTTACGGCCTCGGTATCGCCTTTTGTGCCCAAGCCGCACACGCCGTTCCAGTGGGAGGCGCAAATCCCGCTGGAAGAAATCCGGCGGCGCGTTGGGGTGCTGCTGACCCTTGCCAAAGCTGAAAAGCGTATCAAGCTGCGCTGGCACGAGCCGGAAATGAGCTTTCTTGAAGGCGTGTTCTCGCGCGGCGACCGCCGTCTGGCTCCGGTGGTGGAAAGCGCCTACCGCAAAGGCGCGCTGTTCACATCGTGGATCGACCAGTTCAAGCTGGAACCGTGGCTGGAGGCGCTTAAAGAAAACGGCCTTGAAGCGCAGGAATTTACCGCCGCTCTGGATAAAGAAGCCGCCCTGCCATGGGAGCATCTGGAAAGCGGCGTCAGCAAAGACTTTTTGCTGCGCGAACTGAACCGCGGCCTTGAGGAAAAAATAACTCAGGATTGCCGCTACTACACTTGCCGCCAGTGCGGAGTCTGCGACACCAAGGCTGGCGAATCCAGCCTGTTCAAGCGTGAGCCGGACGAAAAATACTCCAACATCCTGAACCTGCCGCAGCGCGATCAGGCCGCGCACGAGGCCAAGCTGGACGAATACGGGCGCGTAATCACCCGCGTGCCGCACAAGGATGGAGAAAAAAACGAGCCACCGACCCTTGCCGCCGCTCTGGTGGCAAAAGTCTGCCACTACCGCATCTGGTACCGCAAGGTAGACGCGGCATCGTTCATCAGCCAGCTTGAATTGCAGTCCATTTTTGAGCGCGCCTTGCGTCGCAAGGGGATTCCACTTGCGTTCAGTCAGGGCTTCAAGCCCGCGCCGCTGCTTTCGTTTGCCAGAGCGCTCTCTGTTGGCGTAGCCAGTGAGTGCGAATGGTTCTCCATGTACCTGCGCGAAAACCGCAGCGCGGAAGAAGTGCTGGCGGCCTTCAAAGGCATGCCCATCGGCATTGAGGTGTACGAGGCGGTAAAAATCCCGCTTAACCAGCGCCCGGCAGAAGCTATGGACGAAACCTACCGCGTTGCCTGGGCAGGCGCACCGGAACGCTTGCCGCTTTTCATCAAGGCAATGGAGGCTTTTCAGGCCAGCCAGAGTCTGCTCTGGACCAAAAAAGGCAAGAAGCACGACAAGGAACTGGACGCCCGGCGCATGGTGCCGGTTATCAGGCGCGTCCTTGCTGATAGCAAGGATGATAGCGGAGATAATAACGGGGCCGCTTTTGAGTTTGTTTTTGACTGGAGCTACAACTACGCCTCGCCTCTGGCCCTGACCATCGGCGCTCTCAGTCTTGCCCTGCCGCAAGAATTGCGCCCGCAGGAGCTTGAAGCGGCAGAGCCGGTATTTTCGGCGCACGAACTGCTGCTGACCAAGATAGCCCAAAGCGACGGCAAGTCCTGATGCGTCTGTTCTTTTTTCCATATGCAAAAGCAATTTCAGGAGAAATGCCATGCATCACAGCAACATTGCGGCAACACCGCGATTCAATAAATGCTTTGCTTCACTCCCCAGTATGTCCTTTTGGGCAATCCTTCTGGGAGTGTGTCTGATGGTTTTTCTGGCTAACACAAAACCGGTTCTGGCTAATGAGCCGGAAGTCTACAGGCTTTCCAACGGCCTGACCGTGGTATTGCAGGAGGACGACCGCTTCCCGCTGGTTTCCATGCGCTACTATGTGCACGCCGGTTCCACCTACGAGACTGCCAAAGAAGCAGGAATCAGCCATCTGCTCGAGCATATGGTCTTCAAGGGCACTAAAAAACGCCCCAAAGGCAGCGTGGCGGAGGATATCGAGAGCATCGGCGGCTATATCAATGCCGCCACCAGTTTTGACTACACGGTTTACATCACCGATGTTCCGTCCGAACACTGGAGTAACGGGCTGGACGTGCTGCACGACATGGTCTTCAACCCGGTGATTGACGCCAAAGAACTGGAGTCAGAAAAAAAGGTCGTTATCGCGGAGCTCAAGCGAGGGGAAGATAACCCCGGCGGGCGTCTGTTCAAGATGCTGCAAACCTCTGCGCTCAAGCAAACGCCTTACAAGCGCCCGATCATCGGTTACGAGGACGTGATTAACGCCATCAGCCGCAAGGATATTCTTGATTACATCGGGCGCTTCTACCAGCCGCAATCCACCCTGCTGCTGGTCTGCGGCAATATCGACAAGGTCGCGGTAAAAAAAGAAATTGAAAAGCTGTACGGCAAACTTTCCAACAACGCCAAAGTAGCCAGACCGGAAGTAATCGACCTTGATAGTCTGGAGTATTCCGGGCCAAACGTGACCATTGAAAAAGGCCCGTGGAACAAGGTTTATCTGGGAGTAGCTTTTCCTTCTGTCTCGCAGGCAGAACAGCGCAGCATACATCTGGATGTGCTCTCCTCCCTGCTCGGCGACGGCAAAACATCGTACTTCTACCGCAAATACAAGTACGAGCGGCAGCTGGTAGACAGCATATCCGTCTCCAACTACAGCTTTGAGCGCACGGGTCTGCTCATGTTCAACGTTACTCTGGATGCGGACAAGCTGGACGAGTTCTGGCCCGATTTTGTGAAGGATCTGAAAGAGCTTGGCAAAATCAGATTCAGCGAGCAGGAACTGGAACGCGTAAAGCTGAATCTGGAAGATGACCTCTTCCGCGCCAAGGAAACGCTCTCCGGCCTTGCCTCCAAGCTCGGTTATTTTGAGTTCTTTGATAACGGCACAATGGGCGAGCGCAACTACCTGTACATACTGCGCAACGTCTCCATGTCCGATATTCAGGGACAGATGAACGATCTGGTTACTCCGGAAAAAATGTCCGTTGCCGCGCTGCTCCCGGAAAATTCTGACAATGACGGCAAGGTACTGGGAAGCGCGCTGAAAAAGCACTGGACCGCCTCTGCAGCAGCAAGCTCCGCCAAGGCAGAAAGCAACGCAGTATCAGGCCGTGAGGAAATAGACCTTGGACAGGGCCGCAGGCTCATCCTGATTCCGGACGAAACCCTGCCGTATATTTCGGCCACCATGATGTTCACGGGCGGCGATGCGTTGCAGGCTCCGGACCAGCAGGGCCTTGCAACAGCAACAGCCGCCATGCTCACCAAGGGTGTGGGCAAAATGAACGCCAACGCCTACGAGGATTACCTTGCTGACCGGGCGGCTTCTCTTTCTGCCTCGGCTGGGCGGCAGTCCTTTACACTCAGCCTGAGCACACCGAAACGCTTCAGCACCGATATATTCAAGCTGCTTCAAACCACACTTAAATCACCCAGCTTCAAAAAAGAAGAGTTTGAACGGGTCAAGCGTAACCAGCTTTCCGCCATCAAATCTTCGGAAGACCAGCCGCTGTCGCTGGCCTTCCGCCGCATATTCCCCTTCCTGTTCGGCAATCACCCTTACGGCTTTATGAAGCTGGGAGAGCCGGAAACAGTTGAAGGCTTCAGCGTCAAGCAAATCAAGACGTTCTGGGAAAGCCAGAAGGCCCAGCCATGGGTATTGTCCGTGTGTGGCAGCTTCAACCGGGATGAAATAATCAAAGCCGCCTCGGCCTTGCCTGTGCCCTCTGCTGACGGCATCAAACTTGAAACTCCGGTCTGGAAACAGGAACGCGAGCTTACGCTTAAACTTCCCGGCAGGCACCAGTACCACCTGATGCTGGTGTTCCCGACTGTATCTATTGAAGACGCCGATGCTCCGGCGGTTGAACTGCTGCAATCCGTCCTCTCCGGACAGAGCGGGCTGCTGTTCAGCGAACTGCGGGACAAGCAGGGGCTTGGCTACACCGTGACCGCCCTGCCCTGGAATGCCCAGAAAACCGGCATGCTGATTTTCTACATCGGCACAGAACCGGAAAAAGCCGGACAGGCCAAAGAAGGCTTCATCAAGATAATCAACGAGCTGCAAAGCAAAAACCTGCCTGATGCGGAACTGCAACGCGGCAAAAACGCCATCAAGGGCGACTATTACCGTGGGCACCAATCCCTTGGAGCACGCAGTACAGAGGCAGCTACCCTTGCAGTCCTTGGCCTGCCGCCGGATCACACCCTGCAACAGGTCGAACGTAGTGCCGCTGTCACTCCGGATCAGTTGAGGCAGGTTGCCATAAAGTATCTGGATCTGGACAAATGCTATCAGGTGACTGTGGAACCATAGGCATGTAACGTATACGAGAGTAAGAGCCTTTTCCCTTGCAGCTTTTAATGCTATTGGGAGAAGGCTCTTATTTTATAGCAAATCAGGAGATGCCGTGCGCGAACGATGCATTATCTACTCAGTGCTTTTCGGGAATTACGAAAGCATAAACAACCCATTTGGAAACTTTATCCCGGATTGCCGCCGCATCTGCTTTACAGATAATCCTGCCCTGACATCGGATGTATGGGAAGTTGTGCTGGTAAGCTCAAATGGGCTGGATCCTGTGCGCGAAGCCAGACGCTACAAAATGCAGCCCAACAGGTACCTGCCCCCCGCAGAATGGTCACTGTATATTGATAACACCATAAGCTTCATTCAACCGCCGGAAGCCCTGTTACAATACGCCATTCAAAGTGGTGGAGACTTTTACTGCTTTGAGCACCCATGGCGTGATTGCTTATATGACGAGGCCGAAGCTGTAATTATGGAAGAGAAGGATTGCGAACCGCGTG
The DNA here is from genome assembly GCA_030267065.1 of Desulfovibrio sp. OttesenSCG-928-C06. GTDB lineage: Bacteria > Desulfobacterota > Desulfovibrionia > Desulfovibrionales > Desulfovibrionaceae > WRHT01. The sequence continues at coordinate 63,341 of JAJDJF010000001.1, read as the reverse complement.
TGCGTGAGCAGATTGAGCATTATCGCAGAGCAGGGTTTGCTGCCCAGGCAGGTCTATATGCAAGCGGAATATTACTGCGAAAGCACAACGCACCAGAAGTGTCACGGCTTGGTGAACTGTGGTTTGAACATGTATTGCGCTTTTCCAAGCGGGATCAACTTTCTTTGCCAGTCGCACTAAAGCTTTCCGGCTGTGTTGCAAATGTGCTGCCATGGAATCTTCTGGATAACGAATATATTATGTGGTCACTGGACCAGACCCGCCGCATCCCGGCCGGATTTTCGCCAGACGTGTACCGCTGGCTAAACCCGGAAGCGGACCAGCCCGGCATCACGCCAGAAGCCCACTATCTGACCAACGCCACCTCCAGAACCCGCTACAAAAGGCACTTTTGCGCGCTGAACAGTCTTGCCAACAAGTACCATTCCGACAAGGGCGACCTTTATTACAACGCGCACGGCTATGCCCGTGTTTACGAACAATACCTGCTGCCGCTCAGGAACAGGCCAATAAGGATTCTTGAAATAGGACTGTTGCAGCACGACGTGCAAAAAAGACAGCAACCGCCGTACAGCGAGGCACCCAGCCTTGCCATGTGGCGCGAGTATCTGCCAAAAGCGGAGATTTTCGGCTTTGACATGGCGGACTTTTCGGCAGTGCCGCCCATGCCGGGGGTGAGCATACTGCGTGGCGATGCGTCATCCAAAAGCGATCTGGTAGAATTGCTGAAGCAAACTGGCGGCAAGTTCGATATGATTATTGATAATGCCAGCCATGCCTCGCATCACCAGCAGCTAGCCATGTCCATACTGTACGGCAGCCTGAACCCCGGAGGCATCTACGCTATTGAAGATTTAAGCTTCCAGCCGCAGGATCTGGAAATATCCGGCCTGCCCAGAACAAAAGACATCATCAGAGCGCTGCAATGCGGCAACCTTATGCCAACCCCGTATATCAGCGAAAAGAGCCTAGCGTATATTCTGGAAACAGCAACCGATATTCAGCTTTATGACAGCCTGAGCAATCTGGAAGCAAAGGTGGACAATGACGCCATCGCTGTTATTCGCCGCTCAAAGTAACATGCCGGGCAGCTTTGCACTGCCGGAGACCACCACCAGCAGCTTGCACCAGCATTGCCGGAAAGCTCCAGCAACAAGACGCGTCAGCACTGCCGCAAAATTCCGGCAACAGTACGCACAGTGCTGACTACAAAACGCGACAGAATGCCGGACACGTTTGTTGCCGGAGGCAGCAACAGGCCGAGCCAAACCCCATTAAAAAAAGTCAATCAAAACAGGCATAAAACCAAACCACCCTCCAGATTATAGACAAAGTTTAGACCGCTGGAACACTGGCGGCACAGCGCCTCCAAGCCGGTTTCAGCAGCCTTCAGACCATAGAAAAGTGTCTGTAGATACTCTAGACAAGAGCAGGTACAGACACTTTTTTCTAAACTATCTTTAACAACTGGAGCCGTAGCTCGCTTGATGTGCGCACAGAAAAAGCAGAAGGCGTTTTTTTCTAAAAAAATTCTAACGCTCGCAGATTACGGTCAAAAGTCTATACGCATGCCTGTAGCATGGCGAATACGCATCTGCTTTACATATAATCAGAATCAACAGCCGCAGCCCCGTTGCCAAGCATAATCTTGACATAGGCAACGCTTCTTTCTTCAACCGGCACTACCGGGAACTGCTTGCCGCACACGTCGCACTGCACAATGGCTGCCACGGTCGGGGCAATCATCGTAAGCTCGCGGCGGCAGAACGGACACTGGTAAACAAACACCAGTTCAACCGACTTAGGCTTTACCGGGCTTACCGGCTTTACATTCTTACTCATTCAAAGCTCCCAGCTCTTCGCTTATTTGTCAATCAGACTGAGGCCGGTCATTTCTTCCGGTCGGGGCACTTCCCACAAGTCCAGAATGGTGGGGGCGATATCGCCCAGCTTACCATCGGCCTTGAGCCTGATATCAAGCTCATCGTCAAGAATGACGAACGGCACCTTGTTAAGAGTGTGCGCTGTCATGGGTTTGTTGTCGGGGGTGAGCATTTCCTCTGCATTGCCGTGGTCGGCGGTAATAATCAGGCGGCAGCCGTTTTTGCGGGCAAAATCCCACAGTTCAGCCACACACTTGTCCACGGTTTCCAGAGCAGTGACGGCGGCCGGGATTATCCCGGTATGCCCCACCATATCCGGGTTGGCAAAGTTGCACACCACAAGGCTGTAGCGGTGCTTTTCCCACTCGGCAAGCATGGTATCCTTAACCTGCACGGCGCTCATTTGCGGCTTCAGGTCGTAGGTAGCCACATCGCGCGGCGAAGGAATAAGCTGACGGTCTTCGCCGGGGAACACATCTTCCCGCCCGCCATTAAAAAAGTAAGTCACATGCGCGTATTTTTCGGTCTCGGCAATGCGCAACTGCTTGAGCCCAAGATTTGACACCACCTCGCCCAGCACCATCGAGAGAGTTTCCGGCCCGAACGCAGCCGGGACCGGCATCTGCTCGTCATATTGCGTCATGGTTGCAAAACCGGAAAGAACCGGACGCTTGCCGCGCTCGAATTCAGTGAAATCATCAGAGAAAAAGCAACTTGTAAGCTCTCTGGCCCGGTCTGCGCGGAAGTTGAAGAAAAACACCGCGTCATTATCACCGATGACTGCCTTCTTGCCGCCGGGTCCGGTAACCAGACGCGGCTTCACAAACTCGTCAGTCTCGCCAACCGCGTATGCCGCTTCAAGCGCCTTAACCGGGTCGGCAACCTCCTGCCCCTGTTCATGCACGAGCATATTCCAGGCCTGGGCAGTGCGGTCCCAGCGCTTGTCACGGTCCATGGCGTAATAACGCCCGACCAGACTCGCAATGGAGCCGTGCCCGATCCGCTGCATTTCAGCAAGCAGATCACGCACATAACCTGCACCGCTGGTGGGCGAGGTATCGCGCCCATCCATAAAAGCATGGACGTATGCGGCAATACCGTACTCTTTAGCCAGTTTGAGCAATGCGAAAAGGTGCCGGATGTGGCTGTGTACACCGCCGTCAGAAAGCAGGCCCATAAAATGGATGTTGCCGCCTGCCGCTTTTGCCTTGCCCAGCAGTTCCAAAAGAACGGGATTTTTATTGATGCTTCCGTCTTCCAGAGCCACGTCAATTCTGGTCATATCCTGATAGACAATGCGCCCGGCACCGATGTTCATGTGCCCGACTTCGGAATTGCCCATAAAGCCGTCCGGCAGCCCAACGGCGCGCCCGGAGCATTTAAGATCTGTGCGGATGGGAGCGGCAAGGACTTTATCCAGAGTGGGGGTATCGGCAAGGCTGGTTGCGTTGCCCGGCCCGGCGGGGGCAAGGCCCCAACCGTCAAGAATAGTCAGAATTGTAGGCTTGATTTTCATTTTTCGTTCTCCATGCCGGATATGACATGCTGCATCCGGCATAGCGGCAAGTAAGGCTGCGTTCAATTATTAAGCGGTATGGAACGGTCAAACCAGAAACATCCGGAAGACCAATGCGCCACAGAGCTGCCATGACGTACCGCCAAACCGCGCAAACGCCAAGTTATTCGCGGTCGTCGCGCAAAATGGTGGCGTTGGGGTACAGGTCTTCCAGCCTATACAACTCGCGCTGTTCCGGCTGAAAAATGTTCAGCAGCACATCGTTGAAGTCCAGCAGAATCCACAGTCCGTTCTGATAGCCTTCCATGTGCAGAAATTCGTAGTTGTTCTCTTTGGCCATTTCCAGAGCAAAGTCAGCCAGACCCTGCCCGTGACGGAGGGAAGTTGCCCCGGCAACAATAACGCCTTCGGCCAGATTGTTATGCCCGCCAAGCTCAAAGGCCACAAGATTCCTGGCTTTTTTTTCCGCAAGCCAGGCACAGAGGTTTTCAAGTTTGGTCTTTGTATCAACAGTAGATTTCAGTTTAACTTTCATATTTATCCATTTTAGTTGGTATTCGCCGGGCCTGTTTCAAACACACCCTAAAAACTGCTGCGCAATATAGAACAATTATCCACTAACAGCAAACGGCAATCAAAGGCAAAACAGCATAAGGAAAGTGCGGCCCTGAACGGCTGAACGCCTTGACCACGCGGCAGGCTTGAGGCAAAGTTTTTCTTCGGCTCACAACAATTAAAATTACAGGATAGACTGATGATTTTCGATATAGAAATGGAGACACTCCCGCGCGAGGAGCTGGAAGCTCTCCAGCTCAGAAGGCTCAAAAACCAGTGCGAACGCGTATACGCCAATGTACCGTTCTACCGCAAGGCTTTTGACGAGCTGGGCGTCAGCCCCGGCGATGTGCGCAGCCTTAAGGATCTGGCCCGTCTCCCCTTCACAACCAAGCAGGACATGCGCGACAACTACCCCTACGGCCTGTTCGCCATGCCCATTGACACCATCGTGCGCATTCACGCTTCCAGCGGCACCACCGGACGCGCCACGGTTGTCGGCTACACCAGACGCGATCTGGACAACTGGGCAGACATGATGGCCAGATGCCTTTCCGCAGCAGGCATAACCCGCCGCGATTTCATCCACAATGCCTATGGCTATGGCCTGTTCACCGGCGGGCTTGGCGCGCACTACGGGGCCGAGCGCCTTGGGGCAACGGTCATACCTGTATCTGGCGGCGCAACCAAGCGTCAGGCACAAATCCTGCGCGATTTCGGCGCAACCGCCATGACCTGCACCCCGTCATACGCGCTGCATCTTTACGAATCCGCTCTGGAGCAAGGCATTGATATCGCAAAGCTCCCGCTGGCCATAGGCGTGTTCGGCGCCGAACCGTGGACAGAAGAAATGCGCGCGGAGATTGAGCGCAAGCTCGGCATCAGCGCCCTGAACATCTACGGACTTTCCGAAGTGATGGGACCGGGTGTTTCCATGGAATGCGCCGAGGCCAAATGCGGCATGCACATTTTTGAGGACCACTTCCTGCCTGAAATCATCGACCCGGCAACCGGAGAGCAGTTGCCCCCCGGCTCAGAAGGCGAACTGGTGCTGACCACCCTGACCAAGGAAGGCATTCCACTCATCCGCTATCGCACCCGCGACATTACCACGCTCAACTACACCCCATGCCGTTGCGGACGCACGCATGTGCGCATGGGCCGCGTGGTCGGGCGTAGCGATGATATGCTGATTATCCGCGGCGTAAACCTCTTCCCGCAGCACATCGAGTCCCTGCTCATGGAAGCGGAAGGCACCACCCCGCACTACCAGCTTGTGGTTACCCGCGAGAACAACCTTGACCACCTTGAAATCAAGGTGGAGCTGCCGGCCGAAATATTCATTTCTGATGAAATCCGGCGCATTCAGCAGTTTGAGAGAAAAATCCAGAAAAACGTCAAGGAATTCCTTGGTGTTACCGCCAAAGTTTCGCTGGTGCAGCCCAACTCCATCCCCCGCTCCGAGGGTAAGGCCGCGCGTGTGATTGACCTGCGTAATGCTGGTTAACAAGCGTTACGGGTAATTATCAGAATCACAGTAAAGATTAAGGTCAACAAAATTGTGAGGTTACCATGAGCAGCATCAAGCAGCTTTCAATTTTTATCGAGAACAAGACGGGCCGTCTGGCTCAGGTTACAGACATTCTGGCCATGGCGCAGATCAACATGCAGGCCCTGTCTCTGGCGGACACCGCCGACTTTGGCGTTTTGCGCATGATCGTGGATGATAACGACAAGGCCCGCAAGGCACTACAGGATGCCGGGTTCACAGCCAACACCACCAGCGTGATCGCTGTGGAAGTGCCCCACCGCCCCGGCGGACTGAACGACATCCTCCAGATGTTTCAGGCCAACGAACTGAACGTGGAATATATGTATGCTTTTGTGCATAGCCGCAAAAATACGGCCATGATGATTATCCGCTGCAAGGACGTGGAACGGGCTGTTGAAAAACTGACTGCTAACGGCTTTGTTGTGGTTAGCGAGCAAGGCTTGCAGTAGCCTTCGCCTACCTGCTTGTAACTCCAGCAGACAGCATGGTTACAACAGGCAGGAGCACCCAAAAGCGTAATATCCAGATACAAAAAGGCCGGGAATATTCCCGGCCTTTTTGTATTCACTGAATCAGGCTAAACAAGCCCGTGCTGACACGTCCTGGAGTCCTAGAAAGCGTAGCTGAAGGTGACCTGAGCATTCCAGGCGTTTTCATCTTCATTACTGCCGCGGTATTCGCCGGACTTATTGTCGATATCCATATAAATGTAGCTGAGTTCAAGAATTGTGGAGAAGTTTTCGTAAATCTTGTACTCAGTGTCAAAATCCACTTCAACAGCCCAGTCGCGTTTGGTCATGTAAACGCCTTCGCCGGTCAGCAGATCCGGTACGGCGTTCTTGTGGTTGGTGCCCTGAAAGTAGGCAATGCGGAACAGGTGGGTCAGGTCTTCAACAAAAGACACATCGGCAATCTGGAAGCCAAGGCCCCAGGTGCCCACGCCGGAAGTGCTTACCCAGGTATCTTCGCCTGCGGAGTAAGCGCCGGGAAAGGCCAGACGGGTAGCGCCAAAACCATCGTCACCGCCGAGAATGGGCATGCGGCCGGACTTGTGGTTTGCCTGATCGCTCTTACTGTCGCCAGAGGCATACCAGATGAACGCGCCGGGAGTACCCCAATCCATGCTGTAATCAACAGCCAAAGCAACCAGCCAGCCATCGGCTTCCGGAGCCATGGTGGTAGAGGTGCGGCCATCGTTGTCCAGCTTGGCGTACATACCGTCAAACTTGATTTCCAGATCATCGATGGGGCTGACGCTAAGAGCTATCCCACCGGCCCAGATGTTGGAACGGCCGCTTTCATCATAGGTCAGGCCGTAAGCGCTGGAGGTTTCGCCGGTCCAGTATACCGGATGCTCAGGGCCGTAGCCTTCGGTCCAGAAACCGGAGTGAGCGCCTGCTCTGGTATAGGAGAACCAGGGCGAAACAGTGAAGTCGTCATAGCTGAAATCGGCAACAATGGCGAACATGTCGGTATCGTTATCCTTGAGGGATACGCTGGTATCCTTCCAGGGGCGGGACCAGATACCGCTCAGGGTGATGTTGTCGTTCAAGCCTGCGCTAACCACAACACCAGCGGCATTTGCGCCAAAGAAAGGATTGCCAAAAACAGCGCTGGGCAGGCCAATATACTGGAGGCCCATCTTAACATTAAGAGCGGTATCCGGCACTTTCCAGTCAACATAGGCGCGGCGGATTTTGGCAGAAGCGCTGGTGGTATCAAGCTGGGCGCCGTCTTCCGCATTGCCCCACTCCATGGTGCCGATCTGGAACTGCATTACGCCACGCAGATTCTCAGAGGCAATGAACTCAACGTTTATGCGATAGCGCTGGCGGGCAAAGAAGTGATCGTTCTCATCTTCCTTGCTGAAACCGGAGTTATCGCTAAAGCCGAAAATCGTATCCATCTCGCCGGAGACCTGAACTTCCACAGCGCTTGACTGAGTAGCCGCGCCGAGGATAAAGGCAACCCCGAGCATCAAAGTAAGAATGCGTTTCATTATTCCTTCCTTTGGTAAAGTGTTATCGCAATCTTCAAGACGGATGAACGATAATGATTTTCATAATCCAGATCAAGAAGAAAATATACTTTTTGAATCAGGCAGTAATTCAATAAAAAAGTAGCCACCTGCAAGAATCACAGGTGGCTATTACGGATATCTTTAACAAAAACGACAAACTATTTAATAACATCCGGCAATCAGCCGGGCGGCAAGGCCTTATTTGAACGAGGTCGCTATCGGCATACGTCCGCCATGTCCAAAGGCATGAGTGCTGACGTGCAGGGCCGGAGGGTTCTGCTGGCGCTTGAATTCGGCACCGCGCAACAAGCGTAGCACCCTGTCCACAAGGGCAATATCAAAGCCGCGCTCTATCAACTCTTCACGGTCGCACTTGTCGCCAAGGTGAGCACGCAAAAGAGCATCCAGCACCGGGTAGTCAGGCAGCGAATCACTGTCTTTCTGATCCGGACGCAATTCAGCCGAGGGCGCTTTATCAATAATGGCGCGCGGAATCAGGTCAAAGCCCTTCCGCTTGTTAATCCATTCGGACAATGCATAGACCTGCTGTTTGTACAGGTCGGCTATCACGCCAAGCGCGCCGCAGGAATCACCATAAAGCGTGCTGTAGCCCACTGCCGCTTCGGACTTGTTGCCGGTGTTAAGCAGCATCCGTCCAAACTTGTTGGAAAAGGCCATCAGAGTAATGCCGCGAATGCGCGATTGCAGGTTTTCCTCGGTAGTGTCGGGTTTTGTATTGGCAAAGCTGGGCGCAAACATCTCGCCAAAGGTTTCCATAGCTTTGGCAATTGGCACGGTGATTGTCTCCATGCCAAGATTGGACGCCAGTTCCAGACTGTCGTCAATACTGCCCTGACTGGAGTAAGGCGAGGGCATCAGGATGCCGAGAACATTTTCCTTGCCGAGCGCTTCGGCAGCAATGGCTGCCACCAGCGCGGAGTCAATACCGCCGGAAAGCCCCAGCACGGCCTTCGAGAAACCGCATTTGGAAACAAAGTCGCGTACGCCAAGCACAAGGGCGTTCCAGACTTCCTCCTCCTCGCTCATTTTCACTCCGGCCTGCTCATCTGAATCGCACTCACGCAGCTTGTCCAGATCAACAACCAGCACATCTTCTGCAAACAGAGCGGCCTGCTCGCGCAATACGCCGCAGGCATTAAAGACCATGCTGCCGCCGGGGTAAATGGCGCTATCCATACCGCCCACCTGATTAACCGCCACAATGGGAGTACGGTACTTGGCGGCGCTCCACGAAAGCACCTTCTTGTGCTGTTCGCAACCGCCAAGAGAAAAGGCAATGCCTGTCAGGTTGATTAACGCGTCCGCGCCGCCGGTCATGAAGTCTTCCACCGGATCGGCATAGAACTGGCGGCGTCCGTGCCAGAAGCCGCGATCATTCCAGACATCCTCGCCTATGGCCACGGCAAAACGCCAGCCATTGAACTGGAGAACGCCCAGCCCGACTCCGGGTTCAAAATAATAAAAGTCGTCATGCGTTCCGTCTGCCGCCAGCAGCACTTTGCGGTCAATCACCATGACCTTGCCACTGCGCAAAAAGGCTGCGCAGTTTTGCAGGGGTTTGCCTTCCGGCACCGGGTTGGCAATGGGAGCGCCTATGAGCAGCGGCGGCAACTTCTCAGCCTCGATCCTGCCTGCCAGTTCCTGCAATTTGACCCGGCAAAACTCGATGAAGGCCGTACGGGTAAGCTGCTCGGTAGCCGGACAACCGCACAGGGCCAGTTCGGAAGTCACACACAACTCTGCGCCCTGCTCCGCCGCCTTTGACAAGGCAGCGTAGATGGTCTTGATATTGCGTTCTATATCATTGCTGACAAGGTTACATTGCAGCAAACCGATTTTCATTGTTCAGCTCCACTATTAAAATAAAAAATCAAGATATTCAGCTAACAGCAAAACAGGCGCGCCAAAGCTTTAGCCTGACGCATAAAGCGCCCAGCACAAGCGAATCAAACCGATTTACTTGATGATATCCAGCATGGAGTAAAGTTTGCCGGGCTTCTGGGCGCTAACCCACCTGACCGCGCGCATGGCACCGTTGGCGAAATTCTCACGCGAATGAGCCTGATGGGTCACTTCTATGCGCTCGCCGGGGCCCATGAAGTACACGGTATGTACGCCAACAACATCGCCGCCGCGCAAGGTCTGCATGCCGATTTCCTCTTTGGGGCGCTCGCCGATGATGCCCTCGCGGTGGTAGCAGGCGGCATCATTATAATCCCAGCCCTTGGCTTCTGCCAGAGCTTCGCCAAGACGCACGGCAGTGCCGCTGGGGGAGTCCTTTTTCTTCTTGTGGTGGATTTCCATCACTTCAACGTCATAATCCGGGCCAAGAGCCTTGGTAAGCTCGGGCAATATCCTGAGAAGAACATTTACGCCAATGCTCATGTTCGGCGACCAGAAGATCGTGCCTTTTTCCGCATAGCCAGCCAGTCTGGCCCGCTGTTCATCATTAAGGCCAGTGGTGCCGATAACATGCTTTGCGCCCATTTCCGCAACTATGGCCGCAAAGCCAAGGCTGGCTTCCGGAGCAGTAAAGTCTACCACTACGGCATCGGGAAATTTGGTGAGCATCTCCTTGAGATCGCAGCCAATAGGTACTTCGCAGCCACGGCTGCATTCGGCCAGTTCGCAATCCTGCACAATCAGCCCGGCCAGATTCAAATCAGCATTCTCCCGGACAATCGCCTGAAGAGTTTTGCCCATTCTGCCACCGGCTCCGGTAATGATAACATTGATACTCATGAAGATTCTCCTTTAGATATGCCGTCCTGCAAAAGTGTAGGTTATAGACGCCGCAGTTTGCCGTCAAAGCAGGTGGCCCATTCATGGCAGCCCGTTCTGAATCTGGGCGAAAGCCGGTCAGTCGAACAGGCTGCCCTGTTCGCCAGTTTGCGGCACCGGTTGATTTTTGGGTTTTTCCGGAATTTGTGCAAGCATTTTTCTGAATTCTTCCTCACTGATAACCGCAACACCCAAAGATTCGGCCTTGGTCAGCTTGGAGCCTGCGGCATCGCCCGCCACCAGATAGTCAACGGATTTCGAGACAGCGGAAACAACCTTGGCCCCGGCATCTTCAGCCAGTTTTTTGGCGGCATCGCGGCTGATTGAAAGCGTGCCGGTAAAAAGAAAAGTCTTGCCGCCCAAGGGACTTTCAGACGCGGATTTCTCCACCGGCGGCTCGCTGCGCGGCCAAAGACCGAGCCCACGCAAATCTTCAAGCAACTCACGGTTGCCCGGTTCGGCAAAAAAATCCACGATTGATGATGCCACTTCCGGGCCAATATCCGGAATTTTCTGCAAATCTTCAAGCCCGGCCTGACTGATTTCATCAAGATCGCGATAGGCGTAGGATAGCGCTCTGGCTGTCTGCTCACCAACGTGCCGGATGCCCAGAGCGCAAATCAGCCGGTGCAGGCTGGCGCTGGTGCGAACCTCTGCAAAGGCTGCCACAAAATTTCCGGCCAGCTTCTCGCCCATGCGATCCAGCTTGAGCAAGTCGAGCTTGCCCAGACGGAACAAATCTGCCGGGGTTTTGATCATCTCGCGATCCATGAGCAGGGCAATCCACTTTTCGCCAACGCCCTGAACATCAAGCCCTGCCTTGGATACAAAATGAATGACCGTTTCCTTGCGCATGGCAGGGCAAAGCTTGTTCACGCAGCGCCAGGCAGCCTCACCCGGCTCGCGGTGAATATGGTTGCCGCATTCCGGGCAGCTTGCCGGAAAATGGAACTCGCGCTCGCTGCCGTCGCGCTCTTCCGGCACGGAAGAAACAACTTCCGGGATAACATCCCCTGCTCTTTGCACTATTACGGTATCGCCAACCAGCAGATTCTTGCCCCTGATTTCATCTTCGTTATGCAAGGTGGCGTATGAGACAACAACTCCGCCCACCGTGACCGGGTCCAGTACCGCGCGCGGGGTCAGCACTCCGGTACGGCCTACCTGTAGCTGGATGTCGAGCAGTTTGGTGCGGGCCTGTTCAGCCGGGAATTTCATGGCAACGGCCCAACGCGGCGCGTGCGAGGTGTAGCCGAGGGCCTCCTGCAAATCAAGGCGGTCCAGCTTGGCAACCACGCCATCAATATCAAAAGCCAGCTTCTGGCGGTTTTTGGATAAATCTTCGTAAAAAGCGGCAACTTCAGCCAGGTTATTACACAGCTTTGCCTCTGGCGCGACAGCAAGGCCATAACCAGCCAGCGCTTCGATAATCTCATGCTGGCTGGCCCATCCGGGGTGTCCTTCCACCCTGCCGATGCCATAAGCCATAAAACGCAACGGGCGTGAGGCAGCAACAGAAGAATCAAGCTGGCGCACCGACCCTGCGGCTGCGTTGCGCGGGTTGGCGAATATTTTGGCCCCCTTGCCGGCCTGAACAGTGTTAAGGGCCTGAAAATCAGCTCTGGTCATGACTACTTCGCCGCGCACTTCCAGCAGCGAAGGCGGATTCTCCGTGCGCAGGCTCAGGGGCAGATTCCGCACAGTGCGCATATTGGCGGTAACTATTTCGCCCTTGTAGCCATCGCCGCGTGTGAGCGCCGTGACCAGTACACCGTTCTCGTAAATCAGTTCCATAGCCAGGCCGTCCATTTTCGGCTCTACCCAGAAGATCATATCCTCCGGCTTGGCTTCCGGCACCTGACGCAAGGTTTTTTGTACATATTCCGCCCATTCGTCCGTATCAAATACGTTATCAAGGCTGTACATGCGCAGGGAGTGCTCTTGCGTGGGCAGGTTCTTCAATACAGCGCCGCCAACCTTTTGTGTTGGCGAATCTGGCGCAACCAGTTGCGGGAACTCTTCCTCAATAGCGACAAGCTCCTTGAAAAGCCTGTCGTAATCGCCATCGGAAATTTCCGGCTCATCCTGAACATGGTAGCGCCAGGAGTGGTATGAAAGGATTTTGCGCAGTTCTGCCGCGCGCTCAATTCGGCTTTGCTCCGGTTGCTTCAGTACACCGTTCATATCATCGCTCATTGAATAAACCACCTCAAACTGGTCTGCCCCGGTAAAGCCGGGGGACCGATTATACGCAAAAATTCAGTTTACCAGATTATGAATGTCAGCCCTTTCAGATTGCGTCTGAACACTAGCTAGCTACGCAATATCCTCGCTACCGGATAAAATAAGCTTCTGCCGCAAAAAGGTTATGCGGTCGCGTATTTCGGCTGCATGCTCAAACTCAAGCTCCTTGGCGGCCTCGCGCATTTCCCGCTCCAGACGTTGTATGATCCGGCCCAGTTCCTTGGGTGAAGCAGCCGCCTGCATATCGGCATCCTGCTCTGCGGCTTTCTGCTTTCTGCCGCGTTTAGCTGACCCGGAATCCTGTTGCGAAAAAAGATTATCAAAGGGAGTTTCCACATCCTTGATAATAGTCCGTGGCGTAATGCCGTGCTCCAGGTTGAAGGCCAGTTGTTTGGCGCGTCTGCGCTCTGTTTCAGCCATGGCTTCGGACATGGAGCGGGTGATGTTATCCGCATAAAGAATGACATGCCCGGAACTGTTGCGGGCAGCGCGTCCAAAAGTCTGGATGAGTGAACCGCGCGAACGCAAAAAGCCTTCCTTGTCCGCATCCAGTATCGCAACCAGCGAAACTTCCGGAATATCCAGCCCTTCACGCAGAAGGTTGATGCCTACAAGCACATCAAATTCCTTGCGCCGGAGCGAGCGGAGAATCGCCATGCGCTCCAGCGTGTCAATATCCGAGTGCAGGTACTTGGTGGATACGCCCATACTGTTGAGGTATTCCGTCAAGTCCTCGGCCATGCGCTTGGTCAGCGTGGTAACCAGCACCCTCTCCTCGCGGATGATGCGCTTGCGGCACTCGGCCATCAGGTCGTCCATCTGCCCCTTGCTCGGGCGCACTTCCACTTCTGGGTCCACCAGCCCGGTGGGGCGAATCACCTGCTCGGCTACAATGCCCTGCGAGCGCTCCAGTTCCCACTTGCCGGGAGTTGCGGAAACGTAGACCACCTGCCCGATGCGCTCCAGAAATTCGCTGAACTCAAGCGGCCTGTTATCCAGCGCCGAAGGGAGGCGAAAGCCGTAGTTGACCAGAGTCTGCTTGCGCGAGCGGTCGCCCTTGAACATGGCCCCAACCTGCGGAATACTGATGTGCGACTCGTCCGCAAACAGCAAAAAATCATCCGGAAAGTAATCCAGCAATGTGTGCGGCGGCTGGCCCTGCGTGCGCCCGTCCAGATGGCGGGAATAGTTTTCAACCCCCGGGCAGTAGCCCATCTCCTCCATCATCTCCAGATCCAGCAGCGTACGCTGTTCTAGGCGTTGCGCCTCTACTAGTCGGTTTTCCTTCTGGAACAGGTTAAGCTGATCGCGCAACTCGTCGCGGATGTCAGAAGCGGCACGCACCAGATTGTCGCGGTCGGAAACATAGTGGCTGGCTGGGTAAATTACGGTTTTGCGCAAGGTGCCCATGGTCTTGCCGGTAAGCGCGTCCACCTCGCTGATGCTTTCAAGCTCGTCGCCAAAAAATTCCAGACGGATAGCCAGATCGTTCTGGTAAGCCGGGATGATTTCCAGCGTATCGCCGCGCACCCGGAAAGTACCGCGGTGGAAGTCGTAATCATTGCGGGAGTACTGAATTTCCACCAGCTTTTTGATAACCTCATCCATGATGCAACGCTGCCCGGCTTCGATTGGCAGCATCATCTTCTGGTAGAACTCCGGGGAACCAAGGCCGTAAATACAGGATACCGAGGCCACGATAATTACGTCGCGCCGGGTAAACAGCGCGTAAGTCGCGGCGTGGCGCAATTTTTCGATATTATCGTTGATGGCCGAGTCTTTCTCGATATAGAGGTCAGACGATGGCACATAGGCTTCCGGCTGGTAGTAGTCGTAGTAACTTACGAAATATTCCACGGCGTTATGCGGAAAAAGCTGCCGAAATTCATTGTAAAGCTGCGCAGCCAGAGTCTTATTGTGCGCCAGAATCAGGGCCGGGCGGTTACAGCGTGCGATAACCTGCGCCATTGTAAAGGTCTTGCCCGATCCGGTAACGCCGAGCAGAACCTGATCCTGCACGCCAGCCGTGATGTTGGAGACCAGAAGGTCAATGGCTTCTGGCTGGTCGCCGCTGGGCTGATACTCCGTAGCAAGCTTGAAAAGATTATTTTCCATATTATTTAACCTGGGGCAAGCCCGGAATATTTGCCAGAGTTACCGGCATTAGCGCTTTTGCTGCCTTACCGGACAATATCCATTCTGAATGACCGGCACAGCAAACATTGCCGGTTCCCAATATTTTATGAGCGCTTCTGCTATATATATGAAGCGCTCCGGCTTACAGCAGCCGTTCTATCGAGCGCAGGGCTGCGGCTCTGGCATGAATCATTGCCGTATCAAACAACGGGAGCGAACTGTCTTCCTGCCGGACCAGCAGGCCAATCTCTGTGCAGCCCAGAATAACCGCCTCTGCGCCGCGCTCTTTAAGGCCATCTATTACATTGCGGTAAAAAAGTCGGGACTTTGTGTTGATAGTGCCCAGACACAGTTCTTCATAGATGATACGGCTGATTTCCTGCCTGTCCGGGGCTTCCGGCACCAGCACTTCCAGCCCGGAATCCACAAGACGGATCTTGTAAAAATCCTGCTCCATAGTGTAGGCGGTGCCCAGCAAGGCGACCTTGCGCACACCTGCTTTATTCAGTTCCGCCGCAGTTTCGTCAGCAATATGCAGCAAGGGAATGGAAACCCGGCTCTGCACCTGCCCTGCCACCTTGTGCATGGTATTTGTGCAGATGATGAAAAAGTCCGCCCCGGCCCGTTCAAGCGACCGGGCTGCTTCGCCAAGAATGGCGGCGCTGTCTTCCCAGCGGCCCTGAGCCTGACAAGCCTCTATCGCCTCAAAATCCACGCTGTGCAACAGGCAACGGGCCGAATGCAGCCCACCAAGCCGTTCTTTTACAACCGTGTTGATTACCTGATAATATGTAACGGTGCTTTCCCAGCTCATACCGCCAATCATACCGATAAGCAGTGCATTTTTATCTGAATTTTTCATATTGATTACCCAGGGAAATTTTATCGCCCAGACTTGTTAACACAAATTAACAAGATGCGCAATTTGAACGGCACTCAATTCTGCTTATAGGGCACAGCAAGTACGACCTAAAACAGGGCTATCTCCACAAGTCAGAAGCTAAAGTGGCTGCACGAGCTGAACCTGACTGTGCCAGAAATCAACAGCGTCTTCCCTGTCCACGGCACTGGATATTATCTTCAGAAAAAGCGCCCTGTCCACAAGTTCCGCGCCAAACCTCATCATGTGCGGCGTTTCCTGCTGGCAGTCGATTAGCGGGAATCCAAGCTCCCCAAGGCGCGGCACCAGCCAGGCAATGGCAGCCTTGGAAGCATCAGGGCGCAAATAGAACATGGACTCGCCAAAAAAAGCCCGTCCGATAGCCACGCCGTAAAGACCACCAGCCAGCTTGCCGTCCTGCCACACCTCAACTGAATGGGCCTTGCCCGCACGGTGCATGGCAACATACGCCTCAAACATATCCTGCGTAATCCATGTGCCTTGCTGATCCGGGCGTTTGGCCGCGGCGCAATGCAGCATAACCTTTGCAAAACATTTATTTACGCTGAAGCTGAATTTCTGTGAGCGGATGATTTTTTTGAGGGAAGCGGGAACGTGCAGCTTTTCCGGAAAAAGCACGCAGCGCGGGTTGGTTGACCACCAGAGAATCGGCGTATCCGGCCCGTACCACGGGAAGATGCCATTGCGGTACGCTTCTGTAAGCCGCGCAACGGACAAATCCCCCCCGGCAGCCAGCAGCCCTTCTGGGTCTGCCAGCCGCACGGGAGGGAATTCTATACTGTTTTCATCAAGCCAGATTATGGGCATGGCATCAGGAAACAGGTTCCTGCGCTGGAGCTTTTTTACCACCGGACTTGCCGCCGGTTTTTCCGGTAGCGCCGCCCTTTGTCTTGCCTGATTCCGGGCTACCGGCATTTTTGGACGCGCCCGAAGCTTTTGTGGCAACAGAGGACGAAAAAGGTTCAAACCGGAAAACAAGTTCCTCGGTCTTGGCTTCTTCCGCCACCTTGAGTTTGCCGGAAACGGTCTTGACGTCAATGGAGGCCATGCCACCCTGCGTAAGCTGCCCGAACAATATCTCACGGGCCAGCTGGTCTTCCACCTGCTCACGCAGCAGGCGGGCCAGCGGGCGGGCGCCGAATTCGCGGTCATAGCCGTGCTTTGCCAGATAAGCGCGGGCTTTTTCGCTCAGTGTCAGCTTGACGCGACGCTCCTTGAGCGAGGCTTCAAGTTCGGCCACAAACTTGTCCACAATACTGCCCATTGCATCCGGCGAAAGGTTGGCAAAGGGAATCATGGCGTCCAGACGGTTGCGGAACTCCGGCGAAAAGAGCTTTTCCACAGCCTTGAGGCCCTTGTTTGCCGAACCGCTCTTGATACCGCTGCCGATGCCAAAGCCCATGTCGCGTTTGGCCATGTCAAAAGCCCCGGCATTGGAGGTCATGATGATGATCACGTTGCGGAAGTCGGCCTTGCGCCCGGTGTTGTCTGTCAAAGTGGCGTAATCCATTATTTGCAGCAGGATGCTCATGACGTCCGGGTGGGCTTTTTCCATCTCATCCAGCAACAGAACGGCATGCGGCGATTTGCGCACGGCCTCGGTGAGCATGCCGCCCTGATCAAAGCCGACATATCCCGGAGGCGAACCAATCAAACGCGACACCGAGTGTTTTTCCATATATTCCGACATATCGTAACGCAAAAAGGTCACGCCCAGAATATTGGCAAGCTGCTTGGCAAGTTCTGTTTTACCAACCCCGGTGGGGCCGTAAAACAGAAAAGCCCCCTGCGGACGCTGGTCCCGCTTGAAACCGGCACGGGCGCGCAACACGGCTTTGGAAAGACTCTCCACAGCCGCGTTCTGCCCAAAGATCAGTTCTTTCAGTTCCTTTTCCAGATCGCGCAATTTGTCGCGGTCGGAAGTGCTGACGCGGGCCGAAGGAATCTTGGCCATGCGTGCCACAATCTTCTCAATATCAGAGGAACTGATCATGTCGTTTTTCGGACTGCCGGACTTGCGCGTGCCGGAAACTGAATGATGCAGGCGATGGTAGGCCCCTGCCTCGTCAATCACGTCAATGGCCTTGTCCGGCAGCAGGCGATCCTGCAAATGGCGTACAGACAGGGTTACGGCGGATTTCAGGGCTGGCATCGAGTAGCGCACCTTGTGATGCTCCTCGTAGCGCGAACGCAGGCCCTTCAAGATTTCCACGCATTCTTCCTGACTGGGTTCATCCACGTCAATTTTCTGGAAGCGGCGCGAAAGAGCCCGGTCCTTGTCAAAAAGATTACGGAACTCATCATGCGTTGTGGAGCCGATAAAACGGATGTTGCCCTGAGCCAGCACCGGCTTGAGCAGGTTGGAGGCATCCATTGAACCGCCGGTTGTTGCCCCGGCCCCAACGATGGTGTGAATTTCATCAATAAAGAGGATCGAGTTGGGAATCTTGCCCAGCTCGTTGACTACGGCCTTGAGGCGAGCCTCGAAATCGCCGCGGTACTTGCTGCCAGCCAGCAACGCGCCAAGGTCAAGGGCGTAAATGTTTACGTCCAGAAATTCTTCCGGCACGCGGCCTTCGCTGATGCGCAGGGCAAGCCCCTCAGCCAGCGCAGTCTTGCCCACGCCGGGGTCGCCCACAAACAGCGGGTTGTTCTTGCGTCTGCGTGCCAGAACCTGAATGGCCCGCTCAATTTCGGCCTCGCGCCCGATCAGTGGATCAATGCGCCCCTGAGCCGCAGCTTCGGTAAGGTCGTGGGTAAAACGCTTGAGCGCCTTGCCTTGCAGGTCGTCCTTGCCGCCCTCGCCTTCTTCCGGGGTTTCTTCCCGCTCAACCGCCTCGTGACTGATATAGTTGAGAATATCCAGACGTGTAATACCCTGCTGGGCCAGTATGTAGGAGGCGTGGCTGTCTATTTCTTCCATGGTGGCGGCAAAGATGTCGCCAATGTTCATCTTGTCGCGACCGGAGGTCTCAACGTGGTGCAGGGCATTTTGCATTACGCGCTGTACAGCCACGGTCTGCACCAGAACATGCTCCACATCGTTAGGAAGCGACTCCAGTTCGGTGTTCAAAAAGAACATGATCTGGGCTTCCACCTCTCCGGCGTTGCCGCCGCAGGCTTCGATAATTTCGCGCCCCGGCCCAACCTGAATGGAGGCAAGCATGATATGCTCAAGCGTGAGATATTCGTGCCGGTTCTTGCGCACTATATCCACGGCCTTGCTGATTATATGTTCAAGATCTTTATTAAGCATCGGTCACATCCTGGGTTCAAATATGCTCAATGGCGCAGCGCAGCGGAAAGCCTTCCGACCTTGCCCGGCTGTGCACCTGATTTACCTTGGTTTCGGCTATCTCAACCGGGTAAATTCCGCACTCGCCCTTGCCTTTTTCATGCACGGCCAACATTATGGCTGTGGCCTCCTCCGCTTTTTTGCGGAAAATTTCCACAAGAATACGCACAACGAATTCCATGGAGGTATAGTCATCGTTCAGCAGCAACACTCTTGCCTTTCTCGGCTCGCGGACCTCGTTGCGCACAACGGTCAGGGTTTCGCCCTGCCCGCCCCCGGCATCGCCCGGTTCGCCACTGTTTCCACAGCCGCCGCAATTACCGCACCCGGCCTGTAGCGGAATAAAAGTACCTGCGTAACGCTCTATATGGTTCATGGTTAATTTTTTCCCGTTTTTCTGCTGAACAAAGCTTCTACAAGTTCGCCAAGGCTGCGGATGCCGCCCTTTTCGCCATCAATACGAGGATAAAACAGCGGTGTATAACCAAGGCGCACTGCCTGATCCTTGCGTAGCGAATGCGAGGCCACCGGGCGTATTTGCCCGTTCAAATCCACTTCGCCCCAAAAGGCGCTGCGCTCGGGCAATGCCAGATCATAAAAAGATGACAGTATGCTGGCTACCAATGCAAGATCCATTCCCGGTTCCTGCAAGCGCATTCCGCCCCCCACCTTGACGTAAATATCCGATTGCCCGAAATTTAATTTCAGACGCTTCTCCAATACAGCCAAGATAAGATGCAACCGGTTAACGTCAAGCCCCAGGGCTGCGCGGCGCGGAATGCTCAAAAAGCTGCGTGTTGCAAGGGCCTGAACTTCCACGGCAAAAGTACGTTGCCCGTCCACGGCCATCACAACTGATGCGCCGGAAAGCAGCGGATCGCGCGCGCCCAGAAAATATGTGGAAGGATCCTCAATAAGGTCCAGCCCTTGCCCAAGCATCTGAAAAATAAGAAGTTCCTGGTTCGGCCCAAAACGGTTCTTAAGCACACGCATGATCCTGAAAACCTGATCCCGGTCGCCTTCCAGCGAGATAACCGTATCCACCATATGCTCAAGAAGCTTTGGCCCGGCAAGATTTCCCTCTTTGGTGACATGCCCGACAATAAGCAGGGTCACGCCGTTGCGCTTGCAGGCTTCCATCAATTCACCGGCCACAGCGCGCACCTGACTGACGTTGCCGGGCAGCCCTTCCGCTCTGGTTGAGCTCAAGGTCTGCACCGAGTCTGCAATCAGTAAAGCCGGGGGATTTTTGCCGTCAATCACCGGCAGGATATCGTCAATCTGGTTGGTGGCAATGGCGAGAAGGTTTTCGTGCAGCGCATTCAGCCGCTCGGCCCGCGATTTAATCTGGCCCAGCGATTCCTCGCCCGAAAGGTAGACAACCTGATTGCCGGAAGCAGCTACAGCCCCGGCCAGTTGCAGAAGAAGAGTCGATTTGCCTATGCCCGGCTCGCCGCCAATAAGAATGGCAGCGCCCGGCACCAGCCCCTTGCCCAGAACCCGGTCAAGAGCTTCAATGCCGGTACTGAAGGCATCAGCGATAATGTCAGGAGCATCAGAAAGACGCAGCAGGCTCTGCACCCCGGAGCCGGGGCGTGGAGCGCGGCTGTTTGGAGCCACAACGGAAGCTTCCAGCGTATTCCAGGCAGAACACTTTGAGCACTGCCCCTTCCACTGGGAAGACTGCGCCCCGCAAGCGGAGCAGACATATATTTCACGCGCTTTGGCCATAAAAGATCCACGGAGCTGTCACGGCAGCCCCACGCAGGATATGCAAAGCGGCCGTGTTAAAATTACTGTGCTGCCGGTGCGGACGGCTCGGCGTTATCAGAGGCGTCAACCACGGTAACGTCAAACTCAACCGCATGGCTGGGCGGATAAACAAACACAACCATAAACGGCACATCTGCGCCCGGTTGCACGCCCATGTTATTGGCCATGATTTCAATACGGTTGTTCAGGGCCTTGGCAAGCTCTTTCTGCCCCAGCACCGAAAGTTGCAACGGAGTGAGCACCACGCCGCAAACCTGCCGCTGTGACTTGATGACTTCGCCCTTGGCGTTGAACAGCCTTGCTTCAACGGTGATCCTGTTCTTGGGAGCGGTAAAGTGGTTTGTGACCTTACCCTCAAGCACCAGTATGGTTCCGAGCTTGTCATTCTTGACGTACTCGTACTTCACCCCACTGCTCTTGACGTCAAGGTTGCGCACCTTTTCAAGCTCATTGGCTTCGATATTGACGATATTGCGCCCATCACCATCCTGTCCGCCATCTTTGGCGAAAAAGGCATTGTAAGCCCAATAGCCGCCAAACCCAAGTCCGCCAAGGCAAATAAGGAGCAGAAGAAGACGGAAAATCTTTTTTCCACCGGACTTTTTCTGCCCAGCTGAATCATCGGTTTCGGACGCTGCGGCATCGCCCTTGGCGGGAGATTCATTGAGAACAGCGTCAAGATCCGCATCAAATTTGGCCATACGGGCCTGAATGTCATCTTCTTCCGCAGGCGGCGCTGCCTGTTCGCCAATACCGGTCGCGCCCTGTTCCGGGGCAGGAGAGCTTGCCGGGTCAGACGCAAAAGGATCATACGCAGCAGCTTCTGCGCCCAGAATATCGGCAAAATCCATACTGCCGGAAGCAGCGTCGCCAGACTGTCCGGCTCCGGCACCCGGAAGCCCGGAGTTTCCGGCAGCGGCCTGTCCGCCAAAGTGTCCGCCAGCTTCAACACCGGCACCGTTAAAGGCGTGCCGCGCGGCAGCCTCGGCAAAAGCGTCATGCGCGTCACCCGCGCCAATCACATTGCCCTGCGGCTCTTCAGCTGCAAAAGCCGCAAAAGGATCTGCTTCGGCAGGCTGTGGAGCGGGTTGAGAAACGGGTTGCGGAGCTGCCTGAGGAGTGCCCGGAGCTGCCGCATCAACACCGGGGGCAGACGCAGCCGGAGCAAAGTCCTGTCCCTGAGCAAAGGCGGCGTCCTGTTCCATGGCCTGCGCAAATGGGTCCGCTGTTGGAGCGGGTTGAAATTCCGGCTGGGGCGCTGCAAAAGCTTCCGGCTGCGGAACGGGACCAGCCGGTTGCGGCTGGGCAAAATCAGGTTCAGCCTGCACAGGTTGCGGCTGGACCGGTTGCTGTTGAGCGACTTGCGGTTGGGCAGGCGCAGGCTGGGGCGCTACCTGCTGCGGAGCGGCCGGGGCAGCCGGAGCGGGCTGTGGCGGCTGGGGGGCAGCTGGTTGCTGTACAACCTGCTGTTGCGGAGCCGCTTGCGCGGCTTGCGGTTGCGCCTGAGCAGGCGTGAAATTGACAGATACACGAACCCCGGATGCAGGAGCCGCAGCAGGCTGTGGGGCTGGAGCGGCCTGCGCTGCTGGTTGGGCAGGCTGGGCCGGTTGCGTGGCCTGAACATGCGGCACAAAGCCGGGCACTTCGGGCAGAACAAAAACATGCGAGCAAATTGCGCAACGGGCCTTGCGTCCCGGTACATAAACGCTATCCGGAATGTTGAATTCAGTCTGGCAATTTGGGCAAGTCGTATTCATCAATCAGTCCTTAAAAGTGGCATCCAGAGCATTTCAACTTTGAGATGTTACATACGGTTTTCTTTATTCAGGCTGCTTTGCCGGTAGCCGGTACCGAACCGGCATCCACTGCGCACACAAATCTTGCCGGTCCTGTCAGTACCTGCATGACCGGTCTGGCCGGTCTGAGTGGTCAAATCGGTCTGGTCTGGCAAATCATGCGGACCGGGCCGACCAAACGGACTGTTATGACGGGCCATTCATGGCAGTCATGCCGACTGGCAGACGCATTATTCAGGCAGCAGCTAGAATTTACGCCATATTATTCCTCAACCAGCTCAAGCACCCGGATATCCGGCAGTTCGCGATACCGTTCAGCATAATCAAGACCGTAACCGACTATGAAGCCTTCCGGCAGCTGAAAGCCGGAAAAATCAACCCGAACATTGGCTTCACGCCGCTCAAACTTGTCTACCAGCGCGCAAAGGCTGATACTGCTTGCGCCACGGGCTTCCATCTGTTTAAGCAGAAAATCCATGCTGTGCCCGGTATCCACAATATCTTCAACAATCAGGACGTGCTTTCCGGCAATGGAAACCTCTATGTCCTTGGTAAAGCTGATGGCCCGGCTGCTGGTTGTGGCGTCACCATAACTCGCTATACGCACAAAATCCAGTTCTGGTTTAACTTCCAGATAGCGGAGCAGGTCCGCAAAAAACATGAACGCGCCCTTGAGCACGCAAATAACGACCAGTTCTTTTCCCGCATACAGCGAATTAATCCCGGTGGCTATTTCCCGCACACGGGCCTGAATCTGTTCCGAGGTAAATACCGGCTGACCTAGTATTTCCTTCATTATTGAAGCTCCAGCAACATGGCTATCTCATCGCAATCAGGGAATTTGGGACAGTGAATGCAGTCCGCCCAGATCTTGTTGGGAAGCACTTCTTTTTTTACAGTAGCAAAGCCCTGTTTGGCAAAGAATCCGTCCTGATAGGTCAGGGTAAACACCCGGCTAAGCCCTAGGGCAATCGCTTCGTCAAGGCACGAGCGCACCAGCCGCGCGCCGTAACCGCTACCGCGCAAACTGTCGTCCACTACCAGAGAACGAATCTCGGCAATATCGTCCCAGACAATTGAAAGAGCGCAGCAGCCAAGCACTTCCTGTGAATCTTCACGATCTAGAACGTAAAACTCGCGCACGCATTTATAAAGGTCGCCCAAAGGACGTGGAAGCAGCAGCCCTTCGGCAGCGGTTTTCAAGAGCAGCTGGTGAATCCCCTTAACATCGGCCATTGCCGCTTTGCGCAAGCGCAAATCTTTACTCATAAGCGTTTCCAAGCAGATAATCGATCATGCCGTTAAATGTGGCCTCCGGCAAAAGTCCTTCCACAACCTGAAAAACTTCGCCCTTGGAATTATAGATAACCATTTTGGGAATACTGGACACTTCATGCTTGATGAAAAGGTCATCCGTACCGAGATAAATTGGAAAATTTATCTTGGCGCGGACCAGAAACTTGGAAAGTTCTTCCATATCCTCATCAGCGCTTACGCCCAGAATGAGCATGTCGCCTTCGGCAACTTTGCTGCGCAGGTGCACCAGCTGGGGTATTTCCTTGCGGCACGGCGGGCACCATGAAGCGAAAAAGCTTACAATAACAACCTTGTTTTTACCCTGTTCTTTCAGCAGCTTGTCAAGCTTGGCGCTACCAAGAACAGGGTAGCCGATACGCTCACCCTGCGTAGCGTCCGATTCGGCGCAGCGGGCCAGACCAGGCAGAGCCACGGCTGCCAGACAAACAAGAACAATACTTAAAACCAGCGGTTTGAATCTCATAAAAATATCCTAGCATGAAGGAGCGTGGAACACTAGTTCCATGTCATTGGCGGTATGCCGTGTACTGTAAGGTTGTGCTTCCATCCGGTGGCAGCAAGCTGCCAAGTTGAAGCAAGCAGACCTGATGAACAAACAACCATTAAAACAAGCAGTCATTCCTGGGTAGTCCATCGTTAAAACTGCATTCCTTAAATATAACGGCCCAGTTCATCTGGACCAGCAAAATCAGCAGGAGCCGGACAGCAGTTCGCGCGCCAGCCTGACTGCGCCAACCGCGTCTGTTGAATATCCGTGCGCGCCGATGCTTCTGGCAAAGTTTTCCGTAACAACAGCGCCGCCAATCATAACCTTGATCTGCGGCAGATTGCGATCTTTCAGAAGCTCGATGGTGTCACGCATCCTGACCATGGTGGTGGTCATAAGGGCGGAAAGGCCAATCAGACACGCGCCTGATTCCTCCGCAGCCTGCACGATCTTGTCGGCGCTTACGTCCTTACCCAGATCAATAACCTCAAAACCATGATTGCCGAGCATCAGATTGACAATATTCTTGCCAATATCATGAATGTCGCCTTCAACCGTTGCCATGATAATCTTTGGCTTTACCCCGGCTTCTCCGCTTTCTTCAAGCAGCGGCTTCAAACGCCCGAAAGCTGTCTGCATGGTTTCGGCCGAGCGCAAAAGTTGCGGCAGGAAGTATTCCTTGCGCTCATACATGGCCCCGACCTCGGTAATGCCCGGTATGAGTCTGGAATTAACAATTTCAAACGGAGGCACACCCTCTTTCAGGGCATCTTCCACCAAAGGCAGGATATCTTCGCGCAGTCCCTTGATTACAGCCTCTTCAAGCGCTGACTTCACATTTGCCGCAGCAGCACCTGCAACAGATGAGGCTGCACCGGATGCCGGAGTTAAAGTACCGCCAGCCGTGCCGCTTCCAGCCGGTGCTGCGCCGGAAGCATTGCCCGGAGCCCCGGAGGTCCAGCCAGAATATTTGTCAATAAAGGATGCGGCGTCCTTGTCATGACCCAAAAGCAGCCGGGCAGCCGCAACAGCCTCCTGAATGCGGACGCTGCCGGGGTTCACGATGGCTGCATTCAGGCCGCAAGCCGCCCCCATGCTAAGAAAGGAAGCATTCACAAGCTCTCTGGCCGGAAGCCCGAAAGAAATATTGGAAAGACCAGCAGTGGTGGGCAGCTTCAGAACATCAGCACAGTAACGGATAAACTTGAAGCACTCGGAAGCGGCCTCGGGCTTGGAAGATACTGACAACACAAGGATATCAACCATTGCCAGACGTCTGGGAATGCCCAGCTTCTCCATTTCTTCAAGTAAAGCTTCAACTATTGCAATGCGCTCGGAAGCAAGCACCGGAAGACGGCTTCCCTGTAAGGGCAAAAGGATAAACGGCGCACCAAAATCGCGGCAGACAGGCCCAAGCAGTTCCATACGCCCCGGCTCTCCACTGATGGAGTTGACCAGTGGCGAGGCCGGGCAAAATTCCAGAGCCGCCCGGATAGCTTCCGGATTGGATGAATCGAGCGAAAGCGGCAACTCGTAACGGGAAGACAAGAGCGATGCCAGTTGCGGCAGGCGCTCAACCTCATTAACCATTGGCGCGCCTACGTTCACGTCCAGAACCGCAGCCCCGGCCTCAATCTGCTCGGTAGCGTAACGCAAGGCCATCTTGGTCTCGCCGTCCACCAGTTCCTGCGAAAGCTGCTTCTTGCCGGTGGGATTGATGCGCTCGCCAATCAGCGTAAACTCTTGCCCAAGGCCGATTTGCACCAGTCTGGAACGACTGGTCAGGCTGATCACGCCACCATGCGAGCTATCAGACGCGCCGCGCGGCAACGCCTGCGGCAGATTCTCCGTCCGGGAGCGCAAGGCAGCTATGTGCGCCGGAGTGGTGCCGCAGCAACCGCCCAACAAGATGGCCCCGGCTTCGGCAAATTCAGCGGTAATAGCGGCAAAAGGCTCGGGGGGCAGCCTGAAAACGGTTTCTCCGTCAATCAGTTCCGGCAGGCCCGCGTTGGGCTGAACCAGCACCGGAACCGGGGACGCCGCAAGAATGCGCTCAACTGTGCCGCGCATCTGCTCCGGCCCCGCGCTACAGTTGGTGCCGAGAAAATCCACGCCGAGGTTGGCCAGCGTTGCCACGCATACTTCCGGGCTGGAACCGGTCAGGGTAACGCCATCCTCAAAGGTCATGGTCACGCCGATGGGCAGGTCGCAAACATTACGCGCTGCTATAACAGCGGCTCTGGACTCGGCAATGTCAATCTGGGTTTCAATAACAATCAGATCCGCGCCGCCCTGCGCAAGGCCGCGAATTTGCGTCTCAAAAGACGCAACAAGCTCACTGAACGACACTTCGCCCAAAGGCTGCAAAAATTTTCCGGTTGGTCCAACGCTACCGGCCACAAAAACCCTGCGCCCGGAGGCATCAGCGGCTTTTCTGGCAATCTGGGCCATGGTGCGGTTAAATTCAACAGGATCCATGCCCTTGGGCAGCTTGAATGAAGTACCACCAAAAGTACCGGTGGTAACAACATCGGAACCGGCCCGCGCATAGGCTTCGTGTATGCTTTGCAGCACTTCCGGGCGCTCCAGACAGAAGACCTCAGGGCTTACGCCAGAAGGCAAACCGCGGTTTTGCAGCATGGTGCCAAGACCGCCGTCAAAATAAAGTCTGGTCTGCCCGCTACCGCTAACAGCCTCTGCAAGCGCCTGTCTAAAGCTATATTTTGCCATGTTCCGTATATCCTTGAATTTTTGGTTTCACATCGCGCCAATTCGCCGCGAACACTTGTTATTACTGAAAATCATTGAAAAGAACAAACAAAAAGTATAAGCAGTATAACACAGGTTAAATTCACAAAAAAACCTGAAAACAGCCTCATAACATCCCCTATTAAATAAAGCCCGAGTAATAGTTCTCTTGTAGCAATTAATCGGGATTATGGTATTATCGATTCCATGAAAAATGAAAATAAATCAGCCGGAACAACGGCTATCAATAAAAAGACTACTGTCTCCCCCAAAACCAGTGCAGCCGCGCCGGATATAGATGCTATCGCCCCTAAAAAGGCTACCGCATCTACCAACCGTTCTTCTGCCACTTCCACAAGCAAAGCATCAAAGAACGCACCGGAAAAGCCGGTTGCAGAGCTGATTCTTGACGGCGGGCAAGCGCCAAAGGCTAAAAAGCCCGGCAGACCCAGAAAAAAGGACAGCCAGCCCGATCCGGAAGCCGCGCACAGACCGCTCGACATTGAGCTTCTGGACGCGGAAGATGAATCTGACGACCAGCTTGAAGATTCTGAAGACGCGCTGGAACTTGGCGATGAGCTGGACGAAGATCTGGACGCGGGATTTGAAGATGGAGAACTCAAGGCCCTGCCCTCCGGCGAGGACCACTTCCACCTGTTACCAAAGGTAGCGGACGGCAGCGGCAGCAAGGACAGTCTGCACTTCTACATGCGCGAAATCAGCCGCTTCCCCATGCTGGAACCGGAAGAGGAAACCATGCTGGCCCGCCGCGTGCGCGATACCGGAGACCCGGACGCGGCCTTTCGTCTGGTGTCATCGCACCTGCGTCTGGTGGTCAGAATCGCCATGGACTTCCAGCGCCGCTGGATGCAAAACGTGCTGGATCTGATTCAGGAAGGCAACGTGGGCCTTGTGCGCGCGGTCAGCAAGTTCGACCCGGAAAAGGGCATCAAGTTCTCATACTACGCCGCGTTCTGGATTAAGGCCTACATCCTCAAGTTCATCATGGATAACTGGCGCATGGTGAAAATAGGCACCACCCAGGCCCAGCGAAAGCTGTTCTACAACCTGAACAAGGAACGCCAGCGCCTGATTTCGCAGGGTTTTGACCCGGACGCGGCCATGCTTTCCAAGAGCCTGAACGTCACCGAGGATCAGATTGTCGAGATGGAACAGCGCATGGACGCTTCGGATATGTCGCTGAACACGCCCATGAACTCTGATGAACCGTCCGGCGCATCGCGCATGGACTACCTGCCCGCTCTCGGCCCGGGAATTGAAGATACGCTGGCCAATAGCGAGATAGCCAACATGGTTCAGGATCGATTACAGACACTTATCCCCTCGCTTTCTGATAAAGAACAGTATATTCTCGCCAACAGGCTGCTCACGGACGACCCCGTGACGCTTAGGGAAATTGGCGAAAAGTACGATATTACCCGCGAACGCGTGCGGCAGATCGAAGCCAGACTGCTGCAAAAAATACGCGATCACCTGTTCAGTAACATCAAAGATTTTTCACAAGACTGGATAAATCCGCAATAGCAGGTTTTATGTTCATATCTCACACCGCCGCCGGGCGGCAACTGGCGTTCAGACTCTCGGGAAGCGGCCGCCGGGCCGCTATTCTGTTCTTGCTGCTCCTGTCATGTCTGCTTTGGGGATGCCAGCCGCACACAACCGCCACCAAACCGGAAATACAGCCTGTATATTATGATACAGTCGAGCTTGACGGCACGGACGGCCTTGGTGACAAGGGCCGGGTGATCTATCTGTACCTTGTTCTGAACAGCGCACTGGGCAAAGGCGACGCCGAAACCGCCATGACCAGCATTCAGGAACTGCTCTACCTTGCCCCGACTGAAGAACTGTTCCGCGAGGCCGTAAGCATCTATGAATTCAGCGAAAGGCACCAGCAGGCGCTGGAAACAGCCGCCACCGGTGCCAAACTTTACCCGCTGGACCTCACGCTGCACATGATGCAGGCTGAATTGATGGCCCGTAGCGGACAGGTGGACGAATCCATCGCTCGGCTCAAAGAATTCAGCGACTACTACAACAAAAACCAGAAAGATCTGAGCAGCAAGCAGAAACAGCGCGATTTGGGCGAACTGCGCCTGCTCCTGATCCGTCTGTTCATGAGCGACGAGCGCTATGCCGAGGCCGAGGCCGCCATTGCCGCCCTGCCCGCCCGCGAGCGCACCGCCACTGTTCTTTATTACGAAGCCCAGATCCTGAAATCCACCGGACGCACTGCCGATGCCATGGCCCGACTGCAAGCCCTTGTGGAAAAGCACCCCAACTTCACCGAAGGCTGGATGGCTCTGGCCGCCGAGTCCGAACAGGCGAGAAAATATCAGGCAGCAGCCGGGTATTACAAAAAAGCGCTTGAAACCAATGACATGCCGCAGATCTTCATGCTGATGATCCGCTCACTGCTGGAAGCAAAGCAATATCGCCACGCAGTTTCGCAGGTTGTCAATTCGGCCTTTCCGCCGGAAGTAAAGCTCCAGACTGTCGGACTGTTCGTGGACAAACAGCGTTACGCCGAAGCGCGCGAAATCCTGCTGATTCTCGAAGAATACCCCTATCTGGCAGAAGAAATAAACTTCATGCTGGCCATGATTGCTTACGATAGCAACAAGGATATCCCCGAGGCAGTTGAACGGCTTCAGGATATCCCCATGGAAAGCCAGTCCAGAAGTCAGGTGCTGCACCTTAAAGCACTTTTGCTGATTAGAATCAGCGATTACAAGGCCGCAGCCGAAGCTGCGGAAAGCCTGCGTGATGA
Organism: Desulfovibrio sp. OttesenSCG-928-C06; assembly: GCA_030267065.1. GTDB lineage: Bacteria > Desulfobacterota > Desulfovibrionia > Desulfovibrionales > Desulfovibrionaceae > WRHT01. Next base: position 33,525 of record JAJDJF010000001.1, on the reverse strand, counting down.
ATTTCCGGAAGTAAAAGACAACTGGCTCCTGCTCTCCGAAGTCAATAATATGGCCGAACTCTACCCGGAAGCGGAAATCGTTGTCCGGGAAGCGCTGGAGCAATGGCCCGGCGATGTAGGCCTGCTGTACAGCCTTGGCACCAGCCTTGGATTCCAGAAAAAGAGTTCCGAAGCTCTCAGCGTAATGGAAGAAATCCTTGAAAGCGAGCCAGACAACGCGCTGGCCCTCAATTACGCCGGATACACGCTGGCGGACGAGAACAAGGAACTTGACCGCGCCATGGAAATGATTACCCGTGCCATGGAGCTGGAGCCGGACAGCCTGCACATCGTTGATTCACTGGCCTGGGTTCACTACCGTCTGGGCAACTATGAGGAAGCATGGAGCGCGATTCTCCGTTGCGTAAGAATGGGCGGCAATGATCCGGTCATCTGGGATCACTATGGCGACATCGCCTTTGCAGCAGGCCGGCTTAACGAGGCAATCAAGGGATTCAAAAATGCGCTCGAGATGAATATTGAAGATAGCGCAAAGGTACGGACCAAGCTTGATGCCGCAAAAGCGCTCAACGCTGCCGGAGTAAAGTAGATGAATGCGCCCTGTAAAAAATATGCCGCCGCCCGGCCCATACGCTCAGGCTTCATGCTGTGCGCGCTGGCCTGCGTCCTGTTCTTTATGTCAGGTTGCAAAACAGTGCAGGATCAGCGCACAGACCTGAATGCGGATCTGGCCCAGCGTAGTTGGTCGGAGTTCATCAGACTGTCCGGACAGGCTGCAACCAAAGCTTCGCCTTACAACATGATTCTAAGCATCCGCTACCGCTCGCCGGAAGATTCGCACCGGTTCGCCGCCTATTTCTGGGGCAACGCGGGGCAAAGTCCCTATCCGGTACGGCTGGATATTCAGGGAGCAATGGGCGCTATTGCAGCCAAGCTGTTTGAAAACGCTGATACATTTATCCTTTACGATACAGAGAACAACACAGCCCTGCTTGCGCCCGGTTCATCCGGCGCACTGCTGCAAATAGGGCTGCCCTTACCCGTGCGCCTTGGTGATTTGTCCCTGCTGCTCGGCGGGCGTTATCAGGATTTTTTCACCCCTGCCAACGGCAATGACATGCCGCGCCTTATTGCCAGCGATCTGGCAGGCAAAAGCACTTTCAGCATAGCCAGCGGTCCGCATGCGGGACTTCTGACTCTGGATACCAAGGGCCGCCCGGTTAGCTGGAGCGAACATAACGAAAAAGGCTGGCGCTTTGAAATAAGCTATCTTGAAGGGGTGTACGAAGGCTCTCTGCCCGGACCCCAACGGGTTGTGGCAAGCCACCCGCAAAGCTACTCAATCACCTTGCAGGTAAAAAGCTTCAATCCGCAAAACAAGGAATACGCCCCGGAACAGTTACAGCTGATAATCCCCGAAGGCGCAATCATCAAAGAATCCTGAAGCACCGCGCGGCTCGGCAACAAAAACACAGCAGCCCGCCGCGCATAAACCTTTATACGACAACAAACGCTGGAATTTTGAGGAACGTAATGCCACAGAACAACAAGACTATTTTTATCGGTTCGGACCACGCCGGTTTTTCAGTAAAAGCAGACCTTATCGAGTATCTTGGCGAACTTGGCTTCAAGGTTGAAGACTGCGGCGCATACTCAGCCGAGCGCTTCGACTACCCGCTGGCTGCGCAAAAAGTCTGCGCCGGGGTGCTTGAAAGCAAGGCCAAAGGCATTCTGGTCTGCGGTTCAGGTATTGGCATGTCCATTGCGGCGAACCGCTTCAAGGGCATCAGGGCAGCGCTTTGCACTCATGAATTCCACGCCCGGGCCTGTCGCAACCACAACAACGCCAACATAATATGTCTTGGCGAGCGCCTGACTGCTCCCGCCATGTGCCGCGAACTGGTCAAAATCTTTCTGGAAAGCGAGTTTGAAGGCGGACGACACGAGCAGCGCGTAGAGCTGATTGAAAAATTTTAGGGCCTGTTTTTAATCCGGCAACAGGCGTTGCATAGAGTCTTTGGCGTGGCGTAGAGCATTCAAGGATCAACGCCTTTGCATCTGGAGTCAGGTTGCAGGAGCCTGCGCATATTTCTGTAACCTGCGCAGGCTCAGGCTGTTCGACTCCAAAGCCGGATTACCGGAAAACCGCCCAGTTAACATAGTAAGTAACTTGCCTTTGGCAATTCAAGATATTCGGAGCATCCATGCAGATTTACAATACCCTCACCCGCAAAAAAGAAGAATTCGTTCCGGTGCGTCCGGGCAAGGTCAATATGTATGTGTGCGGCATCACCGCCTACGATTACTGCCATATAGGGCACGCCCGCTCGGCAGTTGTTTTTGACGTGCTGGTTCGCTACCTGCGCAGCCTTGGGTTGGACGTAACCTTTGCCCGCAACTTCACTGACGTTGACGACAAGATCATCAACCGCGCCAATCAGGAAGGAGTTCCGGCTCAGGAAATATCCGAAAAATACATCAAGGCCTTCCATGAGGACATGGACAGACTCGCCGTTCTGCGCGCGGATCTGGAACCCAGGGCCACCGAGCACATCGGCGAGATGATCAAGATGAATCAGGCTCTGATTGAATCCGGTCACGCCTACTCCACCCCGTCCGGCGACGTGTACTTCCGCGTAAATTCCTTCAATGATTACGGCAAGCTCTCTGGCCGCACGGTTGAAGATATGCAGGCCGGAGCCAGAGTCGCGCCCGGCGAGGAAAAAGAAAACCCGATGGACTTTGCGCTCTGGAAGGCAGCCAAACCCGGCGAGCCGTTCTGGGAAAGCCCGTGGGGACACGGTCGCCCCGGCTGGCATATTGAATGCTCGGCCATGAGCGAAAAATACATGGAACTTCCGCTGGATATCCACGGCGGCGGGCAGGACCTGATTTTTCCGCACCATGAGAACGAAATCGCCCAGAGCGAGGCCGCCATGTCTGCCGGGCATCACTGCCATGACGGAAACTGCGACTTCTGCAAATACTGGGTACATAACGGTTTTGTGCAGATCAATTCCGAAAAGATGTCCAAATCCCTTGGCAACTTCAAGACCATCCGCGACATCCTGGAAGCCTACCTGCCGGAAGTGCTGCGCTTTTTCCTGCTGACCAGACAGTACAGAAGCCCCATTGACTTCAGCACCGAAGCCATTGAGGACGCGGAAAAGAACTTGCAGCGCATCTATCAGAGCATGGCCGGTATGGACGCCTTCCTGTCCAGAAGCAAGTGGTCCGAAGTAAAGCCGGATCAGGCAGCCCAAGCCCTGCTTGACGAAGTTCAAAAGCTCGCCAAAGCCTGGGACGACGCCATGGCTGACGACATGAACACCGCAGCCGCGCTCGGGCATGTCAACAGCGCGGTGCATCTGGCCAACCGTGTTATTGAGGACAAGGGTCTTGCCAAATCCAGCGTTGGGCGTGAAATCATTGCCGGAATCCGCAACCTGTTTGCTTCGTGGTCCAAGGTTTTGGGACTGTTCGGGCAGGAACCGGCAAACTTCCTTGCCGATTTGCGCAAAATCAAGGCTGGCAGAATCAACCTCGACACTGCAAAAGTCGATGAGCTGATTCAGGAAAGGCAGGCAGCCAGAAAAGAAAAAAACTTTGAGCTGGCGGATAAACTCCGCGCCGACCTTGCCGCTCTTGGTGTTGAAATACGCGACACGCCGGAAGGCATTGTATGGGATTTACTCTAGCCATACATAAAATCAAAAAGATTACTGTCAGCAGGGCCGCACGGCACGGCCGTATGGTCCTGCTGGCGGCTCTTCTGCTTTGCCTGCTCATCCAGCCGGTTACGGCAATGCAGGCGCAAGCCGCGCTGTTCGGCGAGTTTACCGTGGCGGACGAGGCCAAGCTTGGCAAAGAGTTCGACATCATGGTCCGTTCGCGCCTGCCGCTGGTGCAGGACCCGGAAATTCTCGGCTACTTCGAAAGCATGGTGCAGCGACTCTCAACCAGAATGCCGCCGCAACCGTTCCAGTTCCAGACCAGTATCATCAGGCACAATGCGGTAAACGCCTTTGCAGTGCCCGGCGGTTACATTTTCATCCACACCGGCCTGATTACGGCCATGGAAGACGAAGCCGCAGTTGCCGGAGTACTGGCGCACGAAATGGCCCATGTGACCCAACGCCACATTGCCAGCCGCATTGAACGCTCGCAGGCAATCTCGCTGCTCTCGATGGTTGGCGCGCTGGCCGGGGCTTTTCTTGGCGGCGATGCAGGCTCGGCTGCCATTGTCGGCAGCGCGGCAGCGGCTCAGGCGGCCATGCTCAACTACAGCCGCTCCGATGAATCGGAAGCTGATCAGGTGGGCATGAGCTACTTGATGGCCTCCGGCTACCGGCCTATTGGCATGGTGGAAGCCTTTCAGGTTCTCTCCAGACCACAGTGGATAACCGGCTCCGACTTTCCATCCTATCTTTCAACCCACCCGGCCATAACCGAGCGCATCTCGGACATGAGCGCCAGACTGCGCCAGACGCCAAAACAACCTGTAAACAAAAACGCCAAAGAAGAACACGCCGAATTCCTGCGTATCCAGACTCTGGTACGGGGCCGTTACGCCAATTACGAAACCGCCCTGCAATATTTCAGCGACAAGCTTAAAACTGAAAAAGATAAAAAGAATCTGGCCATATTCAACATGGGCATGGGGATACTCCATAATCGCCGCAATCAGGTGAAAGACGCCACCACAGCCTTCAAAAAAGCCGTGGAGCTGAACGCAAAAGACGCCATTATCCTGCGCGAGGCCGGTCGCTTCCACTACCTCAAAGGCAGCAGGGACGAGGCCCTCAAGCTGCTTTCCAGCGCCACGTCCATCAACAGGCACGACTATCTGGCCCTTTTCTATTACGCGCGCCTGCTGGACGATTCCGGCAAAACAGGGCAAGCCATCACTTACTATCAAAATATCCTGCGCTATATTCCGGAAGACTCGGAAGTCCATCTGCACTACTCGCAGGCGCTGGGCCGCACAGGGCAAATGTTTTACGCCAACCTGCACATGGCTTACAGTGCGTTGTATGATCATAACCAGAAACGTCTGAGCCAGTTTCATCAGCGTGCGCAAAAACTTGCCAACACCCCGCAGGAACAGGCCGCACTGGAAGCCTTTGACAAGAAATATGAGGAACGGCGCGCCTACTGGAAATAAATCCGTAAAAACGCCCCGCCCTGTCTGGCTTTTTTGCCCACAGTGCTTACCTGACCAGATGCAGGATAAACATAGCCGGGCAGATATCTCTTGCGGAACATAGTTTTGCTGCCCGTCAAGCGAACCCTGAAAAGCGAACAGGCTACAACTGAAAATCAACGGAGCTTATAGATGTCTGAACTTAGAGGAACCACCATTCTGGCTGTGCGTAAAGATGGCAGGATAGCTCTGGCCGGTGACGGTCAGGTTACACTCGGGCAGAGCATTGTCATGAAGCATACGGCAAAAAAAGTGCGCCGCCTGTATAAGGAAAAAGTTCTGGCCGGGTTCGCCGGTTCCACTGCCGATGCTTTTACGCTGTTTGAGCGCTTTGAAAAAAAGCTGGAGGAACATCAGGGTAATCTGGTTCGCGCTGCCGTAGAAATGGCAAAAGACTGGAGAACAGACAAATACCTGCGCCGACTGGAAGCCATGCTGCTGGTTGCGGATTCCAGCGCCACCCTGCTGCTTTCCGGCACCGGTGACGTAATTGAGCCGGACGACGGAATTGCCGCCATTGGCAGCGGCGGGGCTTACGCCACTGCTGCCGCCCGCGCCCTGCTGCGCCACAGCAGCCTCGATGCCGAGCAAATAGCCCGCGAAGCAATGGCGATTGCTGGAGAAATCTGCGTTTACACCAACAACAATCTGACCGTGGAAATCCTGTAGACATATAAACGCGAGCCGTAAATGCCACGTCCGGAACTTTCTGCCGCCAATAACGGCAATAAAATACGCCTGAGCCAGCCGGAGACAATCCACTCCGGCTGCAAAATTAACCTGTACCTTGAGATTACCGGCGTCCTGCCCAACGGATACCATAGCATCAGCAGCCTGATGCTGCCACTCTGTTCACCGTTTGACAGCATGCGCATAACACAGGGCAGCGCGCCCGGCATCACAGTGCAGGCCGCCGGGTTCATTGATCCGCAAAACAACACGCTCAAAAAAGCTTACGACCTCTATTCCGCCAGCTATTTCGCAAAAATGGCGGTGGATGCTAAGTCATCGGGGCATACCAGTCCAGAGAGCCAATCCAGCCCGGCAGAACTGAGCGGGCAAAACGGCCTGTGCCTGCCGGATCTTAATGTAGAGCTGACAAAAGGCGTGCCGCACGGCGCTGGCCTTGGCGGTGGAAGTGCCGACGCAGCCGCATTGCTGCTTTTTCTTGAACGCTGTCTGGAGCAAAACGGCATGCAGCCGCTGGGCCGCGAAGCCCTGATGGAAATAGCCGCAAAAGTCGGAGCGGATGTTCCGTTTTTTATTCTCGGCAAAACAGCATGGGCCGAAGGCATCGGTGAAAAGCTGACCCCGGTAGAGACTCCCTTAAGCGGCATGTATCTTGTTCTGGTTTGCCCGGATATCAAGGTATCCACCCCATGGGCCTATGCTGCCTTTGATGAAATGCACCCAACTTCCACAAGAATCTTGACAAGCTCTGGCTTGCAAGCTACTAACTTGCCCTCCGCTGATTTCGGCTTACAAAACCTTTTCAACAGCTTTGAAGAGGTAGTGTTTGCAAAACATCCGGAACTCCTGACTATCAAGCAGAAATTGCTTGAACATGGTGCCGGGGGTGCCCTGATGAGCGGAAGCGGCAGTAGTCTGTTCGGCATTTTCAGCCGGGAAGACAAAGCGCATGACGCTGCGGCCGCTATGAAAAAGTCCGGTCTGGCAACCTTTGTCCAGGCCATTATTGCAGGGGCGTCGCCAAGTTGGTAAGGCAACGGATTTTGGTTCCGTCATTCGTGGGTTCGAATCCTCCCGCCCCTGCCAGTTTTTTCTCAAACAACCTATAAGGTTTGACAAAATGCCAGGCGACATAAAAATCATCAGCGGCACTTCCAACCCTGAACTGTCCAAGGCCATTTGCACTAAACTGGGCATCGAACCAACCCCGGTTTTGCTTGACACCTTTAGTGATGGCGAAATCAGGATCGAAATCCAGGACAACGTGCGCGGACACGACATCTTCGTGATCCAGTCCACCTGCTGTCCCGTCAATTTCAACATCATGCAGACCAGCCTGATTCTGGACGCGCTCAAAAGAGCCAGCGCCGGACGCGTTACTGCTGTGCTGCCCTACTACGGCTACGCCAGACAGGACCGCAAGGTCAGCCCCAGAGCGCCAATCAGCGCCAAGCTGGTGGCAGACATTCTCTGTGTTGCCGGCATGAGCCGCCTGATGACCATTGACGTGCACGCCGGACAAATACAGGGCTTTTTCAACTGCCCTGTGGATAACCTCTTTTCCGCGCCGGTCGCCCTTGAGCATTTGCGCAGCATTGAAGGCGAGCTTGTTATTGTTTCTCCCGACGCCGGTGGCGTTGAAAGAGCAAGAGCTTACGCCAAACGCCTGAACGCAAGCCTTGCCATCATCGACAAGCGCCGCGACCGTCCCAACCAGATTGCCGAAATGCACGTTATCGGCGATGTATCCGGCAAAACTGCCGTTGTGGTTGACGACATGATCGACACTGCCGGAACAATTGTTGCCGCAGCAGATCTTCTTTTTGCCAACGGTGCTGTGGATGTGCTGGCTTGTGCCACCCACGCCGTGCTTTCTGGGCCTGCCGTGGAGCGCCTGAACAACTCGCGCTTCTCCAAGGTGCTGGTATCCGATACCATACCGCTTGGCGAAAAAGCCGACCTGTGCAAAAAACTTCAAGTCTTTTCAATAGCCGACCTTCTGGCCAAGGCTATTTATAACACACACACAGAATCCTCCGTCAGCGAGCTTTTCGTGTAGCGCAAGGCAAGGATTTGACGTCAAATCCTTCCGTAACACTAAAAAAGAAAAGCCGCCCGTCAGCAACGGCGAAAGTCATGGCTGAGGATCAAAAGGAGAAAAACAATGAGTGATTTTGCAACCCTGCAAGCTTCCAAACGCGCTAAAACCGGCAAGGGCGTAGCCCGCCGTCTGCGCATGACCGGCCAGGTGCCTGCTGTTTTCTACAACGCCAAAGGCGAAAGCATGCCCCTGCAGATAAACGAAAAAGAACTGACCAGACTGTATGCCAGCATTGGTCGTACCACCGTATTCAACATTGAAATTGAAGACGGCGCCAAAAAAGAAATTTCTCCGGCCCTGATTTGGGACGTTGACTACTTCCCGATCAAGAACCGCATCCAGCATGTGGATATCTACGGCGTGGATCTGGACAAGGAAATCAAAATCCGCGTCCCGCTGGTCTTCACCGGCGTTGCCAAGGGTACCAAAATCGGTGGCAAGCTCGAAACCTACCGCGAAGTCATCGACGTGGCCTGTAAGCCCCTCTCCCTTCCCCAGAAGGTTGAAGTGGACATCACCGAAATGGGCCTCAGCGACACCCTGCGTATCGAAGATCTGGTTCTGCCGGAAGGTGTGCGCGCCGAATACAATAACAACTACGTTATCGTAAGCGTTATTTCCAAGGGCGCAGAAAAAGAAGAAGCCGCCGAATAAACGGCATAAAGTCCACAAGACATGCGCTCATGGATGCCCGGCATCCATGAGCGTTTTAGCTTCTGGGAGGAAGTTGTTACCATGCAGCTCGGCGGGATGCTCATCGGACTGGGAAATCCGGGAAAAGAATATGAAAACACCAGACACAATTTCGGTTTTATGCTGGTGGACGAAATTTTGCGTGAGCAAAGCGGAGCTTTTTCCGGCCCGGATAAACTGGCCTCCAAAAAAACGCACGAGCTATGGAAAGTCTTTCTCTCACCACCGCCAGCCCTACCCTGGCTGTTGCTCAAGCCCCTTACATACATGAATAATAGCGGGCAACCCGGTGCGGCTGTAGCGTCGTACTACAATATAGATCCGGCTGATATCGTGGTTGCGCATGACGAGCTGGACTTGCCGCTTGGCAGCATGCGCTTCAAATTTGGTGGCGGCTCGGCCGGGCACAAGGGCATCAACTCGCTGGCACAACATCTGGGCTCGCGCGATTTTTACCGCCTGCGTCTGGGCATAGGCAAAAGAGAGTCCGAGCAAACTATCGGGCATGTTCTTGGCCACTTTGGAAAAGAAGAAAGCAAGATAGTACGCGAGGTGCTGGAGGCGGCAGCCCGTGGATTTCGCATGTATGCAGATGAAAAGAATAAAAACCCAAAAGCTTTTGCCGCGAGCCAGGAATTTATAAACGGCTTCAGTATCTGCCCCTGATCGTATTTTTCTTTTGCCTGCCATCTGTTCAGTCTGTTTTTTTTGTGGTAAGTTTTTCTGAATGGACAACTCCAATTAAAAATTGTGCCGACGGCAAAAAATCTTTTTTGCCGCAAGCGCACCTTCCGTCCCGCAAATCCGTTGCGGGCGAACCATTAAGCATTTCGGTTTACGGGCCTTAGGAGCGAATGTGTTTTCTCCGGAACAACTAGTTGTGTACCCTGCTCAGGGCGTTGGCGTTGTTGAGCGTATTGAGTCACAGGAAATCGGCGGCTGTAAGGCTGATTTTTATATTGTGAGGATACTCGGCAACAATATCACGCTGATGGTTCCGGTAAAAAACGCCACCAATGTCGGCCTGCGCACGCTCAGTAGCAAGGAAGAATGCCAGACCATCCTTGAAAGTCTCAAAGATAGAAGCGGATTTTCCGGCTATACCGGCCAGAACTGGAACCGGCGCTACCGCGAATATTCTGAACACTTGCAAAAAGGCACGCTCTCCGGCTCATGCCATGTGCTTAAAGAACTTATCCTCATAAGTGGCGAAAAAGATCTTTCTTTTGGGGAACGCCGCCTGCAGGAACAGGCCATGAGTCTGGTAAGTACCGAAATAGCGTGCGTTCTTGGCGAAGAACAGGAACAAATCAAGGAACGGATTGAGTCTCTTTTTGAGGATATTCTGTTACAGCCAAAAAATGATGCATAAATACTTGCCATTTGTTTGAGTTTGGTTTACCCCATGCAAGTAAATAGCGCCGCGTCCGGTATCAGGGCGGCAATACAAAGCAAGTACGCCCTGTATCTCATACATCCCCACACCTGACGTTGTAATACCAGAATAAAATAAAATATTACCCAGTCATTTTGCCGGAGCGGATACTTGCAAATCCTTCCAGGTCTGTCTGTAAAGATGTGCCATCAATACTACCGGAATTTCTTGAATAATAAATACAGCATTTTTTCATGAAACAATGATGTTTCCAGTTGTCATACGGTCTTTACCTTGCAGATATTCTGTGTGGTATCTCTTTTAAATCCTTTACCAAACTCAATTATACTTTCATATGCGTAAAAAAAGCGCCCCCAAAAGCACCGTTGTGGAAGAAAGCGGCATGAATTTGTCTGAACTCAAGACAAAGAGCATGATCGACCTTATGGCTCTTGCCGAACAATTTGAAATTGAAAACGCCAGCAGCATGCGCAAGCAGGAACTTATATTTGCGTTGCTGCAAAACTGCGCTTCCCAGAACGGAGCCATCTACGGTGATGGCGTGCTGGAAATTCTTCCAGACGGTTTCGGCTTTTTGCGGTCGCCATTTTCAAGCTACATGCCCGGACCGGACGATATTTACGTCTCTCCTTCGCAAATCAGGAGATTCGGCCTGCGCAAAGGCGATATCGTATCCGGCCAGATTCGCCCCCCCAAGGAAGGTGAACGCTACTTCGCCCTGCTGAAAGTTAACGAGATTGGATTTGAACCGCCGGAAAACGCCAAAACTCTGGTTCTTTTTGACAACCTGACCCCAATTTATCCCGACCAGCAGCTAAAAATGGAAACCGGAGAAAAAAACTACTCCGGACGTGTAATTGACCTGATGGCTCCCATCGGATGCGGGCAGCGCGGCGTAATCGTGGCACCGCCCAGAACCGGTAAAACCATCCTGCTGCAAAACCTCGCCAACTCCATCAATGCCAATCATCCCGACGTATATCTCATTGTTCTGCTCATAGACGAACGCCCCGAAGAAGTTACAGACATGGAGCGCACCGTCAAGAACGCCGAAGTTATCTCCTCCACTTTTGACGAGCCGCCGCAGCGCCATGTGCAGGTATGCGAAATGGTGCTGGAAAAAGCCAAGCGTCTGGTCGAGCGCAAGCGCGACGTCGTTATCCTGCTGGACTCCATCACCCGCCTTGGACGCGCCTATAACGCGGTAACACCTTCTTCCGGCCGCGTGCTTTCCGGCGGTCTGGACGCCAACGCCCTGCAGCGCCCCAAGCGCTTCTTCGGCGCGGCGCGCAATATCGAGGAAGGCGGCAGCCTGACCATCATCGCCACGGCCCTCATTGATACCGGCTCGCGCATGGATGAAGTCATCTTTGAAGAATTCAAGGGCACCGGCAACATGGACCTCTACCTTGACCGCCATCTGGCTGAAAAGCGCGTCTTCCCGGCCATTGACATCAACCGCACCGGCACCCGCAAGGAAGAACTGCTGCTGCCGGATGATACCCTTAACAGGGTCTGGATTCTGCGCAAAATTCTTGCACCCATGTCTTCCATCGACAGCATGGAATTCCTGCTGGACAAGATGCGCGGCACCCCCAGCAACAAAGATTTTATCAATGCCATGAGCAAATAGGTCACGGCATCTGTATTGTTCTGAATACTCGCAGGCAGCTTTTGCCTGCGAGTATTTTTTTGAAAAACGCGGATTAATCTGCTGTTGTCCTTTAGCACGCTGGACAAACCAGCGGCGAATGGACTATGAATTTTCATACATCAACGCAAAACTTTCAGGTTGGAGGTATTGAACAGTGCCTAACACTTCAAAACCAGAAGCTCCGGTCAAAAACCTGGCCCTGGATCTGGTAAGAGTAACTGAAGCCGGTGCCCTGGCCTCGGCCCGCTGGCTTGGAAAAGGCGATAAAAACGCCGGTGATCAGGCTGCTGTAGACGCCATGCGCCTCAGCTTCAACTCCATGGACATCATGGGCAAGGTCATCATCGGCGAAGGCGAAAAAGACAACGCCCCCATGCTTTACAATGGTGAAGCAGTCGGCACCGGCACCGGCATGGCCATGGACATCGCGGTTGACCCGGTTGAAGGCACCAACCTGCTGGCCTTTGGGCGCCCCAACGCCATTTCGGTTGTTGGCATGGCCCCCGGCGGCACCATGTTTGATCCGGGTCCCAGCTACTACATGCAGAAACTTGTAGTGCCCGCCCCGGCCAGAGACGCCGTGGACATCGACGCTCCGGTGGAAGTCAATCTGAAGAACATTGCCAAGGCGCTGGGTAAGGACGTTGACGACCTGATAGTTTTTGTGCTGGACAAGCAGCGCCACGAAAAACTGATCAAAAAAATCCGCAGCACCGGCGCACGCATCCAGCTGCACACCGATGGCGACGTAGCCGGGGCGCTCATGGCTGTTGACCCGCGCTCCGAAGTTGACGTGATGATGGGAACCGGCGGCACTCCGGAAGGCGTAATTGCCGCCTGTGCTATCAAGGCCATGGGCGGACAGCTTTTTGGACGTCTTGACCCGCAAAGCTTTGTGGAAAAAGAAGCCATCCAGGAACACGGTATTGATATCCGCGAAATCCTGACCGTGGAAAAGCTCATCAAGAGTGATGACGTCTTCTTTTCCGCCACCGGTATTTCCGGCGGCACCTTCCTGCGCGGCGTAGAATACACCGGCACCGGAGCAGTCACCCACTCCATGGTTATCAGAGCCAAAACCGGCTCTGTGCGCTACATTGAAGCTCACCATAACTGGGAACGCCTGATGAAAATCAGCTCGGTGGCTTACGATTAGCCCCGCGATCCCGGCCCAGTTCAGGGAATAATACAGGACGCAAAAAAGCCGCTGCATGCAGCGGCTTTTTTGCGTCCTTGTCATGAATCAGGCTATGGGGATCTCCAAAAAATAAAATTACCGTGACCGTGAGGGGAAAAAGAGCTTTTGAGAATCCATTAAGCATGACCAAGCAACAACAGATACTCTTCCGGCGTGAGCAGCGGCTGCGCTTCCGGCCCGCCTGCAAGTAAATCACCTGCGGGCAGCGTTCCGCCCGAAGCGGTATGCGGCGCACGTTCCGGAAACAGCGCGGTCAAATCCTGAGTATCTGCTGCAAACAGGCTATGCAGCATTTCCGGCGAATACTCGCCCACGGCCTGAAACTCCATTCCGTTAAACTCGCTGGCTTCCGGCGTCTTGCACAAGAACATGCGCTCATCGTCGGTAAGCAGAATACCGCTGCGTCCATCCACTCCGCTAAAAGCAAATTCCGGCGCATATTCAAACACCGGCGAGGAAAAATCCTCTGGAACTGTAAGCAGCGAGCTTGTGCCAGAAGATTGTGCAGCCTGACCACCCGGCGCAATCTCAAGCTGGTCGGCTGGCTGCATCAATTCACCGGTATTCCCTTGCTCAGGGCGTCCTGCCAGCCCTGCGGCGTTTACATTAAGCACCGAAGCTCCGACGCCAGAATCAAAAACAGCAGACTCAACAACAGGACCAGACAAGGCCGGGGCAATATCCAGCTCTGGAGCATGCGTGGAGAAGAACTCACTCGCGCTCAGGGTGACTCCATCTTTCAGCACAAAATCCGGCAGAACTGACTTTGATCCATGGAAAAAACCATCAATAAATACCATATCACCGCTGCTGCCCTGCACCACCAGATCTGCGCCCGAGCGGTAAAAATCGGCTTTGTCAGGGTCAAGTTCCAGCCGCAGGATATCTTCTCCGTCGTAATCAAGGCGTATGACGCTGCTGTTCTGGCGCGGCGACGTGAACATTACATATTTCAAATCCGACATCGTGAGCACCTCGCGGCATTATCAAATGCCGGTTAAAAGCCACTTTAATTACAAGCTACGAGGTACGGCGTTAGTACTGAATTAGTATTGTATCTTTCTGATTTTATTATAAGCATCATTTCATACAAAACAACTCCGACTCAATTAAAAAGAAATCACCAAGGCTGGCAAAGTCAACACGCAGCTTAAAAATAGAAGAGACGCTTTCAGACTGAAAGCGTCTCTTCTATTTAATCACCTGCCAGACAAAAGCTGGAAGGAGCAAGTTTAATTAACTTAAGCAGATGCGCTGCGCACGGCAATACGCCCAAATACAACGGCCTTGGCCATAGCCGTGCCGGTCATGTAAGCTGCGCCGTGGAAGCCGCCCATCATCTCGCCTACGGAGTACAGACCGGGTATCACATCACCGAAAACGTCAACAACTTCTGTCTTCGGGGTGACTCTGGTGCCGCAGTATGTGGCGATAACAGCCGCAGTCGAAGGCATGACATAGAAAGGAGCCTTTTCGATCTTTACCGGCTTGCCGTATGCGCCGGAAAGGGTCTGGCGGCCGAATTCCAGGTCTTTGCCGTTCTGCACATAGCTATTGTAATCCTTGATGGTTTTTTCAAGAGTGTCCGGATCAATTCCTGCCAGCTTGGCAACTTCCTTAATGGTATTGGCCTTATAGATCACACCGGGTCTGTCTTCGAATTTCTTGATAGCTTCCGGGCTAAGCTTCTTGAGCGTGTACTGGGCTTCACGAATAGCCGAGTCAAAGACCTGGAAGCCGCAGGCATTGGGCTGGGCAAGAACCGCATCGCCAAGCAGCTTGTAGGAAATGGACTCATTTACCACGCGCTTGCCATCCTTGTTCACGATGGCCGCGCCGCGGTAATAGTACTGCATGAAATCCTCAACAAAGGTGCCGGGATTCATGGTCAGACCATAGGTAGCCTTGACGTAGGGAGCATCGATGAAGTCCGCACCGCAGGCCAGAGCCATTTTCAGACCATCGCCGGTGGTGCCGAGCCCGGCAATAACCTTGGCGTGACGCATCAGCGGTGTATACTGACCGAGCATCTGCGGGTTGTAAGAATATCCGCCAGCCGCCAGAATCACGCCCTTTTTGGCCCCGAAAGAAACGACCTTGTTGCGATATTTGGCAGTCAGACCGCAAATCTTTTTGGCTTCGTGGTCATAGGTAAGACGCTGGGCCGCGCAGCGCATCAACACCTTGGCGCCCTTTTCGGTGGCAAACTTGTTCAGCACAGTAATCAGCTGGCCGGGGGCAAACTGGTGCGAACGCGGCACGCTCATGCCGCTGTTCGGCTGCGGGTCGCTAATCTTCACGCCCATATTCTTGAGCCAATGGTAGGTATCCAGATTCAAATCCATGAAGGATTTAATCAGGGCCGCATCGTTCATGTTCTCGCCGACCTTAAGTAGATCCTCTGTGAAGAGCTGGGGGCTGTCCTTGATGCCCTTGGCTTCCTGATCCGGAGTGCCGGCAAAGGACATTTGCCCACCGCAGATAATTGAAGAACCGCCAAGAATGGGCTCTTTTTCCAGCACATAGACAGAAAGACCACGGCTTACGGCCTCGCAAGCGGCAGCAAGACCGGACGAGCCGCCGCCCACAATAATCAGGTCTGCCTCATAATCCCATTTGGCCGGTTTGGGCAAGGGCATAGCCATTGCGGACGGAGCTGCGCCAAGGGCAACTGCGGCAGCCCCGGCAGCAACACTGGCCTTTACAAAAGTTCTGCGATTAATCTTTTTGCTGTTGGACATACTTACCTCCAGTCTGGCTATTTCATTGAAGGATCAAGAGTTTTATGACAAGTCGAACAATAGTTCACAGATGGCTCATGGCCTTTGTGGCAGATGCTGCAATCCGGTTCACCAAGGTGGCTTTTGTGCGGGTTGTACATGCCATGGCTTTCAGTGGCCACTGCCAGTGTATCCCATCCATCATGGCATCCCAGGCATTTTTCCGGGTCCACCCAGTCGCCCTCGGCTGGCTCGGCATCTTCATGACAAATATCGCAACCGCCCTGTTCTGCGTGGCGGTCAGCCAAAAATTGCTGTTTTTCCGCACTTTGGGCAGTGGTTCCGGTTGTCGTCATGCAAGCGACCGCCCAGACCATAAACAGCAAAGCAAACAAACCAACCAGTCTGTATTTTCTTTTCACCGTACCCTCCTATTTTGATCATGGCATTGCAGACATGCCTAACAATCAAACACAAAAAAAACAGATGGATATATATGTTACACTATAAATTATCTAACAATTTCAGGGCATAACAATGATTGTAATTTTAAGATCAATCAAGCAAAAGTGTCAACGATGATAGTGAATTTATGCACTACAAAAGTGTTAATAATAAAAGCAAAAGACCTCTGCCACAAAGTAGAGAGGTCTTTTGCTTTTATAGTTACTTGAGCGCTTGCGCGCGATAAACTAACTTTCGTAGTAGGTGCGCAGTGACTGGCTGCGTACCGGGTGACGCAGCTTGCGCAGGGCTTTGGCTTCAATCTGCCTGATACGTTCACGGGTAACGTTGAAAAGCTTGCCCACTTCTTCAAGAGTGTGGTCGCTCTTCTCGCCAATGCCAAAGCGTTTGCGCAGCACCTGCTCCTCACGCGGGGTAAGATCGGCCAGCACACTTGCAATCTGTTCGGACAGCTTGGTATTGACCACTTCTTCAGCCGGAGCCACGGCTTTTTTATCCTCGATGAAATCACCAAGGCTGGAGTCTTCTTCATCGCCAATGGGAGTTTCGAGCGAAATCGGCTCCTTGGCAATTTTCAGAACCTTCTTGACCTTATCCACCGGGTAATCCATGCGCTCGGCAATCTC
This sequence comes from Desulfovibrio sp. OttesenSCG-928-C06, assembly GCA_030267065.1. GTDB lineage: Bacteria > Desulfobacterota > Desulfovibrionia > Desulfovibrionales > Desulfovibrionaceae > WRHT01. The sequence goes on along the minus strand of JAJDJF010000001.1, from coordinate 16,779 downwards.
TTCCGGCGTCGGGTCGCGGCCCAGTTCCTGCACAAGGTAACGCGAGGTGCGGATAAGTTTGTTGATGGTTTCAATCATGTGTACCGGAATACGGATAGTGCGGGCCTGGTCCGCAATGGCGCGGGTAATGGCCTGACGAATCCACCATGTTGCGTAGGTGGAAAACTTGTAGCCGCGCTGGTACTCAAACTTGTCCACAGCCTTCATCAGGCCGATGTTGCCTTCCTGAATCAGGTCAAGGAACTGCAGACCGCGGTTGGTGTACTTTTTGGCAATGGAGACCACAAGGCGCAGGTTGGAGCGGATAAGCTCCTGCTTGGCGCGGCTGGCGGCGGTGTTGCCGCGTTTGATGCGCCAGAGCACTTCTTCCAGATCGCCGACATTGTGGCTGCATTTCTCCTGCAGGCGATTCAGGATTTCGATTTTGCCCATGATCATTTCCTTGAAGGGGAAAATTTCTTCAAGGCTCAGATTCAGGGATTCGGCAGCCTGCTTGGGCGAAATATCGCGCGCGTCCATCTGGCCGAAAATTTCCAGCAACTCAACCTGCGTCTTGCCGGTAGAAAGCACATAGGCGGAAAGATCGCGGTGGCAGTTGTGCATCTGCCGCACATAATCCTCAACCGTTTCGATAATATGATCGATGAGGGTCTTTTCAAGCTTGATATCGCGCAAATGGGTAACGATATCTTCCTTGAAGGCCACTATTTCCTTTTGCACGCCTGCCACGCGGCGCTCCAGCGTGCAGCACTCATCGAACTTGGAGTAGATTTTCTTTTTCTTCTTGTAGGTGCTCTTGATCTCATCCAGCAGCATGATGACGCGCTGGCGCTGGTTCATCTCATCTTCGCTGGGGTCGTCTTCCTCAATGGTTTTAACCACGTCCTTGAGCTTGATGCGGTTCTGCTTGAGGTCTTCGCCAATGTTAATCAGCTCTTCCACAGCCACCGGTACTTCAACCAGAGCATAGAGCACATCCTGCTCGCCGCTTTCAATCTTTTTGGCGATTACCACTTCGCCATCACGGTCCAGCAGGGGCACTGCGCCCATTTCGCGCAGGTACATGCGCACCGGGTCGGTGCTGCGCGAAGAATAGTCAGCGATGTCCTCGTCTTCCACCAGATCGATGGGACCATCCACCACTACCTCATCTTCAGGCTCGGCGGTGGAAACGCTGATCTTTTTACCTTCCTTTTCGGAGTCGACAATGGCGATATCCAACTGCTCGAAAATACTGATAATCTCTTCAATCTGCTCAGGCGAGCTGGCTTCTGACGGGAGAGCCTTGTTCACCTCTTCAAAGGTCAGAAAGCCAACGCTTTTGCCTTTGTTGATGAGCGTTTTGATTTGCTGGATATCTTTGATGTTACTCATGTTCTCCGTCCTTCCCTGCAAGCGGTTTACCGGTGAGTTTTTCGTGTAACGCTTTTAAAAGTTCATTCTCGTAATCATCGCCGTCTTCCAGAATACCAAGAGCGCGATTACGCGAAATATTTTGCTTGTCTTTTATAATACGCTTGATACTGGAGCATATCTGCTCCAGCTCAAGATTTTCCTTAGTGGCGTCCGGTGGCGCGTCCACTGCGCGGCAACGAAACCAGAACGCCCTCTGCTTATCGTCCAGAGCCGGTAAAATATCAGACTCTGAAAAAAACGGTTCACAGGCTATAATTTTAGCCCAAAAAGCACAAGCCCTGGGCGTGTTAAAGGCAAATTCAATTCCAGCATCTCGTAACTGCGCGGCATACTTTGGATAACGCACGGCAAACGAAAGCAGCTGGATATCCGTATCCAGATTTTTGCTCGCAACAGCTTTTTTGGTAGAGCCACCGGCTCCACGTCCACCATTGCCGTATCCGCTGTTACCGGCCGTCTGCTTTTGCCCGTAGCCGCGTTCACCTGATGCCGCCCCGGAATCGCTTGCTGGAGCGATTTTAGCCCCGGCTGCATACTCGGTACGAATCAGGCTTTCTTCAATGCCAAGTCCCTTGGACAGTTCGGAAACATACAGCGCGAACAGCTCCGGCTGCTCCAGATTGCCCAGAAAAGTTTTTACCCATTCAATGCTGTCTTTGGGCGCATATTCGGCTGCCAGCGTGCGTGTGCAAAAAGTCAGCCCATCCGGCGCTTTTTTGCGCAGTTCCTCAAAAGCTTCCGGCCCGAATTTTTTCAGCAGGCTGTCGATGTCCTCGCCATCCGGCAGAAGAATCACCTTGCAGCGCAGGCCGCGCGCCAGAATCATCTCGCAACCGCGCATGGCGGCCTTGCGGCCCGGCCCGTCGCCGTCAAACAGTAACTCGAAATCCGAACAAAAACCGGCCAGACGCTTGACCTGTTCCGGAGTCAGCGCCGTACCCAGCGCGGCGCAGGCGTTCTGGTAACCGAACTGGTGGAGCGTAAGCACGTCCATGTAACCTTCGGTCAGCAGAACTGATTTCTTTACGGCAATGGCACGCCGCGCCTGAAACAGGCCGTAAAGGTTATCGCCCTTCTTATAGATTGGCGAATCAGAACTGTTGATATACTTGGCGGTGTCCGCATTATCAATGATTCTGCCGCCAAAGGCGATAACCTGACCACTGAGGTTCTTGATCGGAAACATCAGCCGGGAACGGAAGCGGTCATAAATACTGCCGCGCTCACCACGAATCAGCAACCCCGATTCAACGGCCTGCTCACGGTTGAATCCGCTCCGCTCAAGCGCCTGCGACAGTCCATTCCATTCCGGCAGGCTCCAGCCCAGCTCAAAGGCTTCCACAATACTCTGGTCCAGCTCGCGCTTCTGGATATACTCCCGGCAAGCCTGACCACTACTGGACGCAAGGTTGCGGCTGTAAAAACTCTTTGCGGCCTCGTGCATCTTCACGGCAGCCTTGCGCAAATCCTGCACCCGCTCGGCACGCGGGTCACGCGGCTGGGCTTTAAGTTGAACCCCGGCCTCCTCAGCCAGTTGCTCAAGAGCGTCCTTGAATTCCAGCCCGTTGATGCGGGCATAAAAATCAAAAATATCGCCAGAGGCCTGACAGCCAAAGCAGTAAAAAAAGCCCTGCTCCTCGTTGACCGAAAAAGACCCCTTGGTTTCCTGATGGAAGGGGCAAGGGCCCATCCAGCGGTTACCTGCCCGCTGCAAATTCACATAGCGCCGGATGATATCCACGATGTTCAGGCGATCTTTTATGGCCTGGGTGGCAGACGCCCCGGCATAACCTTTCTGACCGCTCATATCGCCCTCTAAAAACTAAAATGCCACCGGTATAACAGGAATTGCCCTGTACCCGCTTTGGGAAGCCTGTCCCCAGAACCCTCAAAATCCATTGGCGTCGCCGTTCTGTCTTGCGCAAACACCGCCATAATTTCAGCAGGCAGTTAGCAACGCACAACATTCAGCAACAGACAACCAGTCCGGGCATAGAACTCTACGTCCGGCACAAAAAATACCATTGAGCTACTTTAGCTCAACGAATGTAACCCCATCACCGCCCTGATCTTCCGGGGCGAGAGAGTAAGTCTTAACTGCCGGATTGCCCTTAAGAAACGCGTGCACCTCGCGCCGCAAAGCCCCGGTACCGCGCCCATGCAGTATTTCCACCGCGTCGCGGCCGCCAAGTATGGCCGAATCAATATAACCGGCAAGCTCTGATAATGCAAAATCAGCACGTTTTCCGCGTAAGTCAAGTCTCTGGTAAGTATTTGCCGCACGCGGCCCGATAACGCCCCTGGAACCTTTGTCTGACGGGGCTTTTGAAGGCTTTGTCTGCTCCTGCTCACGCAGGTCGGCAAGGTCCACCCACATGGTCACGCCGGAAAAATCAATGCGCACTTTGCCGCGCCGTTCGTCCAGCTCCAGCACGGTGCCCTTCTTGCCCCACGGAGCGTAAAATACCTGCTGGCCGGGCAAAAGACGCGCGATATCCACTTTTTTGCCGGTATCCGCTGCTTCCGGGGCTTCTCCCTGCTCGCTACGGGCCAGCCCGGTACGCAACTCAGACAGAGCTTTCAAAGCCTGCTTGTGCGATACGCGCGAGGCCTTCCAGTCCCTTAGCACTTTTTGCGCCTCGGCCTGTATTTCCTCAAAAAGCTTTTTGCGCTGTTCGGCAAACTGCTCTTCAAGGCGGGAGCGTTTTTGCTCGTAGCGGACGGTTTCCTGCCTGAGCGAGCCTATCTCTTCCTCGCGACTCACTGCCAGCGAGTTAAGACGCTCGATCAGCTGGCTGGTGTCGTCGCCGTCCAGCAACAGATAATGCTGCGCGCGCTTGAGAACGTCTTCCGGCAAACCATGCTCACGCGCCACGTCCAGCGCCTGGCTTGCTCCAACCTGATCATAGACCAGCTTGAACAGCGGCTTGCGGGTGCGCGGGTCAAAAAGAACCGAGGCTGCGCGCACGCCGTCCTTTGAAAGCGCGTAAGCTTTAAGGGCCGGAAAGTGCGTAGCCGCAAAAACATAGGCCCCGCGATCCAGCAGGCCATCAATGACTGCCTGCGCCAGAGCTGCGCCCTGTGAAGGGTCGGTACCAGCGCCGAATTCATCAAGAATAATCAGCGTGCCGGAGCTGACCTGCTCCCAATGCTCGGCCAGTTGGGTTATCTGGGCGGTAAAAGTGGAGACGTGGTCCTCAAGGCTCTGGTCATCGCCAATAAACGGCAGAATATGTTTCCAGAACGGCAGCACGCTGCCTTTACCGGCCGGAACCGGAATGGCGCACATGCCCATGAGCGCGGCCAGCCCAAGGGTCTTGAGGCAGACGGTTTTACCGCCAGCATTGCCGCCGGAAATAATCAGGGCTTTCTGCCCCGGCTTGAGCACTATATCCGAGGCAACCACCGATTCAATGCCGCGTTGGGTAGCACGGGGAGCAGATTCACCGCGCCCGCCTGTGGCACTTTTGTCACGCCGCGACATGGCGGCGGCAACAGCCAGCAGTGGGTGCCGGGCATCTTTAAGCTCAATGTGGTGCCCATCCTCAAAGGCAACCATATTGCCATCATAAAGCTCTGCCAGCTTTTTTTTGGCCTGCAGAACGTCAAGCCGGATCATCAGATTGTAGGCGCTGCGCAAAAGTGGTTCTTCCGAAGCCAGCAAATCGCAGAGATAAAGAACAATCTTGCGTTCTTCCTCGCGTTCCTCGCGCTTGAGTTCCTGCAGGCGGTTGTTCAGTTCAACCAGAAACATCGGCTCAAAGTAGCAGGTTTCGCCAGTTTGCGAGTAATCGTGAATGATGCCCTGCAAGCGCCCTTTAAAGTTGCTTTTCAGCGGCAGAACATAGCGGTCGGACGAGAGCGTGACGTATTCATCCTGCAAATAGTGCCCGATGTTGTATTCCCGTGCAAAATCGCCAACCCGGCGGTTGCACTGCTGATGAATGCGGCGCAGTTCGCCGCGCACCAGCGTAAGTTCCGGCGATGCCTCGTCACGGATGAAGCCCTCATCAGTGAGGCAACGGTACAGGGCGCTGACGGATTTTTGTGGCAGCGGGTAAGAGGCGCAATATTCGGAAAGAAGCGGCCACTCAGCGGCTGCGGAGAGCTTGACGCCATCGGCCTGGGTGATGGAATCCACCAGATTTCTGGCTTGCCCCAGCACCTGACGTAGCGTCCACAAGGCATCAATATCCAGCGAATGCGCGTTACGTTGCAGGCGTTCCAGCACAACGTCAAGTTCAGGAAAATTGGTGAGCTTGAAGCCGGTGGCCTCAAGCCAGAGACGCCCCTGCACAAAGAAGTCCGCCTGCTCCCTTATTTCCTCAAGGCTAGCAGCCGGGCCAAGCGCGCGGCAGGCCAAAGTACCGGATTCTGACACGGCAAAACCGGCCAGCACATCCAGCAGCTTGGGGAATTCGAGTATGTTAAGGGAGCGTGAGTCCATCGGCATTCGCGCCTATAGGTAAAACCTGGTAAAATAGTGGGCAAGTATTGCAAGGGCCGCACAAGGAATGGCGGCGCGCCGGTCTGTTTTTTGCCGCTGCCTGAATTTAAACAGCAAAAACGCGGCCTTCTGAAAAACGGTGCTCACCTGCGCCTGAAATAGTTATGGCGGGAGCAGGCAAACTACTCCCGCCAACAAAACGGACTAACCCGGTCACTGGGTGCTTTATGCTAAAGCAAAACCTTGTTACCGGAACAAGAAAACTAGTTGGAGTTCAGCTTTCTCATTTTTTTCATCAGGCGCTTACGCGCAGCGGCTTTTTTCTTTTTGCGCATCACGCTGGGCTTTTCGTAGTGCTGGCGCTTCTTCATTTCGGAGAGCACGCCGGCCTTTTCTACCTGCTTTTTGAAGCGGCGCAGGGCGATGTCAAAATTGAACTCGTCATCGTTAAGGTATACACCGGGCAATTAAATCACCACCTTCTGGGACGCGGCATTATTCCGCTAGTCTCGGCCCCTGAAGCTCCTGAATGACGGGCCGGAAAAAAACGTCAGGAGAAAAAAGGCTATTATCCTTTTTTCTCCTGACATGCAAGACTTAAAATAACAAATTAATGGCCGCCGTCAGCCTCTTCTTCACCGCTGAGAGTTTCACGCAGAGATTTTATGGCAACAAGCCCGAGACCGGCTCCAAGTGTTAAGAGAACTGCATATAAAACGCCAAAAAACACGGCGTGGTCAGACATCCACCACGGAATATCCCACGGAAGCATGCTTTGCAGCGTTTCACCAAATAACATGAACATGCTCTAGTTCACCGCATCCTTCAAATTCTTGCCGGGACGGAATTTTACGACCTTGGAGGCAGGAATCTTGATGGTGGCGCCAGTGCGCGGGTTACGGCCCTTGCGTTCCTTGCGGGACTCGACAGAGAAAGTTCCGAAACCGGTAAGAGTGAGCTTTCCTTCTTTTACCAGAACGGCCTGAACCGCTTCAAGAAAAGCATTAAGGGAACGCTCGGCGCCTGCTTTGGTCATGGACGCCTTGCCAGCAATCTTTGCAACCAAATCTGCTTTGGTCATAGGTTTTCCTCCTAGCTAGTTAGCTTTTTGTGCTGTAACGCGGCCCAATTCCCCGGCTCGCGCCACGGTTGTGCAGTCTCTATTGGACAGACAACATTATTTCCAGCGTAAAGTCAAGACACAAGCGGATTTTTAACCGTAAAATGCAAAATATATAACCCGTTACCGAAATCTCAAGGTAGTTTTATAAAAAAATATGGCAATGAAATCATGAAATTGCAGCCATGAGCGCAAACCATGTACACACATGCAAACTATCGTAAAACAGATGATACATTACCTGACATTTTTTGCCGGAACATTATCTGGCACAACAGTTTTACATACTGACGGCTAATTAAAAACGCAGCTGGCAAGCTTTTGAAACTGGGCAGAAGAAAGACGCTCCGGACGCAGCTCCGCAGAAATTCCGGCCTGCTCCAGCCCATTTGCATCCAGCCCGGCTGCGCGAAAAATAGTACCCAACTGCTTGCGACGCTGCTGAAAGCAAATCTTGAGCAATTTTGAAAGCCCATCCGGATTTGCAGGTCGCGCATCAGGCGGCAACGGCTCAAAACTCAGTACAGCCGAATGCACCTTGGGGGCAGGTCTGAACACTTGCGGCGGCACAATAAATTCCATGCGCGGGCGGGAAAATGACTGCACCCAGACGGAAAGCGCGCCATAAGCGCTGCTGCCCTGCTCTGCCGCCAAACGCTGCCCCACCTCTTTTTGAACCATGAACACAGCCCGCACCAGTCCGGGCACCATGCTCAGAATATCCCACATTAATGGAGAGGCCACGTTGTACGGCAGGTTGCCGATGATTTTCCACGAGCCTTCAAAGCGCTCCCACGGGATGGTCAGCGCGTCAGCCAGAATAACCTGCGGGCGTATGCCGTTGCGTTCGTCATCCTGCCGCACTCTGGCCCAATGATTATCTTTTTCTACCAGCACAAGTTTTGCCGGGCCACATTCTTGCAAGAATCCGGTCAGCATTCCGGGGCCGGGGCCGATCTCCAGCACATTGTCCTGTGGCCCGGCTTGCAGCAAATCCACAATCTTGCGGGCAATATTCTTATCCTGCAAAAAGTTCTGTCCAAGACTTTTTTTTGCGCGCGGCGCGTCTTTATCGTAATTCATTGTAAGGCTCGTTATCGTAATTTGCTTGCCGGCGCGTCATATCGCGTCAAAATGTTCAAAGCGCATAATCAGACCAGCCCGACCCTGAGTAGACGAACGCAGGTAGGTGGAAAAACCGAACAGCTCGCGCATGGGGGCCAAGGCCTTTACAACCTTGAGGTCGCCGCGCTCCTGCATATCCGAAACCCGGCCGGAATGGGAGCTCAGCAGATTAAGGGCCGCGCCCAGATGCGAATCAGGCACGGAGATCTCCAGATACATGATTGGCTCCAGCAGAACCGGACGGGCAGCAGCCAAAGCGCTTTTAAGGGCCGAAACAGCCGCCATGTGATACCCCGCCTGCGAGGAGCAGTCATTGCGTTGCATGGAGACAACCTCCACCTGTACGTCCTGCACCGGGAACCCCTGAATGACACCGGATTGCAGGGTATCGTCAATCCCCTGCTCAACGGATTCAATCCAGGCACGCGGCCACGGTTGCGGCTTTGCGGCACCCTTGTCCTCAACGTCAAAAGCCCAGACCACGCGGTTACCGCTGCCCCGCTCGCAGGCGGAAACACGCAGGCAAACCTGCCCATAATGGCGGATATCGCCAAGCTCTCGGTCAAACTCGCCGCAAGCTTCGGCTGTTCCACTGACTGTCTCCTGACAGACCACCTGGGGGTTACCAGCCCGAGGCTCCAGCGCGTGCTCACGCTTCATGCGCTCCAGCAGAATCTCCAGATGCAGTTCGCCCATGCCGGAAACAATGCGCTGCCCGGAATCATCGTCCATCTCCACCTGCACGGTGGGGTCCTCAAGCATGAAGCGGCCCAGAATCTCGTCCATCTTCTCGCCTTCGGCGCTGTTACGCGGCTCGATGGCTATGGAGATGACCGGTCTGTAGGATGCGATGTTCTCAAGCAGAAACGGCTGATCCGGCAAGGAGAGCGTATCGCCGGTGGAGGCCGAGCGGACGCCTTGCAGGGCCACTATGTCACCGGCCAGCGCTTCTGTAATCTGCTCCCGGTCATCAACATCCAGACGAAAAATGCGCCCTATCTTCTCAAGCTGGTTGCGGGTGGAGTTCAGACAGGCCATGCCTTCGCGCAGGCGACCGGAATAAACGCGCACCAGCGAAAGCTTGCGCCCCGCCTCCATGTAAATCTTGAAAACAAGAGCCGCCAGCGGCCCATCCGGGTCTGTTTCCAGTAGCAAGCCGGATTCGCCATCACTTTTACGGCTCTTCAATTCTTCCGCTTCCTGCGGCACGGCTTCGGACGGATCCGGCAGGTAGGCACAAATGCCGTCCAGCAGCATTTGCACCCCGCAGTTTTTAAGGGCAGAGCCTGAATATACCGGCACAAAAGCCCTGCTGAGCACTCCCTTACGCACTGTGGCGTGCAAAAGATCGGCGGGCAATTCCTCACCGGCCAGATATTTTTCCATCACTTCGTCGCTCAGGTCGCCCAGCGCGTCCAGCAGGCTTTCGCGCCAGGGGGCCGCCAGCGCTGCTTCCTCGTCATCAAGCGGACGTCGGGTAAACTCACGCCCAAGGCTGGCTGGATCAAAATCAATCCGCTCCATGCCCAGCACGTCGATCAGGGCCTCAAACTCCTCGCCCTCGCCAAGCGGTACAACCAGCGGCACCGGACGCACGCCGAGTTTCTCGCGCATATCGTCCAGAACAGCGGAGAAGGAGGCCCCAAGACGGTCCATCTTGTTGATGAAAGCCAGACGCGGCACCCCGAACTTTTCTGCCTGCCGCCATACGGTCTCCGACTGCGGTTCCACGCCACCCACCGCACAGAACACGCCCACCGCACCATCAAGCACGCGCAGGCTACGCTCCACTTCAATGCTGAAATCAACATGGCCGGGAGTATCAATCAGGTTGATGACATGCCCGTCCCACTCGCAGGTGGTAACAGCAGATACAATGGTAATGCCGCGCTCCTGCTCCTCGGGCATAAAATCCATGGTTGCCGCGCCTTCGTGCACCTCGCCCATGCGGTGGATTTTGCGGGTATAAAAAAGGATGCGCTCGCTAAGGGTGGTTTTGCCAGCATCAATATGGGCAATAATACCTATATTGCGCAGCTTTTTGAGATATGCGGTCTGTTTTGACATGGCGTTCCCGTAAATTACAGCTTGGCTGCCGCTAAAAAACTTATCTGCCCTTGCATATGGCGAATTTGCGTTTGCGGAAAAAATTCGGATAAATGCTATTCCAGAGCCACAAAAATTCGTTACCCGGCTGTAAAGATAATTGCGGAGCAGTACTGATGCGGCTTTCCGGCAATTCATCCGCGCCACAGCCCGGCATGGCGCGAAAACCGGGCTGGAAGCTTTCCGGCAAATCCGTGACCAGAGCGTCACATGGCTCAAGAAGAGTTCCGCGCTCCACAGTATAAATATCAGCCTGCGGGTGCGCCCAGCGCAAAAGTTCGTAGTCTGCGGAGCAGAACTGATCAACCGCTATCTTGAGTCTGCCTGGCAGGGATACAGCCGGGATATGCAGCCGCATGGCGCTCCATACAACTTCACACATCAAGGAATTCAAAGGCTTGGCCGGAGCCGAACCAAGCAGAACCACCCTTCCGTCACCGCCCCGACTTGGTGTTCCAAGATGCCCAAGCAGGCGCGTGGCTTCCGTTACATCAAGATCATAAACCTGATCCAGACCGGAAAGCTCCAGAGCGGCAGAAATGGAAAGCGGCAATGCGCCAAAGTTGACAGCTTTCGCAGGCTGACGCGCCGCTGGTTCCGAGTCCGCAACCCGGCAAATCAGAATCTCCCTTACACCGGCCAGCAGGGCAGGCATAAGCGCAGCCAAAGCGCCCGGGCCAGAGGCATAATCAGGAGCCATGATATACATGGCCCACGACACAGGCGATTCTTCCTCAAAAATATTGCGTTCCAGCCAGGTGGAGCGGCGCCCCTGTTCCGGCCTGCACTCCCCGTAATGGGAAAACAGAAAAGCAATCTGACTTTTAAGGCAAGCCCGCAACTCGGGCTCCAGATCGCCATAAGCTCCCGGCCCTGTGTCTACCTTATGCTGCTCAAGCCATTCCGGTAAAATACCTTCCATAAAACCTTCTTTGCTTTTGTCCGGATTTATACGCTAATTATTCAAAAGCGCCAAGTTGTCAAAAAACCGGTAGTAGTTCAGTTTGAGCCTCAGACAAGGAAGACGAGTTCCATGCGGAGCGCTTCATGCGGGACGAGCCTGCCCAAAGCGGGGGCAGCATCAGGGAAAAATGAGCCACCAGCAAAAAACCGCCCGCAGGCGGCTTTGATTCAATTCTTTATAAGGACAAAATAACAAACACAGTTTTTAAGCAGCAACGCCTTGCCGCCAGCCACAAAGGTTGGCGGCAAGGCGTTTGCAGTCAAGCTATTCCTGCGCGGCTGGAGCCGGAGCCGCATCCCCCAGGACAGTTTTGCCCAGCAGACGCTTCAGTTCATTCTTCATTACCAGCGCCTCAAGATGTTCACGGGAGAGCCCCTCGGCGTAGTCACCGCCAGCCAGCACATCCTGAAATTCCTCACGGGAGAGGATGGAGTCATCGGTTGAACCGGCTGCCAGCGCTTCCGCATAGGGTCGCGCAACGGCGCGCAGAGCCACATCATCCATAGCACGCACTTTGGTGACGATTTTCTCCAGCTGTTCAGGCGTAATGGAGCGCTCAGAGCAGACAACATCCTTTATGCCGCTAAAAGTCCTGTCCGCACCCGAATAAATATGCTTGGGCTTTACCACGTTCATACCTGCCCAACCTGCCTTGAGCCACTTGAACATGGAGTAGCCGGTGCCCTCGCCGTTATCTCCTTCCGGGTACATCAGGGTGATGGTGGCGGATGAATACATATGGGTTTCGGCCCAGCCTATACCGGTTGCGGTGCCGCCTTCGGCGTTGCTGTAAACAAAGTCCCAGTTCTCGTAGGGGCCAAGAATACCGGCCTTGCGCCCGAGGTCCGATTCGCCGTCCTGCCAGCTGATGGTCAGAAGCATCGGCTGGTCAAGATAGCGGAACAGCACAAAAAGACGGTCCAGTTCGTAACTGTAATAGCTGCCGCTGAAGTCGTCAGGGGTAATTTCCTCATGTTCCCTGTTCCAGAACGATATGGGGGACTCAAGTTCGTCAAGGGATTCCCACACCGGCTTCTCCAGCTTGAAGATACCGCTATCGGGCGAGACGCGGTTCACACGAATCGATGAGGGGTACAAAAGTTCCTGATTGATGTTGGGATTGTAAAAATAGCGCAAAACTTCCGGCAACGGCTTGTTGATGCTCTCGCGCCAGAAAATACCGGCCCCACCGGCATATTTCTCCGGGTTGTAGTCCTCGCCCCGGCCGCGGCAGGTCATCATGAAATCGAGCAGAATGCGGATATCTTCCACCGGCGGGGGCTCAGAGCCGGGGGTTGTGGACTTGAGAATAGAAAAAATGATCTTCTCGACCTTGTAGTCAATCGGCGTTCCGGGCTTTGAGGAAGCTTCGCCAGCAAAGGCAAAAAGGGATCCGGAAAAAGAACAGGCCCCGAACACAATAGCACTCATGAAAAATATGAGAAATTTTCTAGAAAGCGTAAACATAACCCTCCGGCATGGTAATTCACCGTCTTCTTGGAAGCGCATGTAAAGAAAGCGCATCAATACCTTCCTATATGGCCGCTGTCAAAATACTTTTGAGTTAAACCCTGATTCTAAACTTTTGGCATCGAAATTGCTGTAAAACATGCAATGGCAGATTTGGGGAAAAATTTGCACAAGCAAGGAGCAAGCTGTGAGCATAGGCAGCATCAATGACACCAGCAATACCCAGTATGTGGAAAATATCCAGCCACGCAGGGAAAATGCACAAGACACCTCAACCGCCAGCGCGCTGTCGCAGCTGACGGATCAGGCAAGTCTTTCAGCGCTGGCCCCGAGGCTGCAAAATATCCTCAAAGCCATCGACCACCCGGATGACAACGTGATGCAGGCATTAAGCAGCAATATTTCCAGCCTGCAAGACGCATTTGTTGATGAAATCTACACTTCGCTGGCAGCGCAGGGAATAGACCTTTCCGAAAAAATCACGCTCCAGCTGAATGCGGAAAACCAGCTTACCCTTGCGCAGGAACATGCAGACAAAGAAAAAATTGAAGCGGCCCTTGCGGGAAAGCCGGAACTGTCCGAAGCTTTCAGCGAGATAGCTTCACAATCTGAACTGCTGCGTGATGTAAGCAACATCGGCAAGGTCATTGGCGAGCGCACCGGACTGCAAAGTTACCAGAGCGCCAGTAACGCGGCCAGCAACAACTCGTACAAAATCAGCATGAAAGGCGAAATGAGTCACTTCTACTTTGCCAGATAAGGCAAATCCGATACCAGCTGACTGCCAGACAAAGGCAGCAAGACAAACAGAATTTAACCTTAAAGAGCCGCTTTCCTGCGGCTTTTTTTGTGCTTGCAGCTAGATGAGCAAATATTCCGTAAAGCTCTCAGGCACCCAGCGACCATTCATCAAAAGCTTTTAACCTGTCGCTTATGTATAAAAAAAGCCGCCAATAAAAACTGGCGGCTTTTATCATTCATTCTAAAAGACTTTATTCTGCCGGGGTAACAGGAGCGGGAGGCGCATCCTGCGGGGCAGGCTCTTCAATGTTAACTTCCTGCACGCGGGAAACAGAGCTGCTCTGCTTGCTGGAAGTAACCACGCTGTAGCCCAGCGAAGTGCAGAAGAAAATAATCGCGGCAATGGTGGTAACACGCACAAGAATGCCACCTGCGCCGGAACTGCCGAAAAGCGAGGAACTGCCGCCGCCGAAAATAACGCCCATGCCTTCCTTGCCGGATTGCAGCAGGACAAATATTACCAGCAGGATACAGACTGCGATATGCACCGTCAAAATTATCTTGTCCAAAGTTCCTCTCCTTAAAAATATATAGTCGCACGCAAGACGTAAGCCCTTTTTACCAATCAGACCGGCTAGCTAAACGCCTGTCACATCAGGCCAGGGCAATCTTGCTGAAACTTTCCGCTTGTAAAGAAGCACCGCCTACCAGCAGACCGTCCACATTGTCAAGTCCTATTATTTTACCGGCATTGTCCGGCTTGACGCTTCCACCGTACAGAATCCGCATTTCAGAAGCTTTTGCGCCGAATTTCTTCTCAATAAGCCTGCGCACAAGAAGATGGGCTTCAAGTATCTCGGATTCACCAGCCACCTTTCCGGTACCAATGGCCCAGACAGGCTCGTAGGCAAAGCTGAGACGTGCGGCTTCGATGCCTGCCGGAACATCTGCGGTGCCGCCACCAATCTGTTCTGCAAGAACGCTTTCCAGCTGACCAGCCTCACGCTGCTCAAGGGTTTCGCCAATACAGAGCACCACATCCAGTCCTTTTTCCAGCGCAAAGGCAGTCTTGCGCCCAACAAATTCGCTGGATTCCCCAAGAACGTGGCGGCGCTCGGAGTGACCGGTCAGCACAAAGCGGCAGCCACAGTCAGCCAGCATTTCCGGAGAGATTTCACCGGTAAAGGCTCCCTCGCTTGCCGGATAAACGTCCTGACCACCCAGAAACAGCCTGTTGTCGGCCCCCTTGCTATTTATCACGTCCGAACAGGAGCCGAGCACGGTAAAAGGAGCGAACAGAGCCACTTCGCGGTCAGCCGGAATATGTTTAAGAAGCGGGATCAAATCCAGAACACATTGCGCCGCTTCGGTCCTGTTCTTGTACATTTTCCAGTTTGCGGCCACCAATTTTTTCATATTCAGCAACTCCGTTGTTTTACCAACTGTATTCGTAAACCAGGGCATCTTCTTCCGGCCCTGTATAATAGTTTCTTCTTTTGCCGACCTGACTGAAGCCAAGCGACTCGTAAAGGGCAATGGCAGCCACGTTGCTTTCGCGCACTTCCAGAACGGCCCGGTTTATTCCCAGTCCACTGGCTGCGCGAATAACAGCCGCCAGCAGTTCGCGCCCCAATCCCTGACGGCGCTTGTCAGAACGCACCGCGATATTGTATATTTCCAGTTCACCAGCCGCCTTGACCATGGAAACGGCTGCATAGGCAACAATTGCCCCGGCCTCCTCAACGCCGAACAGACGGCAGGCCCCGGCTTTAAGCAGCAGGGTGTACTGTTCCTGCGTCCAGGGAGTGGAAAAACTTTCCCGTTCAAGCTCCAGCACCGAGTCCAGGTCGTTTTCGGTTAAAATCCTGAACACTGGCTGCGGGTTCTGTAAATATGTATCCGCCATATGGCCGCCATTGGTAAATTATGCGAAAAAACAAGTCTGAACATCTGTTCGCCATTCCTGACGAAGAATACCTTGAGGTATTGGATGCGGAACATGCGCCGCTGATGCTGATGCCCAGAAGACAGGCCCTGCCGCAAAAACTGCCCTTGAAGGTTGTGCTGATTGTTGTACGCAATAACAGCGGAAAAATCTACATACACAAGCGTTCGGAGAAAAAGTCAACCTATTCCGGCGCCTGGGGAGTTTCCGCCGCCGGATACGTCAAGGCGGGTGAATCTTTTGAGGAAGCCGCCCTGCGCGAAACAGCCGAAGAGCTTGGCGTTACCAACGTGCACCTGAAACTGGCCGCAATGACCGAACCCACGCCAGATACGGACAACAGTCTGGTGGCGCTGTTCATAAGCAACCCGGCGCACCTGATCATTACCCCGGATGCATCTGAAATAGCCGCAGGAATGTTTGTGGACAAAGACGAGCTTGACGCCCTCATGTCCGACATGTCGGAACTTCTCTCGCCAGCCCTGAAATGGGCTTACAGCGCCTGCGACTTATTCGGCGTTTAGCACCTTGACCAGCGCTGGGTGCAGATCGCGAGCGGAAGCCAGAATATCCGGATGGTGCAGGGCAAAAGCGCTGCCGTCCAGCCTGCTTACAGTTCCTCCAGCTTCCTCAACCAGAAGCCAGCCAGCAGCCATGTCCCACGGCTTGAGGCCTTCTTCGAAAAATCCATCAAAACGCCCGGCAGCCACATAAGCCAGGTCCATGGCAGCAGCCCCGCAACGCCGGACGCCCTGCCCGTTTTGCAATGCCTTGGAAAAACGCGACATGATCAGCGGCAGAACTTCGCGAATATCGTATGGAAAACCGGTTGCCAGCAATGATTTGTCAGGCTCGGAAACATCGCTTGCGCTGATGCGTTCACCATTGCAGAAAGCCCCCTTACCGCGTTCGGCCCAGAAGCATTCGTCAAGGAGCGGCAGGTTCACGATGCCGCACTCAATATGGCCCGAACGCCACAAAGCCAGAGAGGTAGCCACAAATGGCAGCCCGTGTGTGAAGTTGATCGTTCCATCCAGCGGGTCGAGGATCCAGACATCACCGGTCAAAACAGTCTCGGCCGCGCCTTCCTCACCCATAAAGGCTACGTCCGGAGTCAGACGCGAAAGCTCGCCACGGATAAAACGCTCCACCTCAACGTCCGTATCGGTAACAATATCGATTCGGCCCTTGTAACGTATCTGGCGTGGCTTGCGGTGGTTTTCGCGGATTATGTCCCCAGCTCGCAGAACAATATCACGCGCGGCCTCCAGTATGGGGGACGGGCTTTGCATTTTACACCTCGTTTTCGCGGCCACCAAAAGCCGCTGCATGCAGGAGCAAGACAACGTAACCGAGACAGCCGGGAGCTTTCTCCTGGTCGCGGGCAGGTCCTGGTATTTAGGGGCATACCGCGAGTATGCTGGCCTCCGGTGGCCAAAGACTCT